>CAYGHJ010000057.1:0-7270 GCA_964349605.1 uncultured Candidatus Planktophila sp. | reverse complement strand
TCATCCATCGCCTTGCGTATGCCATGCATAACTTCATCGTGCATATCATCGGCACCCAACCGGCCCGTCATGTTTCCAACATCTATTCGCCAGCCGGCCATTCCATATTCCGGGCTGAGCCATTTCTTCACGATTGAGTTTTTACCCGCATACATAGCATTGCGAAGTGCTTTTGAGTTGAAATTCAATTTGGGTAGCGATGCTAAATCCCACCAACCGACGTAACCATGTTCAACCGACTTATCCCAATAAAAGTAACCCCGCTCCTTTGACTTCTTGTCTTTAAGCGCTTTCGCTAACCATGGGTGACCCGCACCGCAATGATTAGATGTTAAATCACCTAATAAGCGAATCTTTCGCTTATTAGCCGCAGCGACCAGAGAAAACATTGCTTTGTTGCCACCTAGTACAGGGTCTACCTCATCAAAACTACTAGCGTCATAGCGATGATTTGACCGTGCTGGGAAAAATGGTGTGAAGTAAATTCCATTGACACCTAAATCGCTCACGTGATTTAGGTGCTGTTCTACGCCTTTTAGATCTCCACCGTAGAGTTCGCGGCCGGTGTATTTACTGCGACCACGGGGCAGATCGTTCCATTCTCTGGGGACTGCCCAGTCAGGAATTTCTCTCTTATCCCCAGATTTCGCAAATCGATCAGGAAATATCTGATAGAACACTGAAGATTTTATCCACTGCGGATACGCCGGTACAGCGATTATCTGAAAATCATTATTCGAATGAACATCGTGATCAAATAACCCAGCGGCATTCAACCATTCGTATTTACCTTCGGCGACAAATACGAAACGATAAAGCGTTGAGAGATTTTCAATTACAACTTTTACAGACCACCACGTTTCAACATCGCCCTTTTTGCCTGGTCTTAATTCAAAACTCCGTGGCTCACCATCGTGATATAAGCGCACAAATGCTTTTGCAAAGGTGTATGTATTCGGGACACGAACACGCAGGGTTACAGTCTCCCCAATAGTTGGAGAATCGTTGCTGACATAAATCTCACTGCCATCATGATGTGGGGATAGAAAATTGTGTACTTGGGAGTTCAAAAACTTCTCCTTTCGAATTCGTTGCACGTGCTTTTATTTCAAAGCTTTCTCCGAAAATCTCATTTGGGTTGACGTATACGCTATACGGAGCATTTGTGTCGGTGCCAAGATAAGCCCACGTAGGGCTTGTTGGTGTTTTTACGAAGAACGCAACCGATAGGAGGTCTCTTGAAGTCAGGTTTGCTTTGGCTTGAAAATACCCCGTCATGTCATCGACAGTGACTGAAATCTTCGCCACCTTCACACTCGCTGCATCGATCAATTTCCTCGCTCTAAAAACTACAGTTGAGAGCGCAGGAACCGAGAATTTCAATGTAGAACCAGAAGCTTGGAAGGCAATATCCCCTAAAAGGCTTTCCCATCCACCGGTTGAGGTCGCGGTATTTACCTCAATGCTTTGAGCTTTCACTCCATTATTAAAGCTCACAACATATTCGCGGTTTTCCATTGGATTTTTTTTGGATATCGCGTACACCGATCCTTTTGAAAGCCGTATCTGCATAATGCCGTTGGCCAGAGCTGGATGCGCAGCACGTAGTTTCGCGAGAACCGTAAGGTATTGTGCCAGTGGATTGATTTTTGTAACAGCAAAAGAGTTTCCTTTGCCAACTGGTTTTCCGCCTATACGTAGCTCACTTCTCCACTCGGGTACCTGAGTGGAGAACATATCCTGACGAGCCATTTGATCGTCACCGTTGTTACTCCCAGTCATACCTACTTCATCACCGTAATAAACGGTTGGAATACCACGAGAAAAATACATTAATGCATGAGCAAGTTTGTCACGTTCTAGAAGCTGTAAAGGCGTTTGGATCTTCATGGAATTCAAGAGGAACCCGACGCGCCCAATGTCATGATTTCCTAAGAATGTAACGAGGTTGTTCGCTGTAGAAGTTGCACTCGTGTAGTAGTCATCGGTAAGAAAAAATGTATTTAGGCTTGCGGCATCATTAATGCCCGATGCGAAACCCGTAGCACTTGTTTGAAAGGGAAAGTCAAGTACGGTCTGAATTTTATTCTCACGGACATATGTCATAAGTCCAAAGGCCGTAGGGTTTGTAACCTCTCCGAAGACAGTAAAATTAGTGATTCCTGCAGCTTTCGCTTTTTGTAAAATCAGTGGTTGCCAGTTTTTGAAGAACTCAGTGTCAACATGCTTGGCGGTATCCACTCGAAATCCTGAGAATCCATACTTCGCAATCCATTGACCGTAAACATCAGCCCAACCTCTATACACCACCGGTTTTTCGGTGGCTAAATCATCTAGGCCGTAAAAATCGCCAAGAGTCGTACAGTCTCCATCTCCCCAACATTTACCCGTTTCGCCTACATTGTGATAATTACTTAAGTCATTGAGCCAACTTGGGGATTTAATTTTTGCCCAGTTGACAGGAATATAGGCTTCATTCCCGTTGTATTGAATGATGTCGGCGGCATGGTTGGTCACGATATCCAAAATTAATTTTAGTTTGAGTTTTTTAGCACATGCCGAAAAGGCAACCAGATCGGCATTTGTACCCAAATGAGGGTCAACGTTAAGAAAATCAACCCCCCAATATCCGTGATAACCGGCAGATACAACTGTTGGTGTTGCTTGCCGTACTAGAGGTGTCACCCAGACTGCGGTAAAGCCCATAGCCTTTATTCGAGCTAAGCCATCATCACCAGAAGCGCAGGTACCCGTCAGCCCTTTGAGATCTCCACCATGATAGAAAGCTGTTTCGGTCGGATCAAAGCCCGCCAGTTTGTTATTCGCGTTGCTGCCATCCTTGTATCGATCCGGCATTACAAAATAGATCAGATCATTAGCCAGTCCCACTTGAATATTTACTGTAGGGCTAGGTGCTGCAAATGAGAATGAGGTTGCAACGAGAAAAAGGGTAGTTAAGAAAGCCAGAGCTGACTTCCGTTTTATCATCCCTTAACAGATCCAGCAGTTAAGCCATTAACAATGAATCGCTGAAGCGATAGGAAGATAACAACGATTGGGATCGATGCCAAAATAGACCCTGCCGCAAATGGCCCCCAGTTGGAGGCGTACTGACCGCCGATAAATTGTTGAAGTCCTACGGCGATTGTTCTGCCTTCCATTTCAACGAGGAAGAGTCGAGCCAAAATGAACTCATTAAATGTTCCGATGAAACTTAATAGACAAACAACTGCTAAAACTGGGGTAGCAAGAGGGAGGAAAATTAACCAGTAAGTCTGGACTGGGCTTGCGCCATCGATTTTGGCAGCTTCATCTAATTCGGCGGGAATCGAATCTACAAAGCCCTTGAGAAGCCAAATATTAACTCCCATTGAGCCACCCAGATAGACAAGTATCAAACCGCCTTGACTACCTAAACCTATATTAGGAGCAAAGGTGTACACCCTCTCCATGATGACATAAACGGCTGAAATGGCTAGTACTGCGGGAAACATCTGCACTAAAAGCAAAAGACGAATTCCAGGTTTCTTCCCTTTAAATTTCAAGCGACTAAAAGCATAAGCTGCTGCTGCGCCAATAAACACTGAGCTAAGAGCAACAGTTGAAGCTATAACTAATGAATTCTTGAACCAAAGCAGGTAAGGCGTTTTTGGTGAATTGAATAAGAAGCGAAAATTGTCCAAGGAGACTTCATGGGGGATGAAAGATCCGACTTGCAGACTGCCACTGGTTTTAAGCGATGAAAGAATGACTAAATACAGTGGAAAGAGCGAAAAAAGACAGGTGGCAATTGCGATGCTATGTCGCCAAAGATTTTCTCTCATCCATTTGCTCATCCGAAAGTCTCCATAACCTTAGATCGCCGTAGGCCGTACATAGAAATCGATGCAACTATGAGGAAAATAATCACAGATATAGCGCTGGCTAGACCGAAATCCTGAAAATTAGTGCCGAAGGCGATTTTGTACGTGTAACTAATTAAGATATCGGTCGCTCCAGCAATCTCTCCATTAAGAGTTTGTGTGGGACCACCTCCAGTTAGTAAGTAAATTAAATTGAAATTATTGAAATTGAAAGCGAATGAGGCAATAAGAAGGGGGGAAAGAATCTGCAAAAGAAGAGGGAGAGTGATTTTCCTAAATACCTGACGTGGGTTGGCTCCATCAATTGCTGCAGCCTCCAAAAGTTCGGTTGGAATAGCCTGCAAAGATCCAGAGCAGATGAGGTAAAAATAGGGAAAGCCCAGCCATAAGTTGACCAGCAAAACAATTGCGCGGGCAAGGCTTGGATTCTGCAACCAATGGATATTGGTATGCAAGATGCTATTGACCGCGCCAAAGTCAGAATCAAACATGCCTGCCCAAATCAAGATGCTCATAACGCTAGGCATTGCGTAGGGAAGAATCAAAATAGAGCGATAAATTCGCCGACCTCTCATATGGCGATTAAGCGCCATAGCAAGAAGTAAGCCAAGCGCAAATGTGCTGAGTACAGAAAATACGGCAAAAGAGAAGGTCCAGATGAATACTCTGATCAAAGGGGTCCGCACCTTTTGATCGGTCACAAGCCTGCTGTAGTTTTCAAACCATATTGGGGCTCGCCAGCCGGGGCTGAGCATCACGCTTGGATCTCCAACCTTAGCAAAATTTCCACGTTGGTTATCTACATACGTCTCGCCTGTAAAGACATTGGTCAACACGCCTGTTTCGGCAGAGTAGTTCAGCTCCTGCCTAAAAACACCACCAGCGTTCTGGTTTTCAATTGCGATGTAGTAGTCACCTTCATATTTATATCTAATCTTTGAATAGGCATCATCGGCAGCTAATGCATCGGCAGACATCGGGTTGAAATCTGGGGCGGTTATCGCCACGCCATATTCATTGAATGTCGCAACGGCTGCAGGAAAATCAATTCTCTGAGTCTGTGTAGATACGAAAAACTTATTATTTGTTATGTCTGAGACGAGAATCGCAAACTCGTTTGATGCTGTTCGACCGACTGTAATATCAAAGGTCGTCCCTTGAGCATCGGGTTGCGCGCCGAGGCTTACTACCTGCTCAAGGGCTGCTGCTTTATCAATGTAGTTTCCAGTCTGGTACTTAAACCCAGACATTTGTACCGTGAAGAATATTGGTGCAATTACGAATGCTATGAAAAAGAGAATTCCTGGTAAGAAAAATTTGAATGGAATTGAAATGCTAGTGAGGTAAACAATATTTAGCGCAAGGGCTGCAACTAGAATAAACAATCCTATTACATACTGTTTCTGGGCAAATGCACTCTCTGCCAATAGCGCCAAAATAGCGGTGGTGAGCCCAAGAAAAATAATCTTGGCAACTAGAGCAAACTTGCCCCGCATTAATCCACTCACTGGCGATTACCGCTCTTTCTCATATAAAGCAATGAATAATAAAATAGGTGACATGGGCGGGAGATTGACCCACCCACGTCACCTATTCTTCACAAACTATTACCGTAAAGCGATTCCTTTTATAGGAGTGCTTTTGCGGCAGATACGTTTGCTCGCCAAATTGCTGCGAGCTTGCGTGCCTCGACAGTTGCATCTTTTCCGTTGATTAGGGTTTGTGTCCAGTAATCACCGCTTGAATCCCAGTAGGTTGATCCGCCAGCCTTGTTATCCAAGATTGCGCCAATCTGAGGAATTCCAGCAAGTGTTGCAGCACGTCCAAAGCCCTTCTGGGCATCACTTACAGTTGGATCTGCCTGAGCACCCTTAGCTGCAGGTGGTCGTCCTTCGATCTTCTCGTAGGCAACTTGACCTGCTGTTGATGCGAAGAAGTTAACTAGGAGTGACTTCGCTCCAACTGCTACACCGTGCTTGTCAGCAAAAGAAGTAAGGAAAGCTCCGCTTACGCTACCAAACATGCGACCGTAGCCACCGTTGACGCTAGGAACTGGTTGCAAGTTCATATCAAATCCCTTGTCAACATATGTCTTCCACTCCCAGTTACCAATGATGGAGTAAGGAACTTTGCCAGTATAGAAATCGTCATTACATGTTGTGTTTGATGAGGCCCAGAAACCATTGCTCTTGCCGGTAGCTGGATCAATCAAATACTTTTTCATGTTGTTACCGAAGGTTGTTGGGTTGAAACCTCTATTGACATCAACTCTGCCTCTAGCTGTCATTTGGTATGGATCGGCTCCTAATGCTGAGAAGACTGAAAGCCCGCCCCAAGACATTCCGCCGCCAGTTACACAAAGACCATTCTTAAGGTTTAACTTTGTCTTGTTTGCCTTATAGAAATCAACCATGTCACCGAAAGTCTTTGGAGCAGTGGTTACAAGCTTCGTGTTATAAATCATTCCGACGTTGTTAATATCCAGAGGAACTCCATAAAGCTTACCGGCATAGGTAAGGTCATAAAGTTGGCTCGCGGTGAATTGAGCTTTCTGTGAAGCTGTCAATGTAACTGGAGCTAGCTTTCCGCTCTTTGCAGAAGCCACTACCCAGTCATTTCCACCAACGAAAATATCTGGACCAGTTGTTCCGGTTGCCTTATCAAGTGCTGCGCCTAAAGCCGAGTAGCTTGAGAAAGTTACAATC
Source organism: uncultured Candidatus Planktophila sp. (assembly GCA_964349605.1). Lineage (GTDB taxonomy): Bacteria > Actinomycetota > Actinomycetes > Nanopelagicales > Nanopelagicaceae > Planktophila. The sequence goes on along the minus strand of CAYGHJ010000057.1, from coordinate 702 downwards.
TTAACGGTGTAACCAGGAACCCAGTCACCCTTTGCTGCCATTACTTTAGTTAGATTTGGCCCACGAGTTTCATCTGCCCACACAACGATCTCTGTGGCAGCACTTGCTGATGGTGCGACAAGTGTTGAAACTGCGAGCGCGGCTGCTGCTATTACGCCAGCAAAGCCAAAACGCTTTGTATTCATGTATATCCTCCATGGATGGAAAATACGCATACGAGGGTATGCGTTAGTAGGCTCATTCCACACGTGAATAGGTAGGTAAGCAAACCAATATGCGGGTTTTTACCCTGTTTGTACCCGGATTTACTAAATTGTTATAAAGCCCTGCGGTTACATAAACCGCTTGCAGAGTTTACTTATGGAGCTGTTCGACCGTTGAATCCCACCCTGAAACCGACTCGGCGGAGCGAGGAGCTTTGCCGATGTACCTGGCCGAGGGACGAATCAAGCGACCTGTGCGCTTTTGCTCAAGAATGTGTGCGGACCAACCTGCAGTACGAGCTGCTGTAAACATCGACGTAAATAAGTGCGATGGAACTTCTGCAAAATCTAAAATGATGGCGGCCCAAAACTCAACGTTAGTTTCTAAAACGCGATCAGGTTGGCGTTCGCGCAACTCTTTCAATGCAGCTTGTTCTAGAGCTTCTGCAACTTCATAGCGTGGCGCATTAAGTTCCTTTGCAGTGCGGCGCAACGTGCG
>CAYGHJ010000056.1:0-7347 GCA_964349605.1 uncultured Candidatus Planktophila sp. | reverse complement strand
AATTAGGAGTCTGTGGTGAACACGGAGGAGATCCGAGAAGTATCCACTTCTTTAACTCATTAGGCCTTGACTATGTTTCTTGCTCGCCATTTCGAGTCCCGATAGCACGCCTTGAATCAGGAAGAGCGGCCGTACTCTCCTAAGACCGAGAGTTTTCGCTATCGGGCTGCACCCGCTACACTGGCAACGTTGTTTCCGGGGTCGATGTAATTTCGAACCGGCGGTTATAGTCCGCGACCCGATACCAGCCAGGTATCGGTTGACTCAGTGAAACTCTGGGACCGACGGTTAAAGTCCGGATGAGAGGAAACCAACAAGAGGTAGGTTCTTGCCTACCTTCTATGTGCATTTCAACATCAAAGGTTGAGAGCACTCACCCCGGCAACTCTTTATGTCACTCAATATAAGAGTAGGGGTAGATATGGATTACGTACCGCTAATGCGCCGTGCTATTGCCCTTGCCGAAAAAGGTTTGGGAAAGACTGCTCCCAATCCAATAGTTGGTGCGATAGTTATGGATGCATCAGGTGAAATTGTTGGCGAAGGTTTTCATAATCGAGTGCATTCACCTGATCATGCAGAGGTTCTTGCACTTAATAACGCAAGGGATAAAGCCCGTGGCGCAACCCTTGTTGTGACGTTAGAGCCATGTAATCACACGGGCAGTACTGGTCCGTGCACGCAAGCTATTATCGATGCAGGTATTACAACGGTTGTCTTTGCCGTAAGTGATCCCCACGCCATTGCTGCTGGTGGAGCAGACACATTGCGAGCAGCTGGAATTGCAGTCGTTGAAGATGTTTTATGGCAAGAGGCTTCATGGTCAAACCGCGCATGGCTGATGAAGATTAAAAAGAATCGACCGTTTTTTACTTGGAAAGTTGCCACAACTCTCGATGCCAAGGTTGCAGCAACTGATGGAACCTCCAAGTGGATTACCAATGAAAAATCGCGCTCAGATGTTCAGCTGTTGCGTCGGGGGGTCGATGCGATTTTGGTTGGCACCAACACGGTTATTGCAGATAACCCACACTTAATTCCTCAGACAGATAATGCAGGATTTACTCACAACCCAATCCGAGTGATATGTGGTGAGCAGACTTTGCCGAGAGCTTCCCAAATCTTTGATAATGCCGCACCGACGATGCTGATTCAATCCAAGGATTTAGAGCACTTGATTGCACAGCTCAATGAAAAGGAGCTCAATCATGTCTTGGTAGAGGCTGGCCCAACTCTTGGCAGCGCAATGCTTGATGCCGGGTTGCTGGATGAGTTAATTATCTATCAGTCCGCATCTTTGCTAGGCTCAGGAAAGCAGTTTTTTAGCTTTGATTCTCCATCGACAATCACCAATCAGATGCGCCTTGATCACATCAGCACTGATGTACTAGATGGCGATGTGAAATCTGTCTATCGCATAAGAAATGGTGAGTGATGTTTACAGGACTTATTGCCAATCTCGGAACAATCACCGCTATTGAAAGGGGTGAAAGTTCAGCCATCTTTACTATCAGTGCCCCCCAAATAATCTCTGAGATCGCACTGGGCGATTCAGTCGCCGTCAACGGCGTGTGCCTAACGGCGACATCGATATCTGGCAATACTTTTACCGCCGATGTTATGGTTCAAACCATCTCACTGACCTCATTATCTGCACTTACTGTAGGTAGCCCCGTAAATCTCGAATTAGCTGCACAACTCAATGCGCGGATGGGCGGGCACATTGTCCAGGGCCATGTCGATGGAGTTGGCAGCGTTAGCTCAATTAAACCTGGAGAGAAATGGTCAGAGTTCTCTCTCACAGTTCCAGAGCATCTACTTCGCTATGTCGTAGCCCAAGGCTCTGTTGCACTCGATGGAGTCTCATTAACTGTTGGCTCTATCGATGATGCGAACTGCACAATAACGGTTTGGCTCATCCCCGAGACGCTAGCAAAGACAAATCTCTCATCGAGGCAGATAGGTGATTTAATAAATATAGAGGTTGATATTTTGGCAAAGTATGTAGAGCGAATGGTTGCAAAGGGGATCACCCGTGGATAGTAAATTTCTCAATGCACTGAATGAATTTAAAAATGGTGCAATGCTCATCGTTGTCGATGATCACAATCGCGAAAATGAAGGCGACTTAATTATGTTGGCCGAACATGCAACCCCAGAAAAGACCGCATTTATGATCCGTCATACAACGGGAATTTTATGTGTTGCAATAACAGAAGAGCAGGCATACCGGTTGCGTCTTCCTTATATGGTCGAGCAGAACCAAGATCTGCGAAAGACCGCATTTACTGTCTCGGTAGATTCTGCATCTGGCATTACTACTGGCGTTAGCGCTGCCGATCGCAGCGTAACTATTCGAGCCCTTGGTAGTGGCACAACTCGCCACTCAGATCTCATCCGTCCAGGCCATATCTACCCACTTATTGCACATAAACAGGGCCTGGAGATGCGCCAAGGACATACAGAGGCAGGTATTGCACTTGCAGAATTAACTGGCGCCTACCATGCCGCCTTACTCGCAGAGATTGTTGCCCCAGATGGCTCAATGGCTCGAGGTGAAATACTGGCCAGCTTTGCCGCCGAACATGAGATTGAGATGATCTCTATCGCTGAAATTGTGGAGTATCAGAGCTCGCTAGCCCTGCCTAAGAAAAACCCTGCATATCTGCACTACGAGTTTGAGTGGGTTAATGTCCAGCTTGAATCTGGAGAATGGAGCCTTGCAACGTATCCATCTCTTAAACACCGCGAGCAGGTTGTCATGCGTTTTGGCTCAGATGGCACAACGCCTCTCGTGAGAGTGCACTCAGAGTGCTTTACGGGAGATGTGATGAGTTCAAAGCGATGTGATTGTGGCGAGCAGTTAAATCGCTCAATCATTGCGATCCAAGAGCATGGCTATGGATTTATTATCTATCTTCGAGATCATGAAGGCCGTGGGATAGGACTTAGTGAAAAACTAAAAGCCTACATCTTACAAAATCAGGGCTTCGATACCGTCGATGCTAACTTAGAGCTCGGCCACCCAATTGATGCACGTGATTGGAGTGAGGCTGTTGCAATACTTAAAAATCTCAACCTCACATCCATTAGGCTACTAACAAATAATCCTCAAAAGGTTTTGGCTGTGCTCGAAAGTGGAATTGCCTGCGAACAGGTTTCACTATCGGTTGAAGATAATAAATTTAATAAAAAGTATTTAACAACTAAGGCAGAGCGCCTCGGACATGTAAGGAGCAATTAATGGCTGGCCCCGGTCCCGCACTTCCAGTGGTTAAAACTCCGAAAGCAAAGATTGCGATAATTTCATCCTCCTGGCATTTAGATATTTGTAATGACCTGATTGCAGGCGCTAGGCGCGCATTAGAAGAGGCAGAAGTTTCCACGATAGAGGTAATTTTCGTTCCCGGCTCAATGGAGATTCCACTTGCGGCACAAAAAGCCTTTGAAAAGGGCTTTGATGCAGTTGTGGCCGTTGGGCTCGTTCTAAAGGGTCAGACACCGCACTTTGACTATGTCTGTCAAGGTTTGACTCAAGGTGTCATGGATGTTCAACTTAAATTCTCAAAGCCGATTGGCTACGGCGTACTGATGTGTAATGATTTAGATCAAGCCATTGCGCGCTCTGGGGGTGCTGGGAGCACAGAAGATAAGGGTTACGACAGTGCAGTAGCAGCCCTTGCGCTACTGAATCTCTAGCCCACCAAATGAGTGCGATGTCAGAAAAGGTGCGCGAGGCACTCGATGCTGCAATCAATGCCATAGGTGGAGCACCGCGCGAAGGCCAGATTGAGATGGCCGAAGCCGTTGCTAACGCCTTGACCGATGGCCACCACTTAATGGTTCAAGCGGGTACCGGCACTGGAAAATCACTGGCCTACTTAATTCCACCCCTTGTACATGGGAAAAAAACCTTGGTGGCAACGGCAACTTTGGCACTGCAGCGTCAGTTAGTAGAGCGTGATTTACCTGCCGTTGTTCCAGCCCTTGAAAAGGTTTTGGGCCGTGAAATTACATTCGCTATTTATAAAGGTGTTGGTAACTATATCTGCCTGCAAAAAATGAATAGCGAAGAGCCCGATCCAGATGGCGAAATAATGTTAGGTATTTCATCACTTGAAAAAGATGCCAAACGCCTGCACGACTGGGCGCGCAAATCCGGCGTATCGGGGGATCGCGATGATGCTCCTGATGTTGACAGACGCGTGTGGGCAGCTAATTCAGTCTCAGGGCGCGAGTGCGTCGGTGCAGATATGTGTGCCTTTGGCCCGCAATGCTTTGCCGCTAACGCTAAAGCTAAGGCACAAACCGCCGATGTCGTCGTTACCAACCACACGCTATTAGCAATCGAAATCGTGGACTCGCATCCAATTTTACCCGAGCGCGATGTCGTTATATTAGACGAGGCCCATGAATTTATGGATCGTGCAACACAGGCCGTAACCGAAGAACTTACTTCAGCCCGCGTCTTGCGCGCCTCAGCTATGGCCCGAAAATTCATGCCGGGCAAGCTTTCAGATAGTTTTCACAAAGCCGCAAATGATTTTCATGAATCTATGGTTGATTATGGTGAATCGATTCGAGGAGATTTTACTACCCAAGGTCGACTAGAGGAGATTCCACAAACTCTGGAATCTCCCATTCGAAAAGTGCGCGAAAGCGCGCAGGCAATTACTCAATTTCTTTCAGCCGATGATGAAATTATTGACACCGATGTTCTAGCCGAACGCGCACGAGTAAAAGGTGCGGTAAGTGAGATTTCCACAACTGCGGCCACACTTCTAAAACTCAGTGATGGTTTTGTTCTCTGGTACGAGCCAGTCTTTTCTACACTTCATTTAGCGCCACTTTCAGTATCAGATGTTTTGCGAGAAAACTTACTTACTCGAACTCCCGTAATTGCAACGTCGGCGACATTAACTGTGGGCAACTCATTTAACTCACTGGCAAGGAGTATTGGTTTCTTAGTGGGGGATGATTTAAATAGCGATGTGAAGAGCGGAGAAGTTGATCCAGCAAATGTGCAGATGTTAGATGTTGGTTCTCCCTTTGATTTTGCAAATCAGGGCGTTCTATATATGCCTAAACACTTACCTGAACCGGGCCGCGATGGACCAAGTGTTGAAGCGCTCACAGAGTTAGGCGAATTAATCGATGCCGCCGGCGGTAGAACGCTTGCACTCTTTTCATCATGGCGTGGGGTGGAAGCTGCCGATGCACATCTGCGCAAAGTTTTGGCCGAGCTCCCGATAAAAATCTTCACGCAAAGACGTGGAGATTCAGTTGGCCCCTTAGTAGAAAAATTTGCAAAGGATGAGACATCGATTTTGCTCGGCACAATGTCTCTATGGCAAGGTGTAGATGTCCCTGGTAATAGCTGCATCCTTGTAGCTATCGATCGAATTCCCTTTCCACGACCCGACGAACCTGTTATGTCGGCGCGTGCAGCGCAGGCCGATGCCGCTGGCGGAAGTGGTTTTATGCAGGTTTCTCTGCCTCGAGCGGCGCTACTTTTGGCACAGGGCACAGGTCGACTTATTAGATCTGTTGATGATCGAGGCGTAGTTGCAATTCTAGATTCGAGAATCGTCACAAAACGATATGGGAGCGTACTTCTAAACTCAATGCCACCGCTTTGGCGAACATCCGATAAGGATATTGTTCGGGAGTCATTGCGCAGGCTTAACGAAACCGTTTAGAAATAGCGCTATCTCGCAAATGGCTGCACAATGATGAGCGGGTATTTGCGAACTGATTCCAGAACATGATTTAGCGAGAGCCGACAAGTTCATTAAGAATTTCGCGTAAAGCTGGCCAGGAGTTTCCAAAACTTGGATGAAGATTTAAATCTGCAACCCTGTCAATGTCTACCCAACGTACTTCGTGTGACTCATCATTTACTTCATGTGCAACCAATTCAACGCCGGCTCTGGCAATCACGGTGTCGTAGCGCCAGTTGCCATGCTCATCGCTAAAGGTGAGTAGTGGAGTAAGAAAAGCTGGATCTATCCCAGTCTCTTCAATCGCCTCACGGAGTGCACCTTGAATTACGCTCTCATGACTATCGCGCGCACCACCTGGGATTCCCCAAGTATCACCGTTATGTACCCACGGAGCTCGATGTTGTAAAAGGATTTCATGGTTACGCACAAGCAGGATTCCGGCTGCGCCATTTAGACCCCAGTGCTTATTGCCGCACTGGCAGTGGATCCAACCATCTCCATCTCTATGCGCCATGATGTAAGAGTGGCATAACTATCCACAGTTAGTGCTGTGAGGGCGGTAACGGTCGGCGCTCACACTTATCGTCACGGCCATGAAAGCTTTAATAATCCCAATTATCGCCGCACTTTTGATCGCACCGCTTCCAGCTTTTGCCGATTGCAGCGACTCGGCCTGCGTTGACGTGTACACGAAAAATAACCAGATAATTATCGAAGCCCATAAGGGAAGTAGCGCCACAGTTACAAGACGCGCACCAAAGGCTAAACCATCTCATACTTCAACGTTGTGGTTTCCGCCCAAATACACGCCTGCACCAAGGCCTTACGTAAAGCGCAGTTACAAAGCGCGTACAGCTGCGCCTAAGAGGGTTACGCGTACCGCCAATCTCAGCGACCGTTTAACTAAGTTAGTTCCAACTGCGGGTATTGCATTTCAACCTGAGTTTGAAGCTCTCACAAATGTGCCGGTCATTTTTTGGGTAGATGTGCCACAGATTTTCCAAAGCCGTGTGAACATAATTGGTGAAGTTGTTGATGTTGCTCTGCGTCCAGGTTTTGTATGGAGCTTTGGCGATGGCGCTATGTGGGCCTCTACCAACCCTGGTGCTCCATATCCACGCGCGATCATCACTCATACGTACTCACAGCCTGGCACGTATCCAGTTCTGTTATTAACAACGTGGAATGGAAGTTTTACACATAACGGAGCGCTTCGAGCAATAACTGGAAAAGTAGTTAACACCTCGGTGGCGACCGTCACCGTTGTATCGGCCCCAACTCGCTTCACGAAATGAGAAGAGTATGACAACTGAAAAAGAGGCACTATCGATTTCATCGACCGGACAAGCGCTTGATTTAAATTTCATCGCACTTGTTAAGAGTTTCTCCATTATTGAGGATTCACCTGATATTAATAAGTCTCAAAGAGAGGGCGCAACTGCTGTCATCGATTTAGCTCTCGAGTTTGAAAAGTTTGATAAGGCGAGTGCTCCTGAAAACATCGCTAAAGTTTTGGGGAGTTTGAGTGATATCCAAGTACGTGATTTCGCACTAGGTTCGCATAACGCGGCAAGCTTTCACACATATTGGCGGATGTGGCATTACCTACTTCAGATAGCACCAG
>CAYGHJ010000055.1:0-7422 GCA_964349605.1 uncultured Candidatus Planktophila sp. | reverse complement strand
GGGCTAACTGCAGCGTTGGAATTAAATCACCGACGGCCCAGATCCCAGGAACATTTGTACGACACTTGTTATCAACTAAAACATAGCCACGATCCATTGCAACGCCGGCCGCTTCATAACCAAGATTTGCCGAAACTGGACCGCGACCTACTGAAACCATAAGTAGCTCGGCGGTAAATGTCTTGCCATCTTCAAGAGTTACGGTTACGCCATCGGAGTTCTTTTCCATGGATTTAAAAAATACACCGAGTTCGAAGTTGATTCCTCGTTTTCTAAATGCGCGCTCCAACTGTTTGCTCGATGACTCATCTTCGAGTGCAATCAAGTGAGGTAGGCCCTCAATAATTGTTACTTCGGCACCAAATGATTTCCAAACCGATGCAAATTCACAACCAATTACACCGCCACCCAACACGATGACACTCTTTGGCACATAATCTAACTTCGTTCCGTGGTCGGAGGTAATAATCTGGTGACCATCGATTTCAAGACCCGGAAGAGTTTTGGCATATGAGCCAGTTGCTAGGACAATATTTTTACCGGTATAAATTTGACCATTAACTTCGACAGAGTTTGTAGAAACAAGTTTTCCGTGACCCTCGACGTATGTTATTGCGCGAGATTTAATTAAACCTTGCAGCCCTTTGTGAAGACGAGAGACAACGCCATCTTTGTAACTGTTAACCCCCGCCATATCAATTCCTTCGAAGGTGGATTTCACTCCGAAGCGGGCGCCTTCGCGGGCGCCATCGGCAATTTCACCGGCATGTAAAAGTGCCTTTGTCGGAATACAGCCTTTGTGTAAACACGTTCCGCCAACTTTGTCGGCCTCGATGAGTACAACGCTCTTACCTAATTGAGCACTACGTAGGGCGCAGGCATAGCCGCCGCTTCCGCCGCCGAGAATCACTAAATCAAATTCAGACACGTATCTAAAGACCTTTCACCCGGATGAATCTGTAGGGCTCTATCTTGCCTTACTGAGCGCGAAACTACCCAATGGGGTATTTCTAGACGCGCTCTGCCAGGGTAATCAGGCTGCGAAGTGCAATTCCTGTCCCACCGACGGGGGTGTAGCCATGAGCCTTTGCTGTATTAAAGGCGGGACCGGCGATATCCAGATGAAGCCACGCCATATCTGGTTTAATAAACTCTTTTAAGAAGAGTCCAGCGACTAACATTCCGCCGCTCTTATCCCCGATATTGGCCATATCGGCAACGGGTGAATCTAGTGAGGCACGAAGTTCGATAGGAAGTGGCATAGGCCAAAAAGCCTCGCCACTTGTAGCGCTAGCTTCTAAAAACTGCGAAGAAAACTCATCGTTATTTGTCATGACTGCGCTCGTGCGCGTACCAAGGGCAATGACTTGGGCTCCAGTCAGAGTTGCTACATCGATGATTCCATCGAGTTTGTTCTTGCTCGACTGCGCCTTTACTAAAGCATCGGCTAACACTAAACGGCCTTCAGCGTCGGGGTTTAGAACCTCAATTGTTTTGCCACCGAAAATTGTGATGATGTCACTTGGTCGGGTTGCTTTATCACTCGGCATATTCTCTGCAAGGGGCGCCCAGGTTTCAATGGCTATCGGAAGCTTTAACGCTGCAATTGCCAGAACGGCGGCACAGACTGCAGCAGCGCCACTCATATCTGATTTCATCGCCTCCATACCTAGTGCGGGCTTTAAAGCTAATCCGCCAGTGTCGAAAGTAATTCCCTTACCAACAAATGCATAGCGCTTTTTAACTGCGCCCTTTGGAGTGTACGAGATATGAACAAGGCGAGGAGGATTTGCCGATCCTTGACCGACGCCAATAATTCCACCAAAACCCTGGCTCTTTAACTCACGCTCATCCAAAATTGAAATTCGCAATCCAGCTTTTACTCCACCGGCTTTTCTTACTTCAGCCGAAATCTTCTTTGCAAAGCTATCGGGAGTCAAATGCGATGGCGGAGTATTAATTAGATCACGAACCAAGAATGTGTACTCCGCAACAACTTTAGCGCGCTCTAAAATCAATTTCGCATCAGGGCTTGCAGCTAGTTTGCTGTGAATTGTAATTACTTTAAGTGGCGCTTTTTGTTCGGCCTTAGTTGAACCGCGAAAATCGGAGAAAACATATGCACCAAGGGCTGCGCCTTCGGCCACGGCGCTCAGGCTCTCTCGTGTTGACGATGGAAGTGCGAAAGTTGCATTAGTTGCACCGGCCAGTGAGCGCGATGCAGCACCGGCTGCTCTCCGAAGAGTTTCATGCGGGTAGGTGTTCATTTTCTTACCAAGACCGGTAAAGACCATCATGCGCACTGTGCCATTTGGAAACTTAATTACCTCGTCTTCGGCCCCCGTTGCACCCATTTCTGTAAGCGAGGCTATTAATGCAAGTGAGTCAACGGCTACTTCACCAGATTCAATTGCAAGACCGCCAAGTGAATCTTTCATGGCTAATCCCAAAACAAGGACATCGTCTTTGAAGGGAGCTTCGGTAATTTTTAGAGTACTCATGGGTACCAGCGTAATAGATGTATTGGTAGGTTTGCACTATGAAGAGTTCACCATTACATGACAAACACCTCGCACGAACCGCCAAAATGGCAGATTTTGGCGGGTGGTCTATGCCCATTGAATATCCGGGTGGAGGAGTTCTCGCCGAGCATGCGGCAGTTCGTGAACGTGTGGGGCTTTTCGATGTCTCGCATTTAGGTAAGGCCTCAGTTGTTGGGGTTGGGGCTTTGGAGTTTCTAAATACAGTATTTACTAATGACTTACATCGAATCGGCGATGGGTCGGCTCAGTACACGTTGCTCTGCACTCCTGAGGGTGGCGTAATCGATGATTTAATTGCATATCGAAACTCACCTGATAATTTCTTTTTAGTACCAAACGCCTCCAATACCAGCGATGTCGTTGCAGTACTTCAATCATGCGCACCCGCTGGGATTACGGTTACAAATCTGCATAATGATTACGCGGTCTTGGCGATTCAAGGCCCACTAGCGGCCCAGGCCATGCAATCACTTGGGGTCGATACAAATATCGACTACATGGCTTTTTCTCACGTTCAGGTTGGTGGCGCTGAAGTGATTCTCTGCCGAACTGGCTATACCGGCGAACTTGGCTACGAAATTTTGCCTCGGGTCTCTGATGCATCTGCAGTATGGGATGCCCTAGTGGGTGCGATTGATACTTTCGGCGGCTTAGTCTGTGGTCTTGGTGCTCGCGATACGTTGCGCACTGAGATGGGCTATCCACTTCATGGTCACGAGTTATCGCGTGAGATAACTCCGGTGCAGGCAAGTGCCTCATGGGCAATTGGTTGGGACAAGCCCAGATTTATTGGAAGTGATGTATTACGCGCTGAAAAAGCTAATAAACCTGCCTTGCGCAGTGTGGCGCTTAAATCCTTAGACCGCGGAATTCCGCGTGGCCATATGCAGGTAAAGAATTCGTCGGGAGAGGTTTTAGGTGAAGTTACTAGCGGAACTTTTTCCCCAACTCTGAAAACTGGAATTGCACTCGCATTGCTTTCGTCATCGGTAAAAGTCGGAGATCAATTAGTAATTGATGTTCGAGGGCGAGAATCACATGTGGAGGTAGTTAAACTTCCCTTTGTGCCTTCTCATGTTCGATAAATTCAATAGGAGTTAAAAAAGCTGCACGCACATATGTTCGCCGCAATGCAGTTAAAACGGCGCGGCCGGCGAAGAGAATTAATCCAGCAGTGAAGACGGCCCGAGGGATGTCCCATGCCATCGCAGTTAAAAAGTGAAAAGTGAAGAAATTAGAGAGATTCTCGGAAATTGGCGCGCCAGCTACGAAAGATAATTGAGTTTGTGAGCCAAGTGCCCAAGGCCAGAACTGTAGGTCCATGAGAATTCCAAAGAGCTCACTTGCTAAAACTGCAAAGACCATAAGCATCGCTATCTCGCCTTTACCTCGAAGGTTTTTAGTTCCGGGAAGCAAACCAGCAAGTAAGCCAATCCATGCAGCGGCAAAGATTTGATATCCCAACCACGGTCCCATTCCGCCAGTTAATAAGGCCGAAATAAATACTGAGATTAACCCCAGCAAAAAACCAAAGGAAGGACCAAATACTCGCGCACTGAGGATTAGAAGAAACCACATCGGCTCAATTCCAATAGCACCTGCGCCAAGCGGTCGTAACGCGGCGATGCAAGCAGAGAGAACACCTAGCAGTGCAATAGATTTGGAATCTAAACCTGAGCCAGATATCTCAATAATTGCCAGCAGAACGGCGATTGAAATCGCAATCCAGAAAAAAATTTGAGTTCCTGGAAGGCTTTCACCTGTGTAAAAAAATGGCCAGACAAATCCTGCCGCACTTATTAGTGATGCGATCGATAGAACTAAAGCATTGCGCCTGGAGAATTTAACGATATCGCCAGTTAACATCATTTAGAGTTTTCCTCTAACGCAGCTACGACGTCGCGTACCGTCAACCATGGTTGTGGCGACATCACTTTTGAAACTTGCGGTGCAAAAGCCGGGGATGAGAGCAGGACATCGATAGTTGTGCCATCGGCGACGATATCTCCGTCGGCGATAAAAATTACTCTAGTAGCTAGTTCTGCGACTAACTCAACATCATGAGTTGCGATGACAACGGTGCGGTTAAAGCTCGTTGCAAACTCAAGGAGAATTCGAACCAGCGATTTTTTAGCTTCATAATCCAATCCTCGAGTTGGTTCGTCGAGAATGAGCAGTTTTGGGTTTGCTGATAAAACAACGCTTAAAGCTAGCCCTAATCTTTGGCCTTCCGATAAATCACGTGGGTGAGAGTTTAAAGAGATTCCTGGAACGAGCTGGTTTAAAATTGCAAAAGTTGACCCCTGGTCAATTTCATTATCTCGATCGGCCTGTGCGCACTCTTGCGCCACGCTTTGTGCATACAAAAGATCACTTGGCTCTTGAGGTATGTAGCCGATTGTCTCTCTTCTAACTTTGCTATGCAGATCCTTAGAAGCTAAGCCATGAACTAGTACATTCCCAATGGCACCATCGGTGACTCCGGCGATTGCCTGAAGAAGAGAGCTTTTTCCAGCACCATTACGTCCCATAACGGCAACAATTTCATTATCAAAAATCGTTGTACTTATTTTATTGAGCGCAACTGTGGTGCCATAAACAATACTTAATTTCTCAATTTCGATAACAGCAATTTCACTTGATGAACTAGCAGAGAGTGTACCCAATGGTGTGCTTGCACGAAGCTTTTCGGTCATCCGACGCATTTCACGTACTGACAAAGCGACATCTTCCATGCCAAGGGCTCTGGCTAAGTGAACTATCGGAGGCGCGATGGATGAGATTTTCATTATCTCTTCTGGCGTTCCAATGATTGAATTGCCATCGCCATTGATATGAAGTATTCGATCAGCAAAACCAATAACTCGCTCCAACTTATGTTCGGCAATAATTATGGTGAGACTCAAGTCGTGCACTAAGCGATGAAGTATAGAAAGCACCTCTTCGGCAGCGATTGGGTCGAGCGCGCTCGTTGGTTCATCTAAAACTAGAACTTTAGGATGCAAAACTAGGGCGCTAGCTATTGCCACCCGCTGTTGCTCGCCACCGCTCAATGTTGCAATTATTCGCCCGCGCAGCGGCGCGAGCGAGAGCAAATCTAAAACCTCTTCGACACGTTTTCTCATGGTCTCGGGAGGAAGATTCAACGCCTCCATCGAAAATGCCAACTCTTCTTCAACGGTATCGGCAACGAAACCATTCATTGGATTTTGCCCAACAATTCCAATGAGATGAGCTAAACCTCCTGGTTTAACTTCGCGTGTAGACAAGCCATTAACACTGATATCACCGGCAAGTATTCCTCCAGTGTGATGGGGGACTAATCCATTTATCAATCGGAGCAACGAGGATTTGCCTGAACCGGTTGGTCCGATTACTAGAACTAGCTCTCCTTCGGCGATTTCCAACGTAAGGTCTTCAATCACAGTTTTTGTTGAGTTTGGATAAATAAGTGAGACATTAGAAAAATTAATCACGATAACCCCATAACTATCAGGCCGGTTGTCACAACGGCTGTGTCGATAGGCCCCCAAGTAATGGGGCGATATCTACTCCGCTTTCGACTCACGCCATATCCACGTGCATCCATTGCTGCGGCTAAATCCAATGATCGAGCTAGCGATTCCTCCAATAGTGGTATTGCCACTCTACGATATGAAGATAATCCCTTTGTGCTCTGCCCACGTAAGCGTTGCGCAGTTCTAATTCTGGTAAAACTTGTCACTAGTTGGGGCAAGACGGTACTTGCAATCACGACCGAGACTCCAAACTCATACATATAAATCGGAAGTACTCGTAATAAACGGTGGGGGCTTGTGAGAGATGCTGCGGCTCCAAATACAACGATAATCGCACAGATAATTACACCTTCTGATAACACCGATGAAATTCGCTCAAACGTTACATCTCCGCCGATACGAACTCCCGGCATCCACGATGGAAGTGGAATTCGTGGAAGTGAAAAGATAGTTGTCCCTGGAATCGGAACACCGATTGTGATTGCGACAAAAGTACGAATGACTAATATCCAGATCGCGATTTTGAGAGTCCACATGAAACTTTTCCCCCAGGGCGCATCTTCGCGAGCAAAAAAGACGATTAAGCCCACAACACCCACTAATGCGATGGCAAAGATTGGCGAATTAACACGTGCAATTGATATTGCAACGGCGAATGACCAAATCCACCACGTCAGTGGGTGAAGCGGAGCTTTTCCCAATTGAAGTTTTTACTTCTTCACAATTAAAGCTGCAGGTGTTGGAATTTCGACACCACACTCTTTAGCGGGAAAGCCATTGAGCCCACATATTAGACCTGATGACGCTGCGCGAATCTTTACTACTTGGCCCAAAACGTCGATGCCTTGCGAATCTAGAGCGGTACGTACACAGCGTTTAATTGTCTTTGCAGGTTTTTCACCCTTGGGTGCCCATGCCTTTGAGCCGAACTCAATCACAAGTGCCACTCTCTTGGTATCTGGGTCGGCCTTTGTCTTGCCACAGATCGCTTTGAAACTAGGCTTGATTTTTGGTGGTACTGATGGAACGTCGTCGCTACTAAAAACAAAGGACCACCCTTCAACTGCGCCGTCTGCGACATCGACGGTAGGTCCAGTCATCGCAGCAGTCCACGTGGTTGCACCAGGGGCTGCTTGAAAGTAGCCCCAGTAACGCCAACCCTTAGTCGCACTGTGGGATGTTGGAATCGTGAAAACCGATGTGGCCAGAATGAGTAGAGTGATTAATAGAGCTTTAATTTTCATTGAAGTGAAGCCTCTCGAATTTGAAGAGTCTCACAGGGGTAGCACCGCATAAGAGTGTAGATATCGCACCCAAATCAAGGACCACACCCCGCAAACCTCGGCGGGTGTTTGTCTCGT
>CAYGHJ010000054.1:0-7482 GCA_964349605.1 uncultured Candidatus Planktophila sp. | reverse complement strand
ATTCGGCGACAACGTTCGCAAGTTTTTCTATTGAGGTTACATCTAACTGCGAACCAGCTTTACCGGTGAGAGAGGATGAGCCAATCTTGATGACGATACGTTTGGCAGTGGTAATCTGCAATCGGCTCACTTGGCATCTCCATCCTCTGATTCTTCATCAACGATGAGTGGTGAAAGTTTAGGTGTGTGAGGGTCGGTTACCTTGTACTCCCATTGCTTGGCGATTTCATCATCGCTTAAGACATCCTCTACTTCTACCCGATCACTCTGTGCCCACGTCGATTCAAGGCGTGAATCCTCACCGCGGCGATGTAGATGACCCGCTAACTGCTCGGCCCCAGCCTCAATCGTTGGCTCCCAATCGAAGACAACTTCAGTAGCTCCATCACCGATTCGAACTTCACTACCTGCAACTGCGCCTTTTTTAAATAGCTCTTTTTCAACTCCTAATTGAGCTAAGCGATCTGCTAAGTAGCCGATAGCTTCGGCATTTTTAAAATTAGTTTGACGTACCCAACGTTCAACTTTCTTACCACGTACGGTAAATGAACCATCGGCATTTGCTTTAACTGCATACCCAGAGTCATCGACTGCTACTGGGCGCAAAACAATTCGTGTGCGCACTTCAACTGCTGCAGCTGCGCGATCCTTTTGAATCAGACGTGCCATTGCATAAGTGAGCTCTTTCAGACCGGCGCGCGAGGCCGCCGATACTGGATAGACCTCATATCCCTTTTCGCGAAGTTCATCTGCCACCATGTCGGCCATCGCTTGACCATCAGGTAGATCGATTTTATTAAGCGCAATGATTCGAACTCGATCTTCAAGGCCGCCATAGAGTGCAAGTTCGTTTTCAATAATCTCAAGATCTTGGACTGGGTTGCGATCGGTTTCTAGCGTTCCGCAGTCAAGTACATGCACCAATGCAACGCAGCGCTCGACGTGGCGTAAAAACTCAAGACCTAAACCTTTACCTTGACTTGCTCCAGGAATTAAACCAGGGACATCGGCGACGGTAAAACGCGTCTCGCCAGCTTGGACAACGCCTAAATTTGGAACCAGGGTTGTAAATGGATAGTCGGCAATCTTTGGACGTGCCGCTGAAATCGCAGCAATTAATGAAGACTTACCGGCACTTGGAAAACCAACGAGCGCTATATCGGCTACGGATTTGAGCTCTAAGGAAAGTGTCCGCTCTTCGCCAGGCTCGCCAAGAAGTGCGAAGCCCGGTGCTCGACGTTTAGATGATGCAAGGGCTAAGTTTCCAAGTCCACCATGTCCGCCTTGAGCTGCAATGAAAACAGTTCCATTACCAATTAAATCTGCGATTTGTTCTCCATTACTATCGAGAACGACCGTGCCATTTGGAACTCCGAGAATTAAATCTTCGCCTTGATAGCCATCTTTGCGATCGCCATATCCTTGATGACCTGACGTAGCTTTGCGGTGAGGTGAGTGGTGAAAATCTAAAAGCGTTGTAACCGATGGATCGACAACAAGAACAACATCTCCACCGCGTCCGCCATTTCCACCATCTGGTCCACCCAATGGCTTAAATTTTTCACGCTTAACAGAAACGCAGCCATCACCACCTTTGCCAGCAGTGGCATAGAGAGTTACGCGGTCGACGAATGTTGTCATCTCATGTACTCCTCTCCATTAAGAAAAATTAACGCTAAAATAAAAAAGCGAGCCACGATTCGCGGCTCGCTCTATTATGAGAAACCTAAATTAAGCGGCCGGAACCACGTTCACTACACGACGTCCGCGAGCGCGACCGAATTCAACTGCACCTGCTGCTAGAGCAAATAGCGTGTCATCCTTACCGCGTCCTACGTTCTTGCCTGGGTGAAAATGTGTTCCGCGCTGACGGACCAAAATCTCGCCTGCGTTAACTTCCTGGCCACCAAAACGCTTGATGCCAAGGTACTGTGGATTTGAGTCGCGACCGTTACGTGTCGAGGAGACACCCTTCTTACTTGCCATTTACGCTCTCTCCCTTACTTCGCGCCGCTGATGGCGGTAATTTTTACACGTGTGAGCTGTGCACGAAAGCCTTGACGGCGACGGTGACCTGTCTTGTTCTTGTAGCGCAAGATGTCAATCTTTGGTCCCTTTGTCTCTTCAAGAACTTCGCCAGTTACCTTCACGGCAGCCAAGGCCGCGGCATCGGTAGTAACAGTTTCGCCGTCAACAAGGAGAAGAGCAGGAAATGAGACAGTTGAACCTACAGCAGCGGCCATACGATCGACGGTTACTGTGTCGCCAACTGCGACTTTCTCCTGGCGTCCGCCAGCTTTAACGATTGCGTACACGTGTTACTCCAGTTCAATTAAGCCCGCTCAAATGGCGGCGGGCAGAGGATAAGAGTAGGGATGCTCGCCCCCTACGGTCAAATTGCCCAGAATGTATAGCGCGGTGACCTCTTTATTTGACCCAAATCACTTTGAACTGCTCGGATTCACTGCCATTTATCATCCAACGGTAGAGACTCACCCCGGGCGTTGTAACAGTTAACTGTTTCCAGGGAGCCGTATATCCAGTATCGCTACATTTCCAACTCACATTCGGACCCCAGGGATCTGAATAATGACTACCAGCGCCCAAACTTTCCCACGCACCATCTACAAACTCTTCCAATGAGACTGAACTAATAGAACCCCAGCAATAACTTAAAGCCCCAATTGTCTGAGTACCGGTGGGGCAGTATGCATACTTAACTCCATCTGTGCGCGGTACTGGATTTAAATAACATCTAGACCAATAGTCTTTATTTGTGTAGCCCTCCCAGACTGGCAATTTTAAAATGTCTTGCCCTTGTACAGAGCTACGTACGTAGCGTGCGCGGTTCTTATCTATTGTAAGAGATTTATTCGATGGGCATGTGCCGAGAGTTTCGTTGCCTTTCATGAAATCGCAAGGATCATCCAGTGTGTGTTTTACGCCAAAGTTATGAAATAACTCATGAACCCAGGTATTGGCGGTCCCATTATCAAAATTCCAAGACTTGCCAGTGCAGTTGCGTCGGGCAGAGATGTTTTTTAAAGCGACAACTGAGGATATTCCAGGGGTGGCTGCGAAGCCACAATACTGACCGCCGAATCCAGGAACATCGATGAAGAAGATGTAGTTCTTCTGATTCAAGCCGGGGCTATCCATAGCTCTAATTTCATCGAGAAGAAGATACGCATCGCTGGATTCTCTTAATGTGGCATCTGCATGTGTTGACAGATATTTTGTTGAGAGTTTTGATTTCAAATATTGAATGTCATAACCTGCCGCGCTTTTATCAATAGGAACCGTTAAACCTATCTGCGCACGCAAATATTTATTGCCTTCATCAAGTATGCCCGCAATGTAACCATTGGTGTCGTAGGCCTTATCCTTTCCATCGGACGGCACAACATAAATCGGCTTAATCTGAAATCCATTAACTAAATCTGGCTGATCAGAATTTGCTCCTCCATTAGAAATCGCCGCTGTCAACGTGATTGGAGTTACCGTACTTGATGGGTCTGCGCTTACATGGCTTGCTATCACGCTGCACGTACCCACTTTCACTAACGTCAAGATTGTGTTCTGAGCAGTACAAAAATCAGGAGTTCCGGTGCTGAACGTAATCGGCAAACCAGAACTGCTTGAGGCAACAAGCTTGTAAGTGCTTTGACTCAGGAGCAATGCCTCTGGCAACTGAAAATCGATGGCAGCCACTCCAAAAGAAATAAATTCCATCGAAACTGCTCTTGCTCGTTGATAGTAGGAATTACCACCCTGAGTTAGAGAGATTCTACAGAGGCCCGATTTACCAGTTAGTAGGATTTTCTTAGCGCTTGCAGAACAGATATCTAGTGTCGTCGAAGTTGCCGTAACCGCCAATTTTGAGGTTGCTGCATATTGGAAATCAACAAAGGCATCTTGAGTTGACGTTTGCTTGGGTGCCGTAAATGAAATCTTCTGAGTTTTCTTAACTCTCTGCCAGATGATTTTCCCGTTGAGTTTGGTGCAAATGAGTGAACCACTTTTTAGTCCTGTCTTTGCGCAACTCTCTCCTTGCTGTGCGGCAAGGGCATAATTGTCAAAAAACGAATTCCCAAGACTGTTCATCCCTGCTATGAGCAAGAGAATCACGAAAACTCGACGCACTTTTGTACGGAAAGTTGTTAACGTACCCATATCACCTTGAATTGCTCTGATTCACTGCCATTTATCATCCATCGGTAGAGACTCACCCCGGGCGTTGTAACAGTTAACTGCTTCCAAGGAGCCGTGGAGCCTGCAAGACATTTCCAAGTATTTGGCGCGCTAGTCCAAAATACTTTTGGACCCCATGGTTCTGAATAATGACTACCAGCACCCAAACTCCTCCAACTCCCATCGACAAACTCTTCTAAAACCACCGAACTAATGGATTTCCAACAGTACTTTATTGCTCCAATTGTCTGTGTACCGGTAGGGCAGTACGCGTAATTAACTCCGTCAGCGCGGGGTATCGGATTTAAGAAACAGTTAGCTTGGAAATCTTCTCTCTCTGTGTAACCTTCCCATACTCGCAGTTTAAGAATGTCCTGGCCTTGGGCAGAACTTCCGATATAACGAGTGCGTTCTTTATCTATTGTGTGAGTTCCATTCCAGGGGCATGTTCCGGGGGTTGCTGGACCGCGCATGAAATCGCAAGGATCATCAGGGGTGTGATCTACACCAAAATTATGAAACAACTCGTGTGGCCAAGCATGGGCGGCATAGTTATTGAAATTGTAGGCTTTTTCAGTACATCTAGTCCCGACCGCAACTACAGACGATATGCCTGGCATAGTGCCATAGCCGCAGGCTGCACCATCTCTCAAAATATTTACATCAACGAAAAAAATGTAGTCTTTTCGATTTGCACTAGGGGTCTCTAGAGCCAAACTTTCTGAGAGAAGTTCGTCGGTTAAATAGACCGCCGAAAGAATATATGCAGTAGATAGTTTCGATTTCATAAATTGAATGTCATATCCAACTACACTCTTATCTACTGGCACCTGCAAGCCAATTTGGCTCTTCACATATGTATTGCCCTCATCTAAAATTCCGGCAATAAAACCATTTATGTCATACGAATGATCTACACCATCGGATGGCACAACATATATTGCCTTAACTTGAAAGCCACTTACTGTATCCACTTGATCACTCGTCACTCGAGCACCGGAGATAACAATGGTGGCCTCTACAGACTGTGCAGCAGGGTATAGATCCGATCCATCTTGAACTGCCAATACCCTACACACTCCGACTTTGAGTAGAGTCAATATGGATTCTGAAACGCTACAAATCTCTGCATCTTGAGTGTTATATTTCAAAGGCAGTCCGGAAGTTGAAGTACCCGATAATAAATACGTTTTAGTCGAAAGAAGTAGAGAGGATAGAGGCGTAAATGTAATCAGATTACTCCCCTGAATCGCAATACTTGCCTCCACATTTTGCGCGGAATCGAAAAACTCTGAACCCCCCTGCGTAGCCAATACTTTGCAGTATCCAACTTTAATAAGAGTCAGGGAAGTTTCGGAGATTGTACAAATCTCTGGGGTTAAAACCTCGAAATTAACTGGTAGACCCGATGTTGAAGTTCCAAGAAGTGAGTAATTATTACTAGCCAAAGGCAAAGAGGTTGGCGGATTAAATGAAATTTCATTGCCCCCAGAAATGAGAATCTCGATTGCAACGGGCGGTGCTGGTAGGTATTGCGCATTTCCTAACTGAATCAA
The DNA here is from genome assembly GCA_964349605.1 of uncultured Candidatus Planktophila sp. Lineage (GTDB taxonomy): Bacteria > Actinomycetota > Actinomycetes > Nanopelagicales > Nanopelagicaceae > Planktophila. The sequence continues at coordinate 1,735 of CAYGHJ010000054.1, read as the reverse complement.
TTGAATAGTGCAATACCCGATTGATTTTAACTGCACAGCTTTGTCGTTTAGCGAACAAATATTTGGATCCAATACGATTGCACTAACTGGAAGCTTTGACGTTGCCGAGAAATCAATTGTCAGAGTCAAAGTACTCAATTTGACTTTAGGTAGATAACTAGCGGAAATACTCTGCTTCTTTTTTACAAGTTGCCAGATGAGTTTGCCCTTGACTTTAGTGCAAACAAACGAACCCTGCTTTGATCCTGCTTTGGCACAACTTTGTCCAGCTTTAACCGCATGAGCCTTCTCAATAAAAAACGTTGACCCCTGCCCACTAAAGACAAATGCAAGCAATAAAGTTAGTGAAATTTTCTCAATAGTTTTCCGCTTGAAAGGTCGATTCTTTAAGGCCATAAAAGCCATACGTTTAGCCTAGAACGGATTTTAAAAAACTTCTATAAAGTCTCTTGATTCATTCTTAAGTCGTGCTTTGGGTCACTCGGTGCACAGCATGATTTAGCTTTAACCCGACCAGTTATCATTCCTAAGGCAAGCACAATTGAAAAGATGATGACTAGCGTCCCAAAGAAGTATCTCAATCTCTTTCTTCCCTCACAAGTAAATTGTTAGTGCAGTTCGAAGTGGCTTCATCCACCCACTGGATCAGAGTAAAGCAGAAGGTTAGGAGAACCCCTTCCCACAGAAGTAACCACCCCGGTGGTTGCTGTCAATGTAATTAACCCAGCAATTTCCGCTGGTGTTGACAACGGATTTCTCGATAGCAAGACCGCCGCCACTCCCGCCACATGTGGGGAAGCCATTGAGGTTCCAGAAATCGTATTGATAGCCGTTGTGGAGTTGTACCAGGCAGATGTGATTACTGACCCTGGAGCAAATAAATCAAGACATTTGCCGATATTTGAATATCCAGCTCGGGCATCTGCGCTGGTTGTTGCGCCAACTGTAACTGCTGCTGGAACGCGAGCAGGTGAGAAACGGCAAGCATCTCTGTTTGAGTTACCCGCAGCAACAACAACGCTCACGCCATCGTTGACCACACCCAAAACTGCTGCATCCAGAGCTGCACTTGCTCCACCACCAAGACTCATATTGACCACGGCCGGCCCAGTAGTGTGATCTTGCGCAACCCAATCAAGTCCGGCAATAACGCCAGAAATTGTTCCTGACCCTGCACAATCCAGAACACGGACCGGAACGATCGTGGCGCTTTTGGCCACACCATACGTGGTTCCGGCAACTGTTCCAGCAACATGCGTGCCATGACCGTTGCAGTCTTCTGTTTCATTGATGCCACCGATGGCGCTAAAACCACTCACTATGCGACCAGTGAACTCGGCGTGCGTTGAAAGCACACCTGTATCAACTATGTAAGCCCGCACACCCTCACCAGTACCAGAATCTGAATATTCGAAATTACCGGATAGAGCGGAATCCCGCTGATCAATTCGATCCAATCCCCATGACGGAGCTGGTGACTGGCTGCCAAATATGGTTACTTCTGCATCGCGCTCAATTGATAGCACCTTTGGGTTTTGCCCCAGACCAGCAGCAGCTGCCACAGGAAAATAAATTGCAAAGCCAGAGAATACACTGCTGTATTCACGGTCAATACGCCATCCGGCTCTACTGAATTCACGTGCCGCAGCGACACGATCAGCACCTGGATTAAGTATGACGACGTAGGTGTCAAACTCTGGAGCGGCAAATGATTGATTTGCGTTCAGAGGTAATA
>CAYGHJ010000053.1:0-7486 GCA_964349605.1 uncultured Candidatus Planktophila sp. | reverse complement strand
GGGGCAGTGCGCTACCTCACATTTAATAGGCCTGCGAAAATGAATGCTCTCACAAGGAGCATGTATGAAGGGTTAGTTCGGGGTCTGAATGAGGCCGCGAACGATTTCAGTGTTCGTGCCGTCGTTATAGCTAGTGAGGGCGATCACTTCACTGCGGGCAACGACATCGTAGATTTTATGAACAACCCTCCGGACGCAGATTCAAGTGAGGTCGCAGCATTCTTGGCTGTGTTGCTAAATTTTCCAAAACCCTTGATCGCCGCAGTGAAAGGAAATGCCATTGGAGTTGGAACCACGATGTTGTTGCACTGCGATGTTGTCGTTGCAACACCGAGTGCGAATTTTTCGATGCCATTTGTCTCACTTGGGCTGGTACCTGAAGCGGGTTCAACTTTTCTCTTTCCAGCACTAGTCGGTTATCAAAGAGCGGCTAAAATATTATTAACAGGTGAAGTTTTTGGTTCAGCACAGGCGATTGAGATGGGCTTGATTGCAGAGATTGCCGAGGATGCTCTAGGAGCTGCAACAAGAATTGCAGAGCAGATCGCCGAACAGCCACCGCAGGCAGTTATCAATACAAAGGCCCTGCTAAAAGCGCGCAATCATGATTCAATTGCCGCTGTAATGCGCGCTGAATTTGAAATTTTCTCTCTCGCTTTGCAATCCAACGAGGCCACGGAGGCTTTCATGAAGTTTATGGCAAAGAAAGGTTCATCATGACATTAGCGGGTAAGAAGATATTTATTACAGGTGGTTCGCGCGGCATTGGTTTAGCCATCGCTCTTCGAGCTGCTGCCGATGGCGCATCGGTTGCGATTGCCGCCAAAACGATTGAAGCTAATCCTAAACTTCCCGGAACAATTTATACAGCTGCCGAAGAGATTAACGCCGCTGGCGGTACCGCTCTTCCAATTCAATGCGATCTGCGAGACGAGAAACAGATTGAAGCGGCAGTAAAGTTAGCGGCCGATACCTTTGGTGGAATCGATATTGTGGTAAACAATGCCAGTGCGATCAATCTTACTAAGACTGAAGCGACACCGGCCAAACGCTTTGACTTAATGTTTGATGTAAATGTCCGTGGAACTTTTCTTACCTCTCAAGCCGCAATCCCATACTTAAGACAATCAGCCGAAGCAGGTCGAAATCCACATATCCTCAACCTCTCTCCACCGCTATCCATGGACCCAAAATGGTTTAAAAATAATGTCGCCTACACCATGGCAAAGTATGGAATGAGCATGTGCGTGCTTGGCATGGCTGCCGAGTTCAAGCGTGATGGAATCGCCGTCAATGCCCTATGGCCACGAACTGTCATTGATACTGCAGCCTTACAGATGATTCCAGGCATTGATGCCAGCGCTGGCCGAACTCCAGAAATATTGGCGGATGCGGCATACATTATTTTTAACCGCCCATCGAGTGAGTGCACCGGTAATTTCTTCGTAGATGATGAGCTCTTGGCATCTGAAGGCATTACAGATTTGGAAAAATATTCAGTAACCCCCGGAACCAAAGATTTTCTCCAAGATTTTTTCCTGGATTAAAGAGAGAGAGAGAAGCCCCAATGCCTATTTTTAATTTAGAACTCAACGGTCCCAATGTTATTTTAGAATCAGAGCGCTCTGGTCGTGCCCGTAATCTCTTTTGGCCCTGGGCCGGTGCCAATGTCTCTCTTTTGGCGCTCTCCTACGGCGCCTTTTTTCTGGGTTTTGGAATCTCTTTTAGACAGGCAACCTGGGCGGCGATTATCGGCACAGTGCTCTCATTTCTTCTCGTTGGCTTTAGTTCGCTTGCAGGAAAGCGCTCGAATGCGCCAACGATGGTTTTGGCGCGGGCGGCCTTTGGCGTTAAAGGCAATATTGTTCCAGGCGCACTTTCATATCTCATATTTGTTGGCTGGGAAACGGTATTAGTCTCACTCGCAACCCTTGCCACCGGCACAGTATTTACGCGCATCGGGAATATTGATCAGAACCTCGCGCTAGTTCTTGGTTTCCTCTTAGCGGTTTCTCTAACTGCCTTCGGGGGAGTCCTCGGTTTTTCTACCATTATGAAGATCCAAAAATGGCTAACGCTGACGATCGTAGTAATGACCGTTTTCTATATCGCACTAACAATCGATAACGTCAACTGGTCGAGTGTCACGGCGATTAAAGATGGATCAAACCAGGCCTTTATAGGGGCGTTGATCTTTGGAATCACAGGGATTGGTTTGGGATGGGTTAATGCCGCAGCCGATTATTCACGGTACTTACCTCGTTCGGTTTCAAGCAAAGCGGTCGTTGGTTGGACTGTATTAGGTGCATCAACCGTGCCAATAATTCTTGTTATTTACGGTTCAGCCTTAGCTGGCAGTAGCAAAGAGTTAAGCGATGCAATTTCAATGGATCCAATTGGCGCGCTAACAACATTGTTACCAACCTGGTTTTTGATTCCCTTTGCTTTAATTGTAATCCTTGGCCTTGTTGGGGGAGCGATTCTAGATCTCTATTCATCTGGATTAACTCTGGTCTCCATGGGTGTTCCAATAAAGCGCCATATCGCTGCCTCTATTGATGCAGTAATTATGTTGGCAGGCACCATCTACATTGTGTGGTTTGCCGAGAATTTCTTCTTCCCATTTCAGGGTTTCCTAATAACACTTGGAGTACCGGTAGCGGTGTGGTCGGCAATCTTTGTCGCCGATGTAATCATGCGAAGAAAACCTTATTCGGAGCCAGACCTATTTGATAAGAAGGGAATGTACGGCTCGGTCAATAAATCTTCAATCATGCTCATGGGCATTGGCACAATCGTAGGCTGGGGCTTTGTTACAAATACATTTGCTCCTTGGCTTGCTTGGCAGGGTTATTTCTTAACTGCAATCGGTGGCAAGGACGGTCCGTGGGCTTATGCCAACGTCGGAGTTATCTTTGCCTTGCTCATTGGTTTCTTTGGCCATGTGCTGCTATCTAGAAAAACTATAGCCCGCCAGGAGCTACTTAATTAAAAGTAGAAAATTAATAAGTACGGATAAACCATTGCAACGCTTATAGCAGTTACAACAATTCCATACTTTGCAAAGTTCCAAAATGAGATTCTGATTCCAGCTTTTGCTGCAAGACCGATTGCTACAACATTTGCGCTTGCACCGATAATAGTTGCATTACCGCCAAAATCTGCACCAAATGCAAGTGACCACCATAAGACATGTTCTTGCCGTCCTACTAGATCAGTACTTAGTTCGGCAATTACAGGTGACATTGATGTTACATAGGGAATATTGTCAATAATCCCTGACAGCACCGCTGATATTCCAAGTATGGAACCCGCTGCTAATTTGGTATTGCCGCCGAAAATCTCCTGTAAATATTCAGCAAAAATTTCAAGGGCACCAACGTTTATTAATGCGCCTACCATAATAAATAAACCGGCAAAAAATACCAAAGTAGACCATTCCACATCTTGCACATAATCCTTGGGTTTTACTCCACTTATCATCACAAGGATTCCCGCACCCAAGAGTGCGACGATAGACGGTTCCAAATGAAGTAAAGAGTGGCTAAGAAAGGCAATCATTACGCCGATTAATACGATTAGACTCTTTTTGAGAAGAACTCGATCCTTTAAAAATGATGTTGGATCTAGTTTCATTACCGCATCACGTGAGGTCTGTGAATTAATAAGCTCTTTACGGAACATATAGACAATCAAAGGAATAATTACAGCTAAAACCAATATAACCATTGGTGCCATATGGACTAAAAAAGAGTTAAATGAGAGATTTGCTTTGCTGGCAATAATTATATTTGGCGGATCGCCAACTAGGGTTGCTGCTCCACCTATATTTGACACGAAAACTTCAGCAAGAATGAAGGGAATCGGATTTACATTGAGGTGTTTGCAAACTATAAGCGTCATTGGTACCGCTAATAAAATCGTCGTTACATTATCTAAAATCGCTGATGCAATCGCTGTTAAAAGCATTAAGTAAACAATTGCTACCTTTGGGTTACCTTTTGATTTTTTAATGGCATTTACTGCCAAAAATTCGAAGAGCCCAGTCTTATGAATTATTCCAACGATAATCATCATGCCAAGGAGCAGAAAAATGACATTCCAATCGATACCTGTTTCATGGCTATAAAAAGCCTTTTCTGCATCGGTCGCTCCAATGAGAACCATGAGAGCGGCTCCAGCTAAGGCGATAGCAATTCGACTGATCTTTTCTGAAGCGATGAACATATAGGCAATAACGAATACTGCTATAGCTAGGATCATTTGCATGTCACTAGTGTAATCCAAAAGTTTGATTTGCCGCAGAAGATCAACGATTTCCTTGCATATGCCGACTTATTTCCCACCTCCTGTCTATTAGTGAAACTAAAAGTGATGGTGATTTCTGGGAGTCGAGCTACTTCTATAGACCCAAACACCATTCTATTTCTAATCCACTCTTCTCTATTTTCAAGAGTCATCGAATCTTCAAACTTCGCCTCTCGCAGCTACATGATCAAATGCTACGCACTTTGTACCACTCGATTCATTAAGTTTCTTACTTTCGAAATTGAAAAGCGCCTACCATTTCTGGCAGCTACTTTTCTAGAATCCTTTAGAGGTCGAAGTAGAGTTCGAACTCAACTGGATGTGGAGGTAGCAGACCAGCCAGCAACATTGCTGCAAGTGCTAAGTAGATAGTGGCAAAACGACAGTGGCACCGTGGTACTTAATCTGGTGGAGGAAGTTTGGTCAAGAACCAATTCCGCGCCAGTTCTGAGACATACTCTAAAGCCCCTTCCTCTTCAAAGAGGTGACTGGCTCCCTTTACAAGAGCAAGTTTGTTTTCACATGTGAGTTGGAATTGGGCCTGTTTATTTAGTTCAACTACATAATCGTCACGGTCTCCCACGATAAGCAAAGTTGGTCCGCTCACTTGGCCCAGCCATTTCTCTGCCAGATCTACTCGGCCTCCTCTAGAAACTATTGCAAAGATATCTATATTAGAGCGAGCGGCTGCACAAATGGCAGCTGCAGCCCCTGTGCTGGCGCCGAAATATGCGATTGGGAGATTAGATAGTTCGTTTTTACTACGTATCCAAGTTGTGGCGGCTAGAAGTCGATTTGCAAGTAATTCGATATCGAATACATTGCTGCGGTCGCTCTCTTCGCCCTCTAGCAATAAATCAAATAACAAAGTAGCTAAACCAGCTTTGTTCAGAGCTCTGGCAACTTCTTGATTGCGAGAACTATGTCGGCTACTACCGCTGCCATGGGCGAAAACAACTATCGCTTTAGCCCCTTGGGGAAGGGTTAAATCACCCTTTAGCAATACGCCATCGATTGGTATTTCAATCTCCTCTATTTCAACCAAATTTCGATTCAGAATCTCAATTACTTCTTCATCTGTGGTGGCATAGAACTCTTCATACCATTCACCCACAGAATTCAGATTATGTGGAATTTCTGGGCAGATAACCTCATCGGCAACGCTAGCTAATTTGCGAACTGTATCGGCCGCGCCAACTGGTGCTGCAAAAATTATGCGACTAGCCCCCATAGCCCTTGCCACTTTGCAGGCAGCAAGTGCGGTTGCACCCGTGGCGATTCCATCATCAACAATGAGAGCGATTCTCCCGGCTAGGGGGATAGGGAAGCGCCCGGCTCTAAATTTTATAGCGCGGGCCTCGACTTCGGCTCTCTCGCGAGCCTCAATAACTCCAAAATCATGTTCACCAACATGGGCAAGGCGCATAACTTCATCATTGATGACACGAACGCCACCTTCCCCAATAGCGCCCATCGCTAATTCTGGATGCCAGGGCAGACCTAATTTGCGAACGACTATGACATCTAATGGCGCTCCAAGTTCTTTAGCGACCTCATAGGCAACAGGCACGCCGCCGCGTGGAAGTCCAAGGACTACTAGGTTTGCATCTGACAAATGTTTGACGTGCATAGCCAATGTGCGACCAGCATCAATTCGATCTTTAAATAACATAATGCACCTCGAAGGCGTTGATGCCTCTTTCGTAATACTAGTAGCAAGCAACGGTTTCTAAAACACTTCACCTATTATTTTTTATAGATGGGTATGTGCTGACACTCATTCCTACCTCTAGGAATCACATTCAATCAAATGAAATCTTAATAACTAGTGCGTAATTGATCACTCAAAGTTAGGATCATTAGACAAGGGGGGATAACTTATGTCCCAATCATTGAAAATGCCAAGTATCGAATTACTTCGCCGCGATGGAATTAAACTACGAAGTGGCGAAATTAGTGATTATGACCCACTACTTGATGCAATCGGTGACGCCCGATTTGTTCTTATTGGCGAAGCCTCTCACGGTACTCATGAGTTTTACCGTGAGCGGGCCGAGATTACTAAGAGACTGATAAAGGAAAAGGGTTTTATCGCAGTTGCAGTTGAAGCAGATTTTCCTGATGCTAACCGAGTCAATGCCTATGTTAATGGACGCGGGAATGATGTTGATGCCGTGGAATCCCTGTCGGGTTTTGAAAGGTTTCCTACATGGATGTGGCGAAATGCTGATGTTTTAGATTTTGTGGGTTGGCTTCGTACTCATAACGACATTGAGAAAACGAATCGCCAAAAAGTTGGATTCTATGGGTTGGATTTATACAGTCTGCATGCCTCAATCGATGCGGTACTGACCTACCTTGGAAAGATTGACCCAGATGCAGCGGCTCGTGCACGCAAACGTTATTCATGTTTTGATCATTTCGGAAAAGATTCGCAGAAGTATGGTTATGCAGTCAATATGGGAGTTGCTGACTCCTGTGAGGATGAGGTTGCTACACAGTTGGCTGAGCTATATGCCAGCACGGCTGATTACTCCAGACGCGATGGCAGAGTTGCCGAGGATGAATTCTTTTACGCCACACAAAATGCCCGACTCGTTAATAATGCTGAGAATTACTATCGAACGATGTATCGAAGTGATGTTTCATCATGGAATCTGCGAGATCATCACATGATGCAGACTTTGATCGCCCTAGATGAGCACTTATCTACTCCAGAAAAGAAGGCGAAAATAGTGGTTTGGGAACATAACTCACATCTTGGCGATGCGAGTGCAACAGCGATGGCCACGCGGGGGGAGTACAACGTCGGAGAACTTACTCGCGATCGCTATGGAAGCGATACCTATTTAATTGGATTTACTACCTACTCAGGCACTGTCACCGCCGCCAATGACTGGGGAGGTGCTGCAGAACGCAAACGGGTGCGTCCAGGGCTTGTAGGAAGTTATGAAGAGTTATTTCATAATGTTGGATTTGAGCGTTGCCTTTTTCTGATGACTCAAGGAACTCCCATAAGTGAAATTTTGGCGGTTCCCATGCTGGAGCGGGCGATTGGTGTTATTTACCGGCCTGAGACTGAACGGCAGTCCCACTACTTTCAAGCAAAACTTTCGCATCAGTTCGATGCGCTCATTCATATTGATCAAACGCGCGCAGTCGAGCCACTTGAGCGAAC
>CAYGHJ010000052.1:4631-7748 GCA_964349605.1 uncultured Candidatus Planktophila sp. | reverse complement strand
GCCTCAACGAGAAAACGAGAAGGTTTTCCACGATAACTCAGGTGTAAATCAACCTTCGCACGCGTGATTCCCACGTAAAACAGACGCCGCTCTTCATCGATCGATGCTTGATTATTGGTCGTCGATGAGTTTTCAAGGGGCAGTAGACCTTCACTCACTCCCATCAAAAACACTCGCTCCCATTCAAGACCTTTAGCTGCATGAAGAGTGGCGAGTGTAGTTACTGGCATGGTTGGAGGATTATTTTGCTGAACGCGATCTTCGAGTTCGCGCAAATAAGTACGAAGATTCTTCGGATTAAAACCATTATCGCCATCTAATTCACGCGCTAAATGGAGCAGGGCTGCGATTCCATCGATGTGAGCACCAGTTAAAAAGGGTTGTGCCAAGGTGCGCAGTTCGTCTAACCAGGAAACTCCTTGGGTTGGAATGACGGAGGCGTTTCTCACTAATTTTAAGAACTCTCGCACGTCCGGGCGGTCAAAAAATCGCTCACTGTTTCTAATTTGATACGGCAGCTTTGCAGTATTCATTGCACGCTCGATGGTATTGAGCTGGCTATTCGTACGAGCCAACACGGCAATTTCCTGCGCCTGTGTTCCTTGGCTCAATAAATCTTTAATCCATTCAACAATTCCTGCGACCTCTGAGGTTTCATCTTTGAAGGCATCCACTGATGGCTTATCTCCGTGGTCATTGAGTGCTACTAACTCTTGACCCATTTGTGCTTTGCGTAAAATGCTATTGGCCATGAAAGTGATTTCGGGTGTTGAGCGATATCCAGTAGCTAAGCGCACAACTTCAGCCTCAGGAAAACGATTGGTGAATGAGTTTAGAAAAACCGGGGTCGCTCCGGCAAAAGAATAAATAGTTTGAGCAGGATCGCCAACGACGCAGATCTCCTGGCGCGAGCCAAGCCATGCATTAATCAGCCGTTGCTGAAGTGGAGAAATATCTTGATACTCATCTACTGTAAAGAAGCGGTATTGATCTTGAATGCGTTCTCGAACTTCGCGCTCTTGTTCAATCATCGCAGTTGCAAGCAAAAGCACATCTTCAAAATCCATCGCGCGTTCTTGCTGCTTAACTGATTCGTATGCCGTATAGACCTTAGCAATTTGTTCGGCGTTAATTCGTGGTTTTACCGGGCGTTTACCAAGTTCAGATAAATAGTCCGCAGGTGCAACCTGTGAAACCTTTGCCCATTCGATTTCCGATGCGATGTCGCGAATTAAATCGCGCGAATTAATAGAGAGCTCGCCGGTTAGTTCAGCGCGTTTTATAGCTTCAGTGATAAAACTCGTTTTAGTTGTAATCAAGTCTGGGGTGCGCCCGCCAAATACTTGCGGCCAAAAAAAAGTAATCTGCTTCAAGGCTGCTGCATGGATAGTACGAGCGGCGACCGCTGGAACACCTAATGAGCGAAGGCGCATGCGCATCTCACCTGCAGCCCTTGCAGTAAAGGTCAGGGCCAAAACCTTATGTGGATCCATTACCCCTATAGCTGCGGCATAGGCAATGCGATGTGTAATCGCACGTGTTTTGCCAGTTCCCGCCCCAGCGATTACACAGACAGGTCCGCGTGTTGCCAGTGCAACGGCACGCTGTTCGTTATCTAGAGCTTCAAGAATCTCTTCGGCACGAAGTTCGTTGCTCACGGTCTCCACGCCTCGGTGCTTTTTAAATCGACAACTTCATAACCAGGTTTTGCGGTGTACCAGCCTGTAATCATTTTACGCGCCACTGAAATTGATGGTGGAAGAAGCAATGCACCAGATGCGATTGCGGTTTTCATTTCATCGCGACTAAACCAAGCAATCTCAGTAATTTCAACTCCGTCGGCCTTGGCAGTATCGGGGTGATCGGTAATTGCCTCAAATGCAATCATGATTGAAGCTGGAAATGGCCATGCTTGTGATGCTAGATAATTAATGTCGTTGCAATAAACACCGGCCTCTTCAAAGACTTCACGCGATACGCACTCTTCAAAGGATTCGCCAGGTTCAACAAATCCTGCAAAAGTTGAAAAACGTTTCTCTGGCCAAACTCCTTGATGCCCAAGCAAGATACGATCGGTGGCATCTTTGACAAGAACTATGACCGCTGGATCGGTTCGGGGATAGTGTTGCGATGAATCGGCAACGCAAACACGTACGCTTCCGCCTAAATCACTAACAGTTGCGCCTCCGCAGCGAGAACAACAAGGGTGTGTTGCATGCCAATTTCCTAAACCCACCGCATGCATTGCCAGAGTTAAATCAACCTCGCTCAAACTCCCTCCGACTTCACGTAAAGTTTTAAAGCCTTCAAATTTAACGGCCTCGTCGATGGGCTCGTTGATCCAGGATGTGCTCCATGCAAAAAACGCTTGTCCTCCATCGCGAGCCAAACCTAAGAAATATCGTTCGCCGATTTCAAAAGAGACCGAAAGAGACTCAACATTTTCCGCGGTGAGAAATCTAAGTTGGCCGTCATTAGCTCCAATATGTCCATCAATAACGGGGAGAATCTGCGCACTTTGCCAGAGCAGGGTCAACCGAGCCGAGTCGATACGCAGTTCGCTCGCGCGATCGATGGGTGAGAGTGATTGGTTGCGTGCGCTCATAGAAGAGTCAGACTACTAGCATCGCCCCATGCGCATAACATCGTGGAATCTGCTTCATGGGCAGGCAATGCCTGCCGATGAGGAGGCCGATAACGCCGCACTGCTTGAAGCTGAAATCGCCCACTTAAAGAGCGACATCATCGGATTACAAGAGGTCGATTACTTTTTATCGCGCTCTGGAAACCACAATCAAGTTGGAAATATAGCCGGGATGATGAGTGCTGCGCACTGGGCATTTGCGCCATCGCTTATGGGTTCACCGGATGAAGATTGGCGAGCTCCAAACGGAAGCGATGAGAGAGTTGTTACGGAAAAGAGCGAAGGTGCAAAACCTGGATATGGAATCGGAATGGTTTCTAAAGTTCCAGTTGTGAGATGGCACCGATTAGATTTAAAAGGCTCACCAATTGGTGTGCCGATGTCATTTCCAGTTGATGGAAAGATGAAACGTTTTTACGTCCGTGACCATCCACGCAGTGCACTCGGTGCAGTTTTAGATAATGGCTGGTTAG
>CAYGHJ010000052.1:0-4531 GCA_964349605.1 uncultured Candidatus Planktophila sp. | reverse complement strand
CAGATCGACTATTTCCTCTCTCAAAAATTACATCCCGCCGATGTGCGGCATATTCAATATCCGCACTCAGGAATGAGTGATCATTTGCCTTTACAAATTGAAGTCGACGTTCTCTAGTTAAACGATGGCGATTGTGCATCGATTGATCGGATGAGGTTGATCAGTTCCGCTTCTTCAAGTAAGTCGGCTGGGCGATGGGTAACCGAAGTCGGAACATAGTGAAAAGCGGCGCTAACCGTTGAAATATCAGCGCCAGATAGCTTGGCCCACGCTAAGCGATACATCGCCAATTGAACCGCCGCCGAAGCATCCAGCGTTGTGGATCCAGTCTTCCAATCCACTACCTCAAAGCCAGCAGGAGTTGCATAAACTGCATCGATTCTGCCGCGGATTAATACACCTTCAATTGTGGTTTCAAAGGGAACTTCGACGCGAACTGGAGTCCGATGAGCGAACTCGCTTGATAGCCAAGCCTTCTTTAGATCCTCCAACTTTGAATCTTCATCGAGTGGATCTAAATAATCTAGATACTCATCACCAAATAATGTATCGGCATCGGCGAATTGGCGCTCTACCCATAAGTGAAAGGCGGTACCGCGCCGTGAGTATTGATCCTGACCGCGCGGCATCGGTCGGCGAATGTTCAGAGCTAACTCTTGTGGATCTTTATGTAGAGCTACCAACGTTGATGTTGAAATCCTTGGGGGCAGCGGAATGTGTATTAATCCATGTGAGAGTTGCTGGATTTCGTTGATGAGAGCTTGGGCATCGTTAATCCACGAAGTAATTTCCGGGTCAATGTTTTCTCTCAAAGTATGGGCCGGGCTTGCATTGACTAATTCAATTGCCGCGTTAAACGTTGCTCTTCGATCACCTAATGGATCACTTGGCCACACTGCAGTAATTGGATTTTCAATGCTTGGATTTTCAGCACCAACTTCGGGCGCCGACGCATCAGAGAGCATGAGACCTCCGAGTGCGCTAGCCACTCCTGCGATGAGATAGAAAATTTCACTTGGTTCGACTGGTTTGCTGCCATCTCGCCAGCGCGACGTTGTGCAGATTAAATGCGATTTAGCGCGAGTGACTGCCACGTAGGCAAGGCGCATCTCTTCGCGCATCTTAATATTTTCAACGCAACGTGAACCAAACTCTTTTATCGTTTTCGCAGCATCACTATTTTTAGTAATCCCTTCCAATGAAAACTTAGGAAGTTCATCTTTATCTCCACGCAAAGAAAAAGGAATGTGTTTCTCGTTCTTTAACCAGTTATCGGGATCACTTGAATTGTTTCCTGGGAAAGTTCCCTCTGCCAAACCTGGAACCGCGACCACATCCCATTCAGCACCTTTTGCCATATGTATAGTCAAAATCTGTACTACATCACTGCGAACTTCAGGGGCACCTGCCTTTAGCCCGCCTTCGGCATCGGCTGCTACATCTAACCACTCTAAAAAGGCAGTTATTGAGCCGCCGGTACGCTCGAATTTTGCCGCTTCATCTAAGAAGCGATCCAAATGTCGCCGGCCTGCTTGCGATCCATCGCGCAGAGTTATTTCACTCTCCAGCGTTAAATAGTTTTCAATCTCACTAATCAAATCGCTAATCTGCCCACCTGCGCGAGAGCGCAATCGGCGTAGATCGCCAGCAAAAGCCACCAGACGTTGAAATCCGATCTCGCTAAAACTGCTCTTTTTGGCGCTATGTATCTCATCTAACGCATCGATTATCGATCCTGCAAATTGATCATCAGCCTCTAACTGATCCGGATTACCGGCGGCGATTTTTTTAATAAAGCTCTTCGAATCGGCGTGCATCTCCTTGGCGCGTTCGCGGCTAAATGCGCCCAGCGCTGCAATGTCACGCGGGCCTAAGTTAATGCGCGGGCCAATTAAATGTCGCATCAATGACGATCCTGAATCGGGATCTGTAATCACCTTGAGCATCGATACGACATCTGCAACTTCTGGTACATGAATTAATCCACCGATGCCTATAACTTCAACAGGCAGGTCTTGATTGCGGAGTGCGCTTTCAATCGCCGTTATCTGTGCCCGTTTTCGAACTAAGACTGCTGCGGTTTTTCCTAATGTCGGGTTCCAGTTTTCCTTTATATATTCAGCCACGGCAGCGGCTTCAGCATCGATAGTTTCAAAAATCCCATATGCAATTTCGCCTTTATGGGCGTTAGCTCTTGCTTCTAACTCAACTACGCTTTGTCCGCCTGCCAACTTAATCTCATCACTTATGCGATTAGCTGCAGCTAAAATCATTGCATCATTTCTAAATGTAGTAGGCAACGTAAATTGTGCCGCGCCAATTTGATCAGCACGTTTGGGAAAATACTTAGTAAAAGATGCCATAGTGCCGGCCGATGCTCCGCGCCAGGTATAGATAGCCTGTGATGGGTCACCCACAGCCATTACTGGATGTCCTCCCCCATATAGTGATGAAAGCATGCGCACCTGAGACTGCGAAGTATCTTGGTATTCATCGAGTAAGACGACTCGATACTTTCCGCGCTCCAACACACCAACGTCTCCAAAGTTTTCCGCTATATCGGCGGCCAATGACATCTGATCATCGAATGAGAATTCACCTGCCGCTTTGCGTCGTTGCATAAAAGCATCCACCATTGGTAAGAGCGAATTACGCTGGCGCATTGTGCGTTCGACCGCTCGAACTTCTTCATTGCGCGCACCGGCTAGCAGTGCCAACTCCCGCAAAATCTCTTCGCCTATTGCTTGAATGTCATCGGCCTTGACTTGGTGCTCAAGCATTAACTTTGAAAGTCCCAATAGATCTTTAATCACTGTACTCACAGCGCTTTGATTTCGATACGTATCATCGGACCAGTTGCGCACAACATTGGATGCAATCTGCCAAATCGCAGCTTCGCCTAATGGTTCAGCATCGGCATCGATTCCATATCTGATTGCATGTTCACTAAGTAGCTTGCCGGCGTATGAGTGATAGGTCCCCACCGAAGTCGTCGATGATGTGATGTGTTTGAACTCTGGCAACGTTGCAAGTTGGCGAATCCGCTTGCGTATTCGTACTGACAGTTCTCCTGCAGCTTTTCGAGTGAAAGTTAAACCTAAAATCTGATCGGGTTTTACAAAACCATTAGCGACCAAATAGAGAACGCGATTACTCATAGTCTCAGTTTTACCTGAGCCAGCACCGGCAATAACTACGGTTGGCTCAAGATCGCAGCTAATGATCGCCGACTGAAATCTGGTGATGGGGGCAATTGTTGAGCCAAACTTAGGATGTGCTTGAAGTTTGGTAATGATCTCTTCTGGTGAGTACTCAGCTTCCAGGCTCATGAAATCACCGTCCTACCATCGATTTGGATTGGACAGGATGTACGTACTGGGCAGCCTTTGCAGCGCTTATTGACCGTTGCAAAGAAGGTAGCGGCGCCCATGCCATCGCCGATCTCATTGAGTTTACTTTTGACCTCATCGACATCAATACCATGTTGGGATCGAATCGTTGCTCCCGCAGTGCTTGTACCTAAATAGACAAGTTCGGCACCTGCGCTGATAGTGCTTTGAGTAAATCCACCTTCGGCGATTCCGAGTTGATAACTGGCTAACTGAAGATTCGCTTTAGCATCTTTAACACTAATTGCGCTGCCACCTGTTTTGAAATCAACGATAAATAGTGAACCATCGGCTTCGACTTCTAATCGATCAACGCTTCCTCTAATTCGTGCACGACCTAATTTCACATCAAAGCGCATTTCAGCATCGACTACTGTGCGAGTGGTGTTTAGATGGTACTCAACGAATTTTTCGAGCATCGTAACCGCGTTTTCTAAATGCGAAGCACTCACCCATCCAGATTCTGGGTCGATGAGCTTCCATGAACTTTGTAGATTCGCGATTAACTCCTCTTTAGTTGTACCTGGATTCTGAACCATTGTTGCGGCAAATGCGTGAATCGCAGAGCCCAGAACTTGAGCCGTGCTATCTCCATCACTGCCCCCACTGTTTTGTAAGAACCACTTAACCCCGCACTCTTCAAAAGATTCAGCGCCGCTGGGTGATACAACAACTTCTTTATCAGCATCAATAACCGGTGCATCGGTACTCAATGACACTGACCCGATCCACGATTGCGTATCGGCTAGATAAACTCCGTTTTCGCTCATCGCTTTAAGTATCGCCGCAGCGGTCTGTGCATTTTCGCCATGTAATTGACTTCGAAGTTCGGCTACTAATGCAGGCGCAGTTATTGGGCGAGGAACTTCGGTTACGACTGGCTCATCGAGATCATTTATATTGACCAAAACTTCGATCGCCTCAAAGAACTGTGAGGGCTCTTCATCATCACGTTGGACGGCAGTGATGAAAAGTGAGCCTTTGGCGCGGGTTAGAGCGACATGGAACAAGCGCTCCTCGTCCTGCATAAGGCCATTTGCAGCAATAACATCCAACTGATCGCGTGGAGTATCGGGGTTACGCTGGCGCTCAACTAAACGTTCGGCACCTAATAACGATGAGCGCTGCTTTAAATTAGGCCA
>CAYGHJ010000051.1:0-7817 GCA_964349605.1 uncultured Candidatus Planktophila sp. | reverse complement strand
GCAACTACTGGTGCACCGGTGCGCTCAGATCCAAAACTCGGAAAGGCTTGTGCGAAGCGTTTTTCATCAAATGCAGATTGCGCAAGGAGTTCGGCTGCCGTCACCACTCCCTGGCCGCCGCGGCCATGGATACGTACTTGAAACATATGGACCTCTCCGTCGCAGTTACAACTCGAAAACTACTCCTTACCCTTCACCGATTGAATGCATCTCGTGAGTGCCAGCGCCAATTTGAGCAGAACCCTTGATTTAGGCTGGGTTTTGAGCACGTAATGTAAATCACTTTTCGTAATATACAATCGTCATCAGCGGATTCAGACCGCCTCCAAATATTTAGAACCACTCTTAGAAGGAGTAAAGATGTCAGATGTAGCAAGCGTCCTCAAAGATGCTGACACCAAAATGACCAAAGCGGTAGAGGTTGCTAAAGATGATTTTGCATCTATTCGCACTGGTCGTGCACATCCATCACTCTTTAACAAAATTATGGTTGATTACTACGGAACCTATACCGCTCTATCGCAACTGGCCTCGATTCAAGTACCAGAGGCGCGATTAGCAACGATTGCACCATTTGATAAAAGCGCTATGTTAAATATTGAAAAGGCGATACGCGAATCGGATTTAGGTGTCAACCCTTCAAGTGATGGCGTTCTCATCAGAATTAATTTCCCGCAACTGACTGAAGAGCGCCGCAAGGAATACATCAAGCTTGTAAAGAGTAAGGCAGAAGATTCAAAGATTTCCATGCGCAATATTCGCCGAGCTGCAAAGGAGGCGATTGAGAAAATGGAAAAAGATGGCGATGTAGGCAAAGATGATGTTGCACGTGGAGAGAAAGAGTTGGAAAAAATTACTTCAGATCATGTAGCAAAAGTTGATGAACTTTTTAAGCACAAGGAGGCCGAACTTCTCGAAATCTGAGAAGTTGTACTTCACATGTCTGACATTCATTCGATAAACGAGGCGATCAATAAGCGCGCGGGGCGAAAGCTCTTGCCATCAATTGTCGTCTCTTTGTCACTGATTGCATTAATTTGGTTTGCCTTGGCCTACCAACGCGTAATTTTTGCCGTAGTTATAGCTGTTGCCGTACTTCTTGGTATTCGCGAAATCGTGCGCGCTTTTAACGCACGAGGCTTCTATTTATCATTGAATGCATTAATTGCGGCCTCTATTGCGCTCTCATATGCAACGTGGAATGGGGGAGTTGTAGGTCTTGCCGTGGCTACTGCTATAGCGATACCACTTCTACTGATTCAACTTTTAAGTAAAGGTCCTGAGGGCTTTGTCGCAAGTGCAACGGCAACGGTATTTTCTTTACTGTATCTGCCATTTTTGGGTGGCTTTCTAATTCTGCTGGGTCGAACGAGCAATGGTTTTGAACGTGTAATGACTTTCGTGGTCTTAGTTTCTTGCAACGATACTTTTGGCTACATTGTCGGGGTTCTTTTCGGTAAGCACAAGATGGCACCTAAAATCTCGCCAAAAAAGAGTTGGGAGGGATTAACCGGCTCCTTAATCTTTACTGTAATTGGTGGAATTTTGGCTTTTTATTACATCATGGATATGGACTGGTGGATCGGCGCAGTAGTTGGATTAATGATTGTCTTTACTGCAACCTGCGGTGATCTCATTGAAAGCTCGATGAAGCGCGATTTAGCGCTGAAAGATATGGGCACGCTTCTTCCTGGTCATGGTGGAATGCTTGATCGCCTTGATTCAGTTTTGATTTCGGCCCCAGCGTTGTGGCTAGCTTTTGAATTAGTAAAGCGTTGGTTATGAGTAATCCAAAGATTAATTTGGTCTTTGACGAGCCTATCCAGCGCAAAAAGGTGCCTAAGCACTTAGCTGATTACTCACCTGTTGAGCGGCGCGAAGTTGCGAAATCATTAGGCCTACCTGCTTTTCGCGCGACGCAAGTTGCCACACACTATTTTTCTCATCTATCCAATGATCCACAAACGTGGAGCGACATTCCAGTTGATATGCGACAAAGTATCGCCGATCAACTTACGCCAAAACTTATTGAATTGGTTCGATCGGTAACGTGCGATGAAGGTATGACGCGTAAGGATTTGTGGAAATTACATGATGGGGTTCTAGTTGAAAGTGTTTTGATGAGATACGCCGATCGCGTAACCGTCTGCATTTCATCTCAAGCTGGCTGCGGAATGAACTGCCCATTTTGTGCCACCGGCCAAGCTGGATTAACTCGAAATTTAAGCGCGGCCGAAATCACTGAGCAGATAGTTGCCGCCGCCCGAGCATGTGTTAACGGCGAACTACCAGGTGGCCCGACCCGTCTTTCCAATATAGTTTTTATGGGAATGGGAGAGCCACTAGCTAACTACAACGCTGTGATGCGGTCGGTGCGAAATATTACTGACCCAAATCCAGATGGTCTAGGAATTAGCGCGCGCTCAGTGACAGTATCAACAGTTGGCTTAGTCAATGGAATTGAAAAACTTACAGAGGAGGGTTTAGCGCTGACTCTGGCCGTCTCCCTGCACACCCCCGATGATGAGCTTCGGGACACTTTGGTTCCGATTAATTCGCGCTGGAATATTAAGGAGGTACTAGCCGCCGCTGATAAGTATGAAAAGCGAACTGGCCGCCGATATTCCATCGAATATGCCCTGATTCGTGACATTAATGATCAATCGTGGCGCTCTGATTTATTGGGGCGCCTACTTAAGAATCGCAATGCGCATGTAAATTTGATTCCCCTCAATCCCACGCCAGGTTCGAAGTGGACGGCATCTCGGCGGGAGGATGAGGCCGAATTTGTTCGTATTTTGGAGAGTTACGGAGTACCCGTCACAGTGAGGGATACTCGGGGACGAGATATCGATGGTGCTTGTGGGCAGTTAGCGGCGGCCGAAAAAACCAGGAGCGACTAGTTACCTTTTACCGCTATTGGTAGGCTCAATCCTATGGAAAATTTAACGAACTTCATTAATGGCAAAGCCGTAGAGAGCACCTCCGGTGAAACAAGCTCACTTATTAATCCATCTACAGGTCAGGCATATGCAACTGCGCCGAAATCAAATGCAGCCGATGTCGATGCCGCTTTCAGCGCAGCAAGTGATGCGTTTCCTGGATGGCGCGACTCAACACCATCGCAACGTCAACGCGCACTTTTAAAAATTGCAGATGCGATTGAAGATCGCCAGAGCGAAGTAATTGAAATTGAATGTCGTAACACTGGTAAACCAATTTCGTTGACCACAACGGAGGAAGTTCCACCAATGGTCGATCAAATTCGATTCTTTGCAGGAGCTGCAAGAAATCTTGAAGGTAAATCTTCCGGTGAATACATGCCAGGTATGACCTCGATGATTCGCCGCGAACCTGTCGGCGTTATTGGACAAGTAACACCATGGAACTACCCAATGATGATGGCCGTTTGGAAATGGGCACCCGCTATTGCAGCTGGCAACACCGTAGTCTTAAAGCCAAGTGATACGACGCCTGCTTCAACGGTATGGATGGCAAAAGTGATGGCCGAGTTTTTACCTGCAGGTGTCTTTAACGTAGTCTGCGGCGAGCGCGAAACTGGAAGATCAGTTGTTGAACACAAACGCCCTGACATGGTCTCAATTACAGGCTCAGTTGGTGCTGGTGTTCAAGTCGCTCAATCTGCAGCCACCCAACTTAAGCGCGTCCACTTAGAGTTAGGTGGCAAGGCACCCGTAGTTGTCTTTGCCGATGCCGACTTAGAGGCCGCAGCCGAGGCCATTGCAATTGCGGGATATTTCAACGCCGGTCAGGATTGCACCGCTGCAACACGCGTCATAGTTCAAGCTAACGTCTATGAGGATTTTGTTGCACTCTTGAGCGCGCAAGCTAAGGCAGTCGCCATTGGTGCCCCAGATGAAGATGTCTTTCTTGGTCCAGTAAATAACGCTAACCAACTTGCCAGAGTCTCTGGCTTTCTAGATCGCGTGCCCGCTCATGCCACAGTAATGAGCGGAGGAAGCGCCCTAGATCGTCCGGGCTTTTTCTTCCCTGCGACCGTGGTTGCTGGCCTGCACCAAGATGACGAGATGATTCAAAATGAAATATTTGGACCCGTTATTACCGTGCAGAGTTTTAGCGATGAGTCCGAGGCCGTTGTTATGGCAAATGGCGTTGACTACGGCCTGGCCTCTAGCGTCTGGACGAAAGACCATGGTCGTGCGATGCGCATGGCTAAGGCCTTTGACTTTGGCTGTGTTTGGATTAACACACACATTCCCCTTGTTGCCGAGATGCCTCACGGTGGCTTTAAACGCTCTGGATACGGTAAGGATTTATCTTCGTACGGTTTTGAAGATTACACACGAATAAAGCACGTAATGACTAATCTTGGGGCATAGAATCTGACATCGACACAACCACCAAAGGAGCACACCATAATGGCAAAAGAGCAATCACTCTCATCCGAAGCACGTTCAATTCTTAACTCTGGCATCTCTCGCCGTGGGGTACTAGCTGGTGCTGGTGGATTAGGTGCAGTTGGTCTTCTTGCTGCATGTGGCGGTGGTAGCGACGAGAGCGCAGAAAACTCAGTGCGCTGGGGAAACTGGCCGCTGTACTTAGATTTTGATGAAGCAAGCAAAACATATCCAACTCTCGTTAAGTTTGCGGAAGAGACTGGAATCGATGCTCAATACTTTGAAGATTACAATGATAATGACGAGTTTTATGGAAAGGTTCAAGCGCAATTAAAGTTAGGTGAAGATATTGGCTATGACGTTGTCACACCAACTGACTGGATGGCAGCGCGCTGGATTCGTTTGGGTTACACACAAAAATTCGATCTAGCTAATATTCCAAACCATGGGAATATTTTAGACTCTCTAAAATCTCCATCATATGATCCGATGCGTGAGTCAACCCTTACGTGGCAGGGCATCATGTCTGGTTTTGGTTGGAACACCGAAAAGAACCCAAAGGGCATACGTACTATTGAAGATCTCTTTGCACCGCAGAACAAAGGAAAAATCGTAGTCTTAACCGAGATGCGTGACACCATCGGAGTTATTCTTCTCTCACAA
Organism: uncultured Candidatus Planktophila sp.; assembly: GCA_964349605.1. Classification (GTDB taxonomy): domain Bacteria; phylum Actinomycetota; class Actinomycetes; order Nanopelagicales; family Nanopelagicaceae; genus Planktophila. The sequence goes on along the minus strand of CAYGHJ010000051.1, from coordinate 2,775 downwards.
GGTGTAGATATTACGAAAGTTACCGAGGACCAGTTCATGAACGCCGTTGATTTTATGGCGGGCAAAATTTCCGATGGTTGGATTCGTGGAGTCAAAGGAAATGAGTATGCCGAAGACTTAACTTCGGGAGATGCAACAGCAGTCATTGGCTGGTCGGGAGATATGTTTATTTTGGCTAGTGAGAATGAGGGCAAGTTTGACTTCGCAATTCCAGAGTCTGGCGGAACTATCTCTGGTGACAACTTAGTCATTCCATCAACTGCCTCGCCAACTGGCAAGGCAAATGGAGAGAAGCTGATTAACTATTACTACGACCCAGTCGTTGCCGCAGAAGTTGCCGCATACGTTAACTATGTCTGCCCAGTAAAGGGCGCACAGGCTGAGATGGAGAAGATTGCACCGGAGCTTGCGACGAGCGAGTACATCTTCCCAACAGAGAAGACATCTTCTCGCTTGCATGTTTTCCGTTCGCTGACACCTGACGAGGAAACTACTTGGGCCGAAGCCTTCCAGCAGGCACAGGGTAATTAGTGGCCAATGATCCAATTACAGCACGGGGGGATTTACGTTTAACTCGAATCACCAAGTCGTACGGAGATTTTAGAGCCGTTGATGATTTAACGTTAACTATTCCTAAAGGCTCTTTTTTCGCACTTCTTGGTCCATCGGGTTGCGGTAAAACAACCACGCTTCGAATGGTTGCAGGATTAGAGGAGCCAACGGCTGGAAGTATTCATTTAGGTGAAACTGATATTACGACTACGCGCCCTTATCAACGCCCTATCAATACTGTATTTCAAAACTATGCACTCTTTCCGCATCTAACTATCTTTGAAAATATCGCATTTGGATTGCGTAGGCGCGGAGTTAAAGATGTTAAGGAGCAAGTAGATAAGGTACTTAGCCTTGTAGAACTCCCACACCTTGCCGAGCGCAAACCAACACAGCTATCTGGTGGTCAACAACAACGCATTGCACTCGCCCGTGCAATTGTAAATCGGCCGGCACTTCTACTCCTTGATGAACCTTTGGGCGCACTTGATTTGAAGCTTCGTCGCCAGATGCAGATTGAGCTCAAGTGGATACAACGAGAGGTCGGACTTACCTTCGTTCACGTTACCCATGATCAAGAAGAGGCAATGACTATGGCCGACACCATCGCGGTCATGAATGAGGGCAAGATTGAGCAGATGGGTTCACCTGCAGATTTGTACGATAATCCAGAGACAGCATTCGTTGCTAATTTCCTTGGACAATCAAATCTCATTAAAGGCAGAATCGACGGAAATGATGGCGAGAATTTAGTTATCGACCTCTTTGGGCAAAAGGTTTCAATGCCTAAGGCGCGCTCTCACGCCGTTGATAACTCGCTCTATGCAGGCATCAGACCAGAGAAGTTTCGTATTTCACGCGCGGGTTCGCCGGTTCGTGGAAATGAATTAACTGGGGGACGAATTGAGGATGTCTCTTATATTGGTGTGAGCACACAATACGTTGTTGCGATGGGCTGGGGGCAAGAGTTGATGGTCTTTGAACAAAACGATGATGGAGTACCCCCATTTAATAAAGGGGAAGAGGTCATCATTTCCTGGGAACCTAACTTTACATTTGGCCTACGCGGAGATGAAGACGTTGAGGCTGGCACTGAGGTAGATCCAGAGCAGTTAGATGAATAAAGAGTAATGAGCTTTACCTTGCCAAAGGTGCGTGTTCCTTACCTGTTGTTATTTCCTGGTTTTGCATTTCTCTTTACTTTTTTCATTCTGCCAATTGTTAACTTAGCGCAGACTTCAACACAGACACCTATCGCTGGGGGAGATACAGGACAATACGAACAGAGCTTTGCATTTAGTAACTACATCAACGCCTTTCTCGATAATAAAGAGCAGTTTGGCCGCTCATTTATATATGCATCTCTGGCAACCATTTTTGCTTTAGCCATCGCATATCCACTGGCGTATGCAATTGCCTTTAAATCGGGCAAGTTTAAAAATATATTGCTGGTCTTAGTCGTTGCGCCCTTCTTTACCTCTTTTTTGCTTCGCACAGTTGCATGGAAGCAAATCCTTGGTGAAGAGGGATTCGTGGTTCCAATTCTGCGTTCTTTGAATTTAATGGGAGAACATACGACAATTACATCAACCTCAATCGCAGTAGTTGCAGGCATGACCTATAACTTCCTGCCATTTATGACCCTGCCTTTATACGCATCCCTTGAGCGGATCGACCATCGCACGATAGAGGCATCTGGCGATCTTTATGCAAATGGAATAACAACTTTCCGCAAAGTTACGGTCCCGCTTTCGATGCCCGGTGTTGTAGCTGGTACTTTGCTGACGTTTATCCCGGCCGCTGGTGACTACGTCAATGCTGCAATCCTTGGTAGCCCAAATACAAAGATGATAGGTAATGTCATTGAGTCGCGCTACTTTAAAATCGTCGACTATCCAACGGCCGCGGCTCTCTCGTTTACTTTGATGGCTGCGATTTTGATTCTTGTTACTCTCTATATTCGAAAAGCCGGAACGGATGAGCTGGTATGAACAAAGTAGTAAGCGAAGCCCCGATTCCGACGATTCCATTTAACGCTCGGCTATCGCGCTGGTTTGGACGCAACCTTCTACGTATCTATATGGTAATTGGTTTTACTTATCTATTTATCCCAGTTGCCTACACTTTCGCATTCTCATTTAATGATTCAGGTAAGAGCAATTTAATCTGGAAGGGTTTTACTTTAAACAACTGGCAGAACCCATGTGGCGCCCCGCAGATATG
>CAYGHJ010000050.1:0-7903 GCA_964349605.1 uncultured Candidatus Planktophila sp. | reverse complement strand
GGGATGCATTAATCTCGGATTCAGTAGATAAAGCCCACTTAGGGCGCGCCTTTGGTTTCCATCGCACCGGCGACAATATCGGTGCCGTCATCGGCCCGGCTATTGCTCTCATGGGTCTGGCGCTACTCGATGGCGATGTCCGCGCGGTAGCAAAATGGGCGCTGATTCCAGCGATTATTTCGGGGCTTTTGACGCTGTTGATTAAGGAGAGTTTTGTCAAAGTCCCAAGAGTTAAAGCAGAGAAAAAGCAACACCCTCGCTTACCCAAAACCCTAAAACGTTCAATTGCAATTTTAGTTTTGATTCAATTAACTAACATTCCAGACCTGCTTCTATTATTGCGCCTGCATGACATTGGTTTTTCGACACAAGGCGTAGTCCTTTCATACATGCTATTTAGCGGAGTGACCGTTCTCGCAGCTTTTCCTGGCGGATATATTGCCGACAAGTTTTCACCTAGGGTTGTCTATGCAGTTGGATTACTTGCTTTCGCCGCAGCATATGCAACATTGGGATTAACCCAAAACCACTCACTCGCCTTAATAGCACTCGTTGTTTATGGTTTGTTTCCCGCTTTCACTGACGGTGTAGGTAAGGCATGGATCGCATCGTTGAGTGAAGATAATCATCGCGGTCGCGCGCAAGGTGTGTATCAGGCTTCGATGAACTTCGCTGTGCTTGGTGCTGGTATTTGGGGTGGTGCTTTATGGAGCAGTGGAGATATTCAATGGCCCCTGATGATTGCTGCCGGTGGAGCGCTTATTGGTTCGATAACTCTTTCAATAAACCATCTACGGCGCGCTCGATCATAAGCAAAGTTTCTTCATACGCTTCAATCGTTTGGTTATAGGGATCTGGCACCTCAAGCTCATAAAACTGCTCTGATGCCGGGTCAATTGCTGAGAGCGAAACATCAAAACTTCGTAGATAAAATACTTTGTTTACCGATTCATGATTATCAGCAAGCTTAATTACATCTCTGAAATTGCTTGAATCCATCACAAGGATCAAATCGAATGCGTGGAAATCACTTGATTGAAATTGGCGCGCAGTATGAATGTAACTGTAGCCCGCCCTCTCCCAAACTTTCTTTGACGTTGGGTGTGGGCCTTGGCCGATATGCCAAGCTCCAGTGCCAGAGCTTTCGACGGTGATTTTAGGGCTTTTCAATTCGGAGGATCGGTTAGAAAGAACTGCTGCGGCCATTGGCGAACGACAGATATTTCCCATGCACACCATTGTGATTCGTACCTCTGGCAGGTTTTTTAAGTGCGAAATCAAACCTCTGGTTCATCCTCTAGCATCTCTTGCACCGATTTCAATCGCCGTTCGATTTCGTCGGCCTCGTCAATGCGGCCTTGCATACGTACTATTTTTGCAATCCTGGATTCCACATCAATGATGAATTCAAAATCCCTTGGTTCGTCATCGCTCACAACTGCGAGTACTTGCTCGAGAGTTGCGAGACCATCATCGAACTTCTCTAAAAGGATTTGTGCTTTGCCGTACTCAAAAAGTGCAAAAGTTTCACGGCGATGATCGTGAGCCGTTTCAAAAACATCGAGGGCTCTTCGTGCGGTAATCAGTGCGAGTTCACCATCTTTCAACTCAATAAGACAAGAAGCTATTTTTTGATCACAGCGCGCGACGTGAATAACCTCTTTATTGTGTTTGAATAAAATTCTTGCCTCTTTAAAGGCAGCAATGGATTTTTCATAGTTCTTTAACTCGCGTTCGGCACAACCAATTAAGTGAAGATCGTTAGCTGCACCTATTTCATTTCCATCCACTAAATGTTCTTGAGCGCACTCACCCATTGTCAATACAACTTTTTCATATTGTTTTGATGTGTACCACCATTCGCCTAATGTGCAGGCAAGCTCTAATGCGATGGGCGACTTATTCTCCCTTAAAATCTCGACGGCCTTGCTCATTGCGGATGCAGCTTCATCCATACGCTTTAACTGATTGAGGTTATAGCCAATCGCTGAATATGCTTGAGCTAATCCTTCACTTGATGCACTAGCCCCTAACGTTGAATAAATATCCCGCGCAGTTTCAGCAAGGGCTAAGGCTTCGTCATACTGTCCCCGTGCATAGATTCTGGCGCTGAGTTCGTAATATGTGCTTGCCCGCTCTTCGCCGTCGACTTCAGGAATCCGATCCCAGAGCATCTCCTCTGTGACTATTTCTTCCATGCCATCGTCATCGCTCACACAGACCGCCTCTCCCGCGCAGGTTCTTTACACGACTCTATACGCAAATACTTAATTCTTCGTGCGAATAGACAGGGGGTGGAAGCGGCCTTACGCTTTCTACTTGCGAACGATTCGCATCTAGGCCTGTCTGTAGAAAGGGAGTGTATGAACCTTGTCGTCAAGACGGATCAGAGCCTTCGCCAGCGCCTAAGCCACGATGAGTGGCGCCGAATGGGCGCAATGTTTGGCGTCATTCTCTTCTTGCACATCGCTGGTGCGCTATTGATGTGGAAAGCCACCACTGGGAACTACAGACTCGGTGATGGTTCACTTTTTGGTTGGGGTACAGCCGCCCTTGCCTACATATTAGGCATGCGCCATGCCTTCGATGCCGATCACATCAGTGCCATTGATAACACAACTAGAAAGTTAATGTCTGAAGGCCAACGTCCGTTAGCTGTTGGTTTCTTTTTCTCACTAGGGCACTCATCAGTAGTTTTCCTACTCACAATATTACTTGGCTTTGGAATTAAAACTCTTGGATCACAACTAAACGATGATAATTCGACACTGCAGCACTATACGGGGCTAATCGGAATTTCAGTCAGTGGTACTTTCTTGATGCTAATCGGAATCTTAAATTTAATAGTCTTAATTTCAATAGTTGGAGTCTTTATTCAGATGCGCAAAGGGAGTTATAGCGAAGAAGAGTTAGAGAAACACCTTGACTCTCGTGGGTTACTGATGCGTTTCTTCGGGCCAATCGCCCGTCGAATCGATACTTCATGGAAGATGTATCCACTTGGAATTTTATTTGGATTGGGTTTTGACACTGCAACTGAAGTAGGGCTACTTATTCTTGCGGGATCATCAACCATAGCGGGCCTTCCATGGTGGGCGATGATTTCATTGCCATTTTTCTTTGCCGGTGGAATGAGTTTGCTTGATACAATTGATGGATCGTTTATGAATTTTGCTTATGGTTGGGCATTTTCAAAACCTGTTCGCAAGGTGTACTACAACATTATTATTACTGGTCTCTCTGTAGCCGTTGCACTTTTTGTTGGTGGACTTCAAATTCTCCAAATTTTTGCCCAACAGTTGAATCTAACGGGTGGTCTTTGGGAGTATGCGCTTGTCTTTAATTTAAATAGTGCTGGCTACTTCATCGTAGGAGCATTCGTAGTGGTCTGGGCAGTGGCTTTGCTGCTTTGGAAGTACGGCAAGATCGAAGAGCGATGGCACAATAAAGCACACGAGGCTCAACTGGCGCGTGGAGAACAAAGCAATCACGCTGCAGCCGGCATAGACTTTGGACCGATTAAAGGTGGCTTTAAGATCGACTAAAAATCTTTAAACGTTGTTGCCCAATTGCTGCACCCAATAAAACGATTCCGGCACCCACAGGTTCGTACCATGAAACTCTTTCACCAAGGAAAATTACTCCAACTATTACAGCAACAACTGGCGTTACATATGTAACGGTGCTTGCGATTGCACTTCCCGCTGCCTCCAGAATTTTAAAGTACCAAATATAAGCAAAGCCACTTCCAAATACACCAAGGGCGATCATGGCAAATACTGGACCAGCTCGATACTCATCTTTAGCAATTCCATCAATTAAATAAAATGGAAGGAGGGTTAGCGCACCAACTGAGACTTGGACTGCCGCAAGCGCCTCTGGTTGGAGTTTTTTGGGCAATACAAACTTACGTGAGTAAGGAAAAGAAAATCCATAGCATGTCACGGCGAGAAGAAGTGCGAGCACTGCGCCAATAGGATTTTCGCCGAAGCCATTCCATGCACCTAAAACTGTAAGAACACCAATAAAGCCAAGAAGGAGGCCAAGGAGTTGATAGTTTTTGAGCTTTTCTTCACGAAAAACAATCATGATTGCAAGCAGAGTCATCAGTGGGGTTACGGCATTAATAATTCCTGCCAAAATCGACGTTACTTCAGTTTGGGCAACGGCGAAGAGGAATCCTGGAATAACATTGAGAAGCAATGAAACAATCCATAGATGAAACCAAATCTCTTTCCCTTTAGGCAGTGGGATTTTCTTAAATCGAGCCCAAAATACCAAGGCCAGCGCGCCCAATGAAACTCGTCCAAAGGCCACCCCGATTGGTGTTAAAAATTCAAGACCTAGTTTGATAAAGATAAAAGAGCAACCCCAAACAATGCCTAAAGCAATGTAGAGGGCGATCCAATTTGAACTAGGTTTGGTTGCTGAAGTTAAAGACACCTCGCAATCATGACATAGCTAGCCATGCCTAAACCGTGAGATTGTGATGGTAAAAAAACGCGATAATTCAGGGTAGAATGGCCCACGTTGATGCAACCGCATCAAAGAACTTCCCTTAAGCGCAGCAAATGCCGCGCTACTTGCGAGTCTTATCACCATCCTGACGGCCCATTTGAGCGCCAGTCAAACCCGAGACGCGCTTGTCGTCTCGATTGGTATGCATTTCTATGTCTCTACAACCACGTACAACCGCGCCCGGAAAAGCACGTCGGGCAGCATCTGTTGGAAAGCCTAAGCGCACTAAAAAGGCCGCTGAGTTTAAAGCGGTAGACCCTAAGGCACGGCACACATCTGCCCAAAAGAAAGCGCGCAAAGGTGCAGCTGCCCTGGGTAAGTCTGCTGTGGCTAAATCAGGTAAGGCGACCACAACTCGCCGCTACTCAGATGCTGATCCATCAACCGTTTCGAAAAAAGAGGTTCGCTTGACTGATCGTTCAAAACTTCGCGCACAGCGCTTTCAAGAAAAAACCGCATCTCGTCCACGTCCACGTCCACTTGAAGCGCCCGAAGAGCGCAAAGCCCGCATTGAACTTTCGCAAAAGCCTGAAAGTCGCGCAAAGAAATTTGTTGCAGAACGCACCGAGCGTACTAAACGTCCAGTAGATAAAAAACCAGATTTCAAAAAAACCGAATATAAGAAGAAAGAATACGTCAAGCCTGAGAATAAGAAGCCTGAGTACGAGGTTTCCGATTTCAAAAAGCCAGCATTTAAGAAAACAGATTACAAAAAATCGGATACCCGTCCAACAAATCGCCGCGATGCAGCAATTGCAAAGGTCTCACGTACCGATGATGGCCGCCCTAACTTTATTCCACGCAAAGTAGAAAAATTCGATCCAACTCGTCCAAAGAAACGTTCTGAGGCACCTGATACGCGCGCTGCAAACTTTCGTGCTGAACGTCCAGTTCGCGATCGCCGCAATGATTCACCGGCATATGCCCGTGATGACTTTAAGCACTCATCTAAAACACACACCAATGCCGCGGTCGATTTTGGAGCAGATGATAATTACATCTCGGCAAATTTAGCTGATGCAAATTTAATTGATGCGACTCCTCTTACTGAAATCACTACAACTTTCACTGATTTAGGAATCGCGGCCCAGCTAGTTAATGCCCTTGCCAAACAAGGAATCATTCACCCATTTCCAATCCAAATCGCTACTTTGCCTGATGCGCTAGCGGGCCACGACATTTTGGGTCGTGGACAGACCGGTTCTGGTAAAACTCTTGCCTTCGGTTTAGCCCTTCTCAATAATTTAAATGGCCGTGTTGCAAAGCCACATAAGCCACTTGCGCTTGTTCTTACACCAACACGCGAACTAGCTCAGCAGATCGATGAAGTGTTGATGCCACTAGCGCGCTCAATTGGTCATGAATCAGTTGTTGTCGCTGGAGGAATGTCATATGCAAAGCAGATCACTGCAATGCGTCGTGGAACTGCAATTTTGGTTGCAACACCTGGACGTTTAATTGACTTGCTCGATAAGGGTGAAGTTCAACTAGATCAGTTAGAGATAACTGTTCTCGATGAAGCCGATCAAATGGCCGATATGGGATTCTTACCGGTTGTTAAAGAGATTTTGGATCAAGCTAAGCTCGATGGACAGCGCCTGTTGTTCTCAGCAACCCTTGATCGCGGTGTTGATTCCTTAGTTCGTCAATACTTGAAGAACCCAAAGACTCACTCTCTGCAAAATGATCGTGCCTCTGTTTCGACAATGGAGCACTTTGTTCTTGTAATGAACCCGGGTGATAAAGATGACATCACTAACCAAATCGCTGCCCGAAACGGTAAGACGATTATGTTTGTTAAAACCCAGCGTGGTGCCGATCGTTTAGCTGACAAACTTGCTCACGCAGGTGTTGCAGTAGGAGCATTGCATGGTGGTAAGTCGCAAGCAGTGCGTACTCGTACACTTGCACTCTTTAAGGAATCAGCTAATGCCGCACTTGTTGCAACCGATGTTGCTGCTCGCGGAATCCACGTCGATGGAATTTCATTAGTTGTTCACGTTGATGCTCCGACTGATCACAAGGATTATCTACACCGCGCAGGTCGTACTGCACGTGCAGGTGAAGCCGGAACTGTTGTAACTATTGCAACAACTAAGCAGCAGAAATCAATCGGTGGACTCACTTCTCGCGCTGGCGTAACTCCTAAGTTTGTTGGTGTAACGCCACTGAGCACGGAATTAATGAAAATTACTGGCGCACAGGAGCCCTCTGGCGTCCCATACATCGTGCCAATCGTTGAAAAGTCAGTACGCAGTGGTGGCAATAAGCGCCCACGCCCTAACTCAAGTCAGCGCCGCCGCCGCCCACACTAATAAGGACCGCAACTAGTACTTACGCTGGTTTAGAATTCGCTTTATGACTAACCATGAAGCTAATCCGTTTACCGACCGCAGCACGCTTGATTTTGAACTGCCACCTTTTGCAGACATTCAAGTCGGGCATTATTTGCCAGCCTTTTATGAAGGCTGCACCCGGCAGTTAGCGGAAGTGCAAGCGATTCTCGATACTCCTGGTGTTCCTACATTTGAGAATACAATCGTGGCGCTTGAAAAAAGCGGGCAGATGTTGAAACGCATGCTATTGGTTTTCTACAACAAATCATCTAGTGATACTAACGATGACATAGATGCAATCGAAGAAGAGATGGCACCCAAGCTTGCTGCACATCAAGATGCTATTAATTTAAATCCTGCCCTCTTCCAACGAATCAAAGATCTATTTGAGAACCGCGCATCACTTGGATTAAATGGTGAAGATTCTTGGCTGCTAGAGCGCTACTACAAAGATTTACTACATGCAGGTGCTCACTTGACCACCACCCAACGAGATCGCTTAATGCAGCTCAACGAGCAGCTTTCAAAATTAGAAACTCAGTTTTCTAAAAATGTTTTGGCAGATACAAATGCCCTTGCGGTAATAGTTGATTCTTTGCATGATTTAGATGGCCTCAGTGCTAATGAGATTGAGGCTGCTGCTGCCGCGGCACTTGATCGAGGGCTAGTTGATAAATGGTTAATTGGAATGGTGAATTTTACAGGTAATCCTGTGTTGAATTCTCTTACCAATCGCGAGCTCCGTAAGAAAATTATGGAGGCGTCAAAACTCAAAGCTAGCCGTTCAAATGAATATGATAATAAACCTGTTCTCCTTGAAATGGTTAAGTTGCGTGCAGAGCGTGCCGAATTATTCGGTCAGAACACACATGCAGAGCATGTAATCGCAGTCCAGACTGCCGAACATCCAGACAATGTCCATGCGATGCTACGAAAAATCGCCCCAGCCGCCCTTCGTAACGCCAAAGCCGAGGCCGAAGATCTAAAAACGTCGGCGGGTACAGAAATTCAAAGCTGGGATTGGGGTTATTACACCGAAAAAGTTCGAC
>CAYGHJ010000049.1:0-7964 GCA_964349605.1 uncultured Candidatus Planktophila sp. | reverse complement strand
GAGTCCATGCAGCAAATCTCGATGGAATGCGACGTGCCGTTCATGGTTTAGATCAGACACCTGCATATGTTTTAACCGATGGTTACTCTATCGACGGGCTTGCGCTTCCGAACTTAGCGGTGTGGAAAGGCGATCAAGTTGTGGTTTCAATTAGTGCAGCGTCCATCATCGCTAAAGTGACGCGAGATCGGATTATGCGCGAAATGGACATTGCATTCCCAAGCTATGGATTTGCACGACACAAGGGCTATATCACAGCCGCTCACACCGCTGCCATTAATGCTCACGGGGTGTGCATAGAACATCGCCGATCATTTTCAAATATTGCAGCGCTCATTCACAAGTAAGTCTCTATCGGAAAACAAAGTGATGTCGTAACCTGTACCAACTAATCGAAATGAGACTCAATGAAGACCTATCTGTTTTCCATAATGATAATCGTTATTGTCGGTCTTGCTAAACTTCAGGCAGGTAGATCTAAAGATTCAAAAGGTCCGGGAATATCCAAATCAATCTCGGGTCTTAGTCGGCATGATTTAATGGCAATTTCCTCGAAACCACTCTTGACGACTACGGAGTTGAAGTTTTCCCACCTATTGGATGAAGCTAATCCAACACTAAGAGTTATGTATCAAGTAGCTCTCTATCAAACAATTAAAATCAGAGATTTTCCAGGAAGTATAGAAACTTGGAATAAGCTAAATAGGCTTACTTTTGATTTCGTGCTCGTTGATAGAGAATCTAATGTAGTTGCCGTTATTGAATTGGATGATAAATCACATGTTGGCGCTACTTCCGTGAAGCGAGATCAGAAGAAAGATGAGTTGATGAAGTTTCTTGGCAAGCCTCTTCTAAGGTTTCAATCATCTGATATGCCCTCGGTGGATGAATTAAGGGATTCCATCCGATCCGCGGTTCAATCAAGAGAATAGAACCTAGTTTCCCGATTTCACCGTCGTTTGGGTGCGCCGGGAACGTTCTCTTTACGCCATGTCATTTGGGTTCATCCACAAGTAAATCTGCAGTTAGCAACTTTGTCAGGGCGAGTATTTATCGTCACCAGGTATGCAAACAAAAAATAATCAACGCACAGGCGCTTATGGCGAAGAAGTTGTTACGCAATATTTAAGCGCGAAAAATGTCGAAATCATTGAACGCAACTGGCGAATTCGCGAGGGTGAGATCGACATCATTGCACTTCAACCATCAGGGGTATTTGCTTTCGTAGAGGTCAAGACTCGTTCCTCTTTGGCGTATGGCCATCCATTTGAAGCTATTAATCGCGATAAAGCCCACCGTATGCAGCGCTTAGCCCTTGGCTGGCTAGCAACACATGGATGTCTGGGATGCGAATACCAAATCGATGTCGCAGCGGTTTTAATCGCACCCGACGGTTCGCATTCAATTGAATACAGAGCAAATCTCTTATGAGTCTTGCCCTGACTACATCGGTGGCACTCCTTGGCCTAGATGGCCATCTAGTTACCGTAGAAGTAGATATTGCCGATGGTCTGCCGGCTTACTCACTACTCGGATTACCCGATGCCGCGCTCACTGAATCCCGAGAGCGTGTGCGAGCGGCGATGGTTAATTGTGGGGAAATATGGCCCAATCGAAAAGTAACTGTTTCGCTCTCTCCTGCATGGTTACCTAAGAGTGGATCGGGCTTTGATTTAGCGATCTGCATTGCAATTCTTTCAGCCCACGAAACTATTCCTCCTGAGCGTATTACTAGCGTTGTATTTCTTGGCGAGCTTTCATTGGATGGACGTATTCGTTCTGTCCGCGGAGTTTTACCTGCATTAATGGCTGCATACAAATCAGGAATCACCACGGCCGTTGTTCCGCTGGCAAATACGGCGGAGGCTGGATTGATGCAGGGAATGCAGATAGTTGCGATGGAGCATTTAAAGAGCGTTCTGCGTTGGCTACGAACTGGAGAGCGCGATGTTGCCCAAGAGATTGATTATCAATGGAGTCAGAGCGATGAACGTTTGGATTTTGCCGATGTTGCTGGCCAGCCGGAGGCGCGGTTAGCTGCAGAAATCGCGGCAACTGGGGGACACCATATTTTATTGATCGGTCCACCTGGGGCTGGTAAAACTATGATCGCCGAAAGAATTCCCACAATTATGCCGGCGTTAAATATCGCACAGGCCTTAGAAGTTACGGCCGTTCATTCATTAGCGGCAGGCTTTGCAACGAGATCTCCAACCTCACTGATCGCACCAATTGTTTCTCCCCATCACACCACGACTCGTGTAGCAATGGTTGGGGGAGGCGCTCATGCGATAAAACCAGGGGCATGTTCGCTAGCTCATCACGGTGTTTTATTCATTGATGAGGCACCAGAGTGTCCATCTGGTGTTTTAGATTCTCTTCGCCAACCCTTAGAGGCAGGGACAATAACGATTGCACGCAGTATAGGAAATGTAACTTTTCCTGCACAGTTCCTTTTAGTTCTGGCAGCAAATCCATGCCCATGCGGAAAGTTCAGTGGTCGTGGTCGTAACTGCATCTGTACATCCCAACAAGTCCGGCGCTATTTAGGAAAACTTTCAGGTCCATTGATGGATCGAATCGATTTACGAGTCCACGTTGATCCAGTGGGGCGCGTCGATATGGCGCGCGTTGAACTGGGTGAAACGAGCGAGGCGATTCGCAGCCGAGTTATCGCGGCGCGAGCGATTGCCGAGCAACGATTTGCAGGCCTTGGATACAGCCTGAACTCACAGATCCCTGCGCGTTCATTGCGAACAGTTTTTCAACCAGAGCGTGCAGCAATGAATTTCTTACATGATGAACTCGAGCGCGAGCAGATTACTGCGCGCGGACTGCACAAAATCGCACGGACTGCTTGGACTCTGGCCGATTTGCATGGACACGGCATTCCTACGTTGGCCGATGTGAAACAGGCGCATTCGATGCGCGGGGGAGTCGAAGTATGAAAGAACGCGAGGCTCGAGCGATTTTATTTAGCGCAATTGAGGGCGGACATCCATTGTGGGCGCAGGAGATTTTCTCACAAGGCGCACTTAGAACGGTCGAAAGATTACTTGCCGGTGGCTATGACGTCATTAAGTACAGCGCACTTATCGCAGCAATTAAATCTACCACTGCCGATTTCGTATTGAGTGAAGTTGATAGCGCTGGCGCAGAGTTGTTAATGCCAGGGGATGCTATGTGGCCCTCTTTAGTTGATGATTTGATGGCACCACCCATCGCACTAATAGCTAAAGGAAATCTGGCGGTTCTATCGATGCAATCGTTAGCAATTGTTGGCACACGAAATCCAACAAATTATGGCGCACGCATCGCAGGAGATTTTGCCGCAGGTTTTGTTGATCGCGAATGGGCGATAGTTAGTGGTGGGGCTTATGGCATTGATACCTTCGCACACAAAGGAGCACTCATCGCAGAGGGCGTCACGGTTGCAGTCATTGCATCTGGAATCGATATCAATTATCCGGCAGGAAATTCACGTTTATTCGCTGAAATATGTGAAACAGGCGCGATCATTAGCGAAGTAATGCCTGGGCATCCTGCTCTGCCCGCACGGTTTTTAACTCGCAATCGATTGATTGCAGCGCTATCGCAGGCAACGCTAGTTGTGGAGGCAGCTTTTAGAAGTGGATCACTTCGCACCGCACGCGATGCAGCAGAGTTACTTCGACCAGTGATGGCTATTCCTGGACCAATTAACTCGCCGACCAGTGAGGGATGTCATCGATTAATCGGTGAGCGTGCCGCTGAGATCGTTACCTCGGTTGCAGATGCAGTGGAGTTTGTTGGTGCCAATAGATGAGAGAATAGGCGGATGAGTGAACATCGTTCGGGCTTCGTAGCCATTGTTGGCCGCCCAAACGTCGGAAAATCTACGCTTATTAACGCTTTAGTCGGTAGCAAGATTGCAATTACCTCGCATCATCCAAACACGACTCGAAGTGCGATTCGAGGCATCGTTCACGCTCCTGATTTTCAAGCCGTACTGGTGGATACGCCCGGAGTCCATAAGCCCAAAACGCTTTTAGGGCATCGTCTCAATGCAGTCGTTGATCAAAGTATGGACTCTGTAGATATCGTCATTATGTGTATTCCAGCCGATGAGACATCAGGTGCCGGTGATTTATTTATCTCTGCAGAAATTGCAAAGCATCCGCGAGCTAAGAAGTTTGCCGTCATCACTAAGACGGATTTAATCTCCAAGGAAAAGCTAGCGCTTCGTCTTGCCGGGATCATGGCCCTTGCGCAGGGTTTTGTCTGGGATGAAATCATTCCAGTCTCGGCCGCGATTCATAATCAGATTGATTTATTAAACACACTTATAGGAGATAACCTTCCAGTAGGTCCAGCGTATTACCCAGCGGGAACAACGAGTGATCAAGCAATTGAGCAGTTGATCTGCGAATTCATCCGTGAAGCCGCGCTGCAGGATGTGCGTGAAGAGCTTCCTCATTCAATAATGGTGACGATTGATGAGTTTGGTGAGCGAGAAGAAAAAGGTTCGCGGCCCTTCTATGACGTTCACGCAACGATCCATGTTGAGCGAGATACTCAACGCGCGATTTTGCTAGGACATCAAGGCGCTCGACTAAAAGAGATAGGCATACGTGCACGAGCTGACATAGAGCGCGCACTGGAAGCTAAGATTTTCTTAGGTCTACATATTAAAGTTTCAAAAGAGTGGCAGCGCGACCCAAAGCTTCTCGAGCGTTTAGGCTTCGGCGATAACCACTAACGTCGATTTACGGCTAGCTAAGTAAGAACCGAACAACACCATCGGTAGACCCACAATAATTCCTAGAGTTATTGGCTCATTCAAAATAATGATTCCGAGAATTACAGCTACGGCTGTATTTACATAGGTTGTGAGCGAACCGCGAGCGGGACCAATTTCGGCAATAACTATGAAATAAAGCATGAATGCAATTGCGGTCGGAAAGATGCCAAGTGCAATCAGCGATGCGATTGCATTAAACGAAACTGGATTGCTAGGCCACATTGCTAAGGCGATTGGAGTGTAGAAAATCGCTGTAATAGCCATTGCCAATCCGTTGATTGCCACACCATCAACGCCGGGAAGATTGGAGGTAACCATCAGTATTGCATAGGCATAAAGAATTGATGCCAGAATGACCATTGCAATGGCCTTTGGATTACTGCTTCCAGTAATCGATTCGATTCCGACGAGTGCAATTATTCCGACAAATCCAACGACTAAACCGAAGATACGTTTAGGCTGCCAGACTGAATGATCACCGCGCATCGATGCGAAAATTGTGGCGAAGATAGGGACAGTGGCAACGAGAAGTCCAGCCAATCCTGAAGAAATCTCCTTTTCAGCACTGGTTATGAGAATCCAAGGTCCCACCATTTCAAGAAATGCATAGGGCAAAACATATTTAATTCCGCGCACTGCATCCATAAAGGTTTTTTTATGGATTGCAATGGGAATTAAAATCGCAGCGCCAATGAGTGTTCGACCGGCGACAATTAAGGCTGGTGGAATATCGGCCACAGCCACCTTCATTAAAAGATAGGGGATTCCCCATAAAAAACCGACTATGCCAAATTGAATCCAGGATTTACGCGTCACTTAAACAATCACACTTCGGTATAAATCTATTGTTGCCCGGGCTAGGCCATCCCACCCAAACTCTTTTATCGCTCGGACTCGACCAGCGATGCCGTATCGCTTTAATAGTTCAGGTTGGGCCATCAAACGGGTGATAGCTTGGCCAAGAGCGTGCTCGAAGGCATCCGACTGCCCTGTGTAATCAATGAGCTCACCGCTCTCTTGATCGGCGACGACCTCAGGAATTCCGCCGACACGGGATGCAAGGACTGCAGTTTCACACCCCATCGCCTCTAAATTCACAATACCAAGAGGTTCGTAAACCGATGGGCAAATAAATAAATCAGCGCCAGTTAACATTGCCGTTAACTCTTTGTGAGGCAACATATCTTTAATCCACCAAATATTTGAGCGTGTTTCCTGTAATTCTGAAATCAAATCAGCAACTTCATTTCCAATGCCAACTTCGTCGGGGCTTCCCGCTGCTAACACCAATCCGTACTCTTCAGGGACTGCCTTCCACGCGCGAAGAAGGTGTGTCAAACCTTTCTGACGCGTAATCCGACCTACGAAAATTGCATATCTGCCATTTACACCGAATTTTTCAGCCACTGAGATGTCGTGATTTGGTGCAAACTTTTTAGTATCAACACCGTTGCGAATTGTGACAACTTTTCGCGGATCAATTGTGGGATAAGCGGCCAGAACATCGGCGCGCATCGCATCGCTAACCGCAATAACCGCCGCCGCCGCTTCAAATGCAGTTTTTTCTGCCCAGGAGGAGATTGCATAACCGCCACCTAATTGCTCACTCTTCCATGGTCGCAATGGTTCAAGTGAGTGGGCGCTAACAATATGTGGAATTTTATATTGCAGAGCGGCAATATGTCCGGCCATATTGGCATACCAGGTATGTGAATGGACAATATCGACTCCACCTAAATGAGATGCAATCTCCAGATCGGTGACAAGTGCTTGAACTGCAGGGTTAGCATCATTAAATTGCAATGGAGTTGAATAGCCAAAGGCATCATCTCGCGGTCCTCCAAAGCAGTGAACATCAACAGTGGTCCCATCAACTGCTCGAATCGCTTGAGTTAGCTCAACAACATGAACTCCTGCTCCGCCATAGATAGCAGGGGGCCACTCTTTAGTAACAACTGCAATCTTCAGATTGCTCATCACATTTCCCCTATCCTGGCTAAGGTGCACAGGTTATCGTTAGCGCATGGCAAACCTGAAACTACCACTCGGAATAGTCCTCGCCGGTGGAGAAGGCAAGCGTTTAATGCCACTTACCGCCGATAGAGCGAAACCCGCCGTTCCCTTTGGCGGTTCCTATAGGTTAATTGACTTTGTTTTATCAAATTTAGTGAATGCAAATATGTTAAAGATTGCGGTGCTAACTCAGTACAAATCGCACTCACTTGATAGACATATCACGACGACGTGGAGAATGTCGGCCTTACTTGGCAACTACATCACTCCAGTACCGGCTCAGCAACGGTTGGGTCCGCGCTGGTACACAGGAAGTGCCGACGCGATTTTACAAAACTTTAATTTAATCCATGATGAAGATCCAAGGCATGTTTTAGTTTTCGGTGCAGATCACGTCTATCGCATGGATCCAGGTCAGATGTTTGAACAGCATGTCGAATCTGGTGCAGGCGTCACGGTTGCGGCTATTCGAATGCCACGATCAGAGGCCCATGAGTTTGGTGTCATTGAATTAGCTGAAGATGGAATAACAATAAAAGCTTTCCATGAAAAGCCATCTGATCCACCAGCTATGCCAGGGCATCCAGATTTGTGCCTAGTATCAATGGGCAATTACATTTTTAAACGCGATGTCATGGAAGAAACGCTTTTAATCGATGCGCAAGATATTGAGTCACGTCATGACTTAGGTGCCAACATAATTCCATATCTGACAAAAAATGGAGTCGCTAAAGTCTACGATTTTGCACATAACGTAGTGCCAGGTGAGACCGAGCGCGATAAGGGCTATTGGCGCGATGTTGGTTCAATTGATGCTTATTACGATGCACACATGGATCTAGTATCAGTTCATCCAATCTTTAATCTCTATAACCGCGACTGGCCACTATTAACAAATCCACCGTCATTACCGCCTGCGAAATTTAGTGAAGGCGGCGCTGCACATGATTCGATTGTCGGCGCCGGCACGATTATTTCTGGTGGAATTCTGCACAACTCAGTTGTTTCCTACGATGTATCCGTGGGGCGAGGCTCACTTATTGAAGGCTCAGTCTTAATGCCTTCAGTACACATTGGAGACAGGGCAATAATTCGAAAAGCAATTCTTGATAAAAATGTATTTGTCGAACCAGGTGCCCAAATCGGCGTTGATTTAGAACGCGATCGCCAA
>CAYGHJ010000048.1:0-7969 GCA_964349605.1 uncultured Candidatus Planktophila sp. | reverse complement strand
GCAGGCCTTTGTAGGTGGTTCCAACTCGCTCTTTTGTGCCCTCAATTTCATCGGTGGTGATTGTAAAGATATCTCCTCGAGCTAGCTCATGTGGGCCATCAGAAAATCGTGCAAGTCGAATCTTTGGACCTTGAAGATCGACAAGAATTGCCACGGGCCGCCCAGCTGCTTTTGCCGCGGCCCTGACTTGATCTAGACGGGTTTGATGCTCAGCGTAGGAGCCATGTGAAAGATTTAATCTAGCCATGTTCATACCCGCATCAATGAGAGCTTTAACTTGCTCTGGGGATTCAACTGCTGGTCCCATCGTGCACACTATCTTTGCTCTACGCATGAGGCAACCTTAAACCATCAGCTGACGGGTAGTGGGTTCAATTGGACTTGGAAGTTGAGTATCACCTGTGAGATATCTATCAACTGCAGATGCAGCACTTCGGCCCTCGGCTATTGCCCACACGATTAAGGATTGCCCACGTCCAGCATCTCCAGCAACGAATACACCATCGTCATTTGCTGCAAAATTATTATCCCGGACAATGTTTCCACGTTCATCAATGCGAATTTCAAGCTGAGCCAAAAGTGGAGATTGTTCTGGGCCAGTGAAACCCATTGCAAGAAAGACAAAATCCGCCGGAATTTCTTTTTCGCTACCAGAAACTGGTTCAAAATTGCCATTGACGTACTCTGTTTCAACGATTCGTATAGCTCGGACATTGCCTAACTCGTCACCTAAAAACTCCTGCGTACTTACAGAAAAGATTCGGTTATCACTTTCTTCATGTGCACTCGAGACACGAAAAATCATTGGGTACATTGGCCAAGGCGCGGTCGATGGACGTTCATCACTAGGTCTTGGCATAATCTCTAATTGAGTAACACTCGCGGCACCTTGGCGAATCGATGTTCCAAGGCAATCAGCGCCAGTATCGCCCCCTCCCAAAATTACGACATGTTTACCTTTGACATTTATCTCCGGAGTTTTAATTTCGCCAAGTGCTTGTCGGTTTCCCCAGGGTAGGAACTCCATCGCTTGATAGACGCCAATTAAGTCATGGCCCGGAACTGGCAATTCACGCCACTTAGTTGCTCCTACCGCTAAAACAATTGCATCGTATTTTTTGCGAAGCGCCGATCCCGTGAGCTCCCCACCGACATCTACACCAGGTCGAAAGCGCGTTCCCTCTTTTTCCATCTGTTCAAGACGACGATCAAGAATGTGTTTTTCCATTTTGAACTCAGGGATTCCGTAGCGAAGCAATCCGCCGATTTTATCGGCTCGTTCGTACACTGCAACGGTGTGCCCTGCTCGAGTTAGTTGTTGAGCAGCCGCCAAACCAGCAGGTCCAGATCCAATTACGGCGATTGTCTTGCCGCTTAAACGATCCGGAATGAGTGGCTTTACTTCACCAGTTGCAAAGGCCTCTTCTATTGTCCTAAGTTCGACTTGCTTAATCGTTACCGCATCGCTATTAATAGCAACAACGCATGCCGTTTCACATGGGGCGGGACAAAGGCGTCCCGTAAACTCCGGAAAATTGTTAGTTGCATGTAAACGATTAATTGCTTCGTGTGTATCCCCCCGCCAGATTAAGTCATTCCACTCTGGTATCAAATTTCCGAGTGGGCAGCCCGAATGACAAAAAGGAATTCCGCAATCCATGCACCGCCCAGCCTGCTTTTGCAGGTGTTCAAAGCTCTGAGGTTCATAGACTTCACGCCAATCTTGAATACGCACATCTACTGGTCTCCGTGCTGGTGTTTCACGAGGCGTTGTAAGAAAACCTTTTGGATCAGCCATGTGCTGCTACCTCCATAACATGGGCATCGATGGGCAAACCTTCACGTGAAGCCCGCGCCATTGCCTCAAGAACACGTGCATAATCTCGAGGCATCACGAGAGAAATTCGCCTGATGGAATTTTCCCAATCCTCCAGGAGTTGCGTTGCGATTATTGAATTTGTATGAGTTGCGAAGTTAGCAATAATCGCCCTTAGTTCCTCGCTCTGATCACTCGGAACTGCTAACAGATCGACCATCTCGGTATTTACATTCGACGGATTAATATCTAAAACAAAGGCGCGACCGCCTGACATTCCTGCGGCAAAGTTACGACCTGTTTGTCCTAAGACGACTACAGTTCCACCTGTCATATATTCGCAACCATGATCACCAATACCTTCTACAACTGCGGTAGCACCTGAGTTGCGCACGCAGAATCGTTCTCCTACAACTCCACGAATTAAAATTTCGCCAGAAGTTGCGCCGTAACCTATAACATTTCCAGCGATTACGTTCTCATGTGATTTAAAGGTAAAACTCAGATCCGGTCTCACAATTACCCGACCTCCAGAAATTCCTTTACCAACATAATCATTGGAATCTCCAAAGAGACGCAGGGTTAACCCTGAAGGAATAAATGCGCCGAGAGATTGTCCAGCAGATCCGCGAAGAGTTATGTCTATGGTTCCATCGGCAAGTCCGGCCCCGCCATATAACCTGGTTATTTCCGCACCAAGCATTGTTCCGACAGTTCGATTTACATTTCGTACAGGCATTTCGATTCGCACTAACTCTCGATTCGTAAGTGCTGGACTAGCAAGAGCAATGAGTTCATTATCTAAGGCGGCATCTAAGCCGTGGTCTTGCTCAGACACATTATGTAAGGCACTTGAATTCTCTGGTCTGACAAGTAGGGGCGTCAAATCTAAACCGCTCGTCTTCCAGTGATCGATGGCTCTCTTAGCCTCCAAATACTCAACGTGACCGATGGCTTCACGTAGAGTTTTAAAACCTAACTGCGCCAAAATCTCGCGAACCTCTTCGGCAATGTACTCAAAAAATGTTTCAATGAACTCAGGCTTTCCACTGAATCGAGCACGTAGCTCTGGATTTTGCGTGGCTACACCTACTGGACATGTATCCAAATGACACACTCGCATCATGACGCACCCTGAAACAACAAGTGGTGCAGTTGCAAAGCCAAATTCTTCCGCGCCAAGAAGTGCGGCAATTATTACATCACGTCCGGTTTTTAATTGACCATCGGTCTGCACAACTATTCTCTCGCGCAAGTTGTTCAGTAATAGAGTTTGCTGCGTCTCAGCTAGGCCAAGCTCCCACGGTGCTCCAGCATGCTTAAGTGAAGTCAACGGCGAAGCGCCTGTGCCACCATCGTGTCCTGAAATTAGAACTACATCGGCATGGGCTTTGCTAACACCTGCGGCAACAGTACCGACACCCACTTCTGCAACAAGCTTGACATGGATACGTGCATTTTTATTAGCATTCTTTAAATCATGAATGAGTTGAGCTAAATCCTCAATGGAATAAATATCGTGATGTGGAGGCGGTGAAATCAAACCAACTCCGGGAGTCGAGTAGCGCACCTTAGCGATCCATGGATAAACCTTGTTACCAGGTAACTGCCCACCTTCACCGGGTTTAGCTCCCTGTGCGATTTTGATCTGAATATCGTCGGCATTGACTAAGTACTCACTCGTGACTCCGAAGCGACCCGAGGCAACCTGCTTAATCGCAGATCGTTTTGAATCACCATTTGCTAATGGGATAAAGCGCGAAGGATCCTCGCCTCCTTCACCAGTATTTGATTTTGCACCTAGACGATTCATTGCAATAGCTAGAGTTTCGTGAACCTCTTGCGAAACCGAACCGTAGGACATCGCACCAGTTGAAAACCGCTTAATTATCGCTGAGGCAGGCTCTACTTCTTCAATTGGAATAGCGGTTTGCGGCTTAAATTCAAATAATCCCCGTAAAGTCATAAGACGAGTACTTTGATCATTTACCCGATTCGTATAGCGCTTAAATACATCGTAACGCTTGCTACGAGTTGAGTGCTGCAAAGTAAAAACAGTTTCAGGGTCAAATAAATGTGGTTCGCCTTCGCGGCGCCACTGATATTCGCCGCCAATAGGCAGCCGTTTTGTTCCAGGAACTTCTCCCCCTGGCGGGTATGCAATGTGGTGGCGAGCGATTGTCTCTTGAGCAATCACATCGAGTGAAACACCACCCAAAGCAGATGTCGTGCCGGCAAAAAACTCATCAACGACTTCTGCGCTCAGGCCTATCGCCTCAAATACTTGTGCTCCTGTATAGGAGGCGATGGTGCTAATTCCCATTTTGGACATTACTTTAAGGACACCCTTGCCGAGAGATTTTATTAAGTTACGAACGGCTTTCTCTGGTGTAATTCCAGTGATGACTCCCTGCAGAACTAAATCTTCAGCACTCTCCATTGCAAGATATGGGTTCACCGCTGCTGCGCCATAACCGATTAATAGTGCAACGTGGTGCACTTCACGAACATCACCTGCTTCAACGACTAAGCCAACTTTCGTCCGTGTTTTTTCACGGATTAAATGGTGGTGAACTGCCGATGTAAGTAATAGTGAGGGAATCGCTGCCTCTTCAGTATCGCCATCTCGATCAGACAAAATAATAATTCTGGCGCCATCTTCAATCGCTTTCGAGACTTCAGCTGTAATTTCATTTAACCGTGCACGAAGTGAATCGCCGCCGCCCGCAACAAAAAAGAGGCCACGTATAACATGAGTAGCTAAACCTGGATGATCACCATCTGCATTAACGTGAATAATCTTAGCTAACTCGTCGTTATCAATTACTGGAAATGCAAGCGAAATATGACGGCATGAAAATGGACCAGGATCAAGAAGGTTATGCTCTGGTCCCATTGCAGCGCCAAGACTGGTCACTAACTCTTCTCGAATTGCATCCAAGGGAGGATTGGTAACTTGTGCAAAAAGTTGAGAAAAATAATCAAACAACAGGCGCGGTTTATTTGAAAGTGCAGCAATAGGAGTATCGGTTCCCATTGAGCCGAGAGCCTCAATGCCGCTTCTTGCCATTGGTGTGACGAGAAGCCTCAACTCTTCCTCCGTATATCCGAAGGCGCGTTGACGTCGTACTACGGATGAGTGTGGGTAGACAATATGCTCGCGTGAGGGAAGTTCACTTAACTTTACGATGCCGGCATGAAGCCAATCACCATAGGGTGCAGCGCTGGCAAGTGAATCCTTGATCTCTTCATCTTCAATAATTCGCCCTGCTTCAATATCTACGAGAAACATTTTTCCAGGCTGTAAACGGCCTTTACGTACAATATCTGCCGGGGCGATATCTAATACTCCAACTTCGGAGGCAAGAACAACAAGTCCATCTTTAGTTACCCAAAAGCGCGAAGGGCGAAGACCGTTTCGATCAAGGACTGCACCGACTTGATGGCCGTCGGTGAAAGTTACACAGGCTGGACCATCCCAAGGCTCCATTAATGAGGCATGAAAGGCGTAAAAGTCTCGGCGCTCTTCCGACATTGAGCTGTGGTTTTCCCATGCTTCAGGAATCATCATCAAGACTGCATGTGGCAGAGATCGTCCGCCTAAGTAAAGAAGTTCTAGAACTTCATCAAAAGAGGCCGAGTCACTTCCCGACATCTGAACGATTGGAAATAATCGCTTAAGATCACCCGGAATTAAATCACTCTCCAAAAGTGATTCACGGGCTCGCATCCAGTTCCGATTCCCTTTAATTGTATTAATTTCGCCATTGTGTGCAATAAATCGGTAAGGGTGAGCTAGAGGCCAAGAGGGAAACGTGTTAGTTGAAAAGCGAGAGTGGACCAAAGCCAACGGTGATTCAACGCGCTCATCACTTAAATCTGGAAAAAACTCTTCAAGCTGTCCCGTTGTAAGCATGCCTTTATAAACAATTGTTTGACTAGATAGTGAAGGAAAGTAAAGAGGCAGAGAATGCTCAAGACGCTTTCTAAGGCAGAAGGCCATTCTTTCAAGAATAAGTGAACTCTCATTCTTGAGACCACTCACAAATAACTGTTTAAAATCAGGCATTACTGAGAGAGCGGTTTTTCCAAGAGAGGTTGAGTTAATGGGCAACTCTCGCCATCCTAGAACTTTCAAACCCTCTTCATGCGCAATACGTGCAATTTCGGCCTCTACCTCAACACCTTTTTCAATGAATGCAATACCAGTTGCATACGATCCGGATTTTGGAAGATCGAATTCAACTATCTCTCTGAAAAAGCGATCCGGAATTCGAATGAGAATTCCAGCTCCATCACCGCTATCTGGCTCAGCCCCCGAAGCTCCTCGGTGCTCGAGGTTGCGCAGTGCAGTCAAAGCCTTTTCTACAATGTCGTGAGTTGCGATTTTATTGAGAGTTGCAACCATCGCAACTCCACATGCATCATGTTCTCTTGCAGGGTTGTAAAGCCCCTGTGCATGTGGATAGCCGGAAGGCAAAGTCATAATTGTTGAGCTCCGATTGTCGATGAATGCTGCGGGACAACCTTGGCCCTAGAAATGAAATACTCTGAACGTATCAACTACAAAATACGTGCAAAGAGTAGCAATAAAAACAGAAATGGCTAGAGTTTAGAGACCTGCAATCCTGGCAAACTGGCCGATTCCCGCAGTTATGAGCATGCCGAGAGAGCCCCCAAGTATCACCCGAAGCGTTGTCGTGCGCACCTTAGCGCCAGCCGTCTTCGCGCTAACCACGCCCGTAATCACTAAGCCCACAATCGTGAAACCAACGATGCTCCACGCCTTAGCCCCTGTTGTAGGAGCAAACGCTCCAAGGAATGGGATGAGACCACCAGCAGTAAATGAAATCGCAGATGCTATCGAGGCTTGAACTGGTTTGGCTTTGGTATGTGGATGTTGACCAAGTTCATCGCGCAGGTGCGCGGCGAGTGCATCCTTTGCATGCATTGCCATTGCAACTTCAAGGGAGAGCTCTGGAGTTAACCCACGGGCAATGTAAATATGTTGGAGCTCTAAGAGTTCACCTTCGGGGTCGGTCGCCAAGTGTTCAATCTCAAGTACTCGATCCGATTCCTCTACATCGTTTTGCGAGCGAACTGATACATACTCACCGACTGCCATCGACATCGCACCTGCTGTGATTCCAGCTAAGCCAGCGGTTACTAAGAAATCATTCTTGCCCGCTGCAACAACTCCAATCATCAATGACGCGGTGGAAACTAACCCATCATTGGCACCAAGAACCGCTGCCCTAAGCCAGCCAGCACGGTGAGTTCGGTGCTCTAAATTTCTGGCTTGTACATCTTGAAGAGGCATAGCACTTAGCCTACTCGATAACTTTTATTTTTTTCGTATTCAATCTTTGATACATAATGAGTGCCCCAACTCCTACGATGCTACCGACCCAAACATTAAGTCGCAGACCAAAAAACTCATGTGCTTCATCGATTCGAATTGACTCAATACCCACTCGACCTAAGCAATATGCAAAGACATAAAGAGCGAAAATCTGGCCTGGGAGTAATCTTTTTCCAAGAAAAATCAACAGTAAAGCTATCGAAATACTCCAGAGAGCCTCGTATAAGAAGGTTGGATGAAAAGTTTCGAAGGCAGTAAATCCATTTGGCCGTTTCAAGGGCGGAACTGAAAGTGCCCAAGGTGCATTGAGTGGCCTTCCAAATAACTCTATATTAAACCAGTTTCCAAAGCGTCCAATGGCTTGAGCGAACAAGACTCCAGGTGCGAGTGCATCCATAAAATATGCAAAGCTTGGAAGCTCCATCTTCTTAGCAAGCATGCGATAACGAAACCATGCAGCCAAAGTTCCCAAAGAAATAGCGCCCCAAATTCCGAGACCACCCTCCCAAATCCTTAAGGCATCAACTGGGTTTCCACCGCTACCAAAGTAAGCATCGGGAGAAGAAATTACGTGATAAATCCGACCACCAATTATTCCCATTGGGACTGCAGTAATTGCAACCTCTGAAACAACAGAGGTTGCATGGGGTATCAGCGCTCTGAAACGCTTATCACCAAGCCAAATTGCAACAGCTATACCAGTGATTATGCAGAGGGCATAGAGATGAATCGTAAGAGGTCCGATTTCCAACGCCGAAACTGTTGGCGATGGAATCGAACGCAACAAGGTT
>CAYGHJ010000047.1:0-8175 GCA_964349605.1 uncultured Candidatus Planktophila sp. | reverse complement strand
GTGATTCGGCGATTTTAAAACTACTTCAGCCTTGTCCTGGGCAGTTAATACCTGCGGGCTAAGTAAATTAATGCTTTGATTTAATTAAGCGCTCGCGAGATAGTTCGATTTCAGACTGTGCCGCAATCGCGTCAACCCAGTTTCCACCGGAGACACTCTTGCCAGGTTCTAGAGCTTTATAGACCTCAAAGAAGTGTTGAATTTCTGAAAGTTCGAAGGCGGGAACATCCTGAAGATCCTGAAGCGATTCTTTACGAATATCGCCAGCAGCAACGCAAAGTAGTTTGTCATCACCGCCAGCCTCATCAGTCATGTTAAACATTCCAATAGCTCGGCAAGAGACAACACAGCCTGGAAAGGTTGGCTCATCTAACATCACAAGCGCATCAAGTGGATCGCCATCTAATGAGAGCGTGTTCTTAACAAAGCCATAGTCGTATGGATAGCGCGTTGAAGTAAACAACATGCGATCTAATCGAATCTCACCAGTTAAGTGATCGACTTCGTATTTGTTTCGGCTGCCAGCTGGGATTTCAATAATGACATCAAAGATCATTGGAGCCGACTTTCTGTTAGGTCTAGCGTGTTACAACAAAACTTGGGGTGAACGACGGGGCTCGAACCCGCGACATCCCGGACCACAACCGGGTGCTCTACCAGCTGAGCTACGTCCACCATGCGGGCCAAAGTCTACCTTCTACTCAGGTTGCGGCGGAACGAAGAGTGCGCTGCGGTAGTAGGCGAGCTCGGCAATCGAATCTTGGATATCGCCAAGGGCGCGGTGGTTTCCGGTCTTTGCAGGAGATGCGAAGTAAGCCTTGGGGTACCAACGGCGCGCCAACTCTTTTATCGATGAGACATCGATAGTCCGGTAATGAAGGAAGTCGTTAAGGGCAGGCATATCTCGTGCAATAAAACTGCGATCCATACCGACCGAGTTTCCGGCAAGTGGAGATTTGCCAGGGGTTAAGCCACATTCAAGTAAATATGCAATAACTTGTAGTTCGGCTTCAACGACCGATATTCCATCTGGAATTTCTGTAATCAAACCAGAGTTCGTGTGCATCGAGGTGACAAACTCGTTCATGTTCGTTAACTCTGAAGCGCTCGCTTTTATAACGACGTCAACACCATCGCCGATTACATTGAGCTCGGAGTCGGTTACAAGGACGGCGATTTCAACAAGGACATCCTTTTCAAGGGAGAGACCGGTCATTTCGCAGTCGATCCAGATTATGTGCGGTTGTTCATTTGCCATGCGCGCCTGGCAGGAATCGAACCTGCGACAACCCGCTTAGAAGGCGGGTGCTCTATCCGACTGAGCTACAGGCGCCTGTAGGGTCGAGGATGCGAAGTCTATCGACACATAACGGTAAGGTTTCGTCTCATGGCTGAGTTCATTTATACGATGAAAAAGGCGCGAAAAGCGCATGGTGACAAAGTAATTCTCGATGATGTCACGATTATGTTTTATCCCGGCGCAAAAATCGGCGTGGTCGGCCCCAACGGTGCCGGTAAGTCAACGGTCCTTCAAATCATGGCCGGTCTTCAGCAGCCATCTAACGGTGAGGCCTACTTAACTCCTGGCTACACCGTCGGAATCCTGCTTCAGGAGCCAGTTCTCAATGAGAGCAAAAGCGTTATTGAAAATGTTAAAGAGGGAGTCGCCGAAACCGTTGCGATGCTCGATCGCTTCAATGCGATTAGTGATGAATTAGGGAACCCCGACGCCGACTACGACAAGTTATTGGCTGAAATGGGTGATCTGCAAGAAAAACTTGATCACCGAAATGCCTGGGAGCTTGATTCACAATTAGAACAGGCGATGGATGCACTGCGCTGCCCGCCACCTGATGCCGATGTATCAGTCTTATCTGGTGGGGAAAAACGGCGCGTCGCTCTCTGTAAATTACTTTTACAGGCTCCCGATTTACTACTACTTGATGAGCCGACTAACCACTTAGATGCCGAATCTGTTTTGTGGCTTGAACAACATCTCAATAAGTATCATGGCGCAGTCGTTGCGATTACTCACGATAGGTATTTCTTGGACAATGTCGCGCAGTGGATTCTCGAACTCGATCGTGGCCGCGCATATCCATATGAAGGCAACTACACAACGTATTTGGAAACTAAGTCTGCGCGTTTAAAGGTCGAGGGCCAGAAAGATGCTAAGCGCGCAAAGCGTTTAACTGAAGAGCTCGAATGGGTTAGACAAAATGCTAAGGGACGCCAAGTTAAATCTAAGGCTCGCCTTGCACGTTATGAAGAGATGGCGGCCGAGGCCGACAAGATGCGCAAACTCGACTTTGAAGAGATTCAGATCCCACCTGGTCCGCGTCTTGGAAATGTTGTTATCGAAGTCGATCATTTAACAAAAGGCTTTGGCGATCGCGTCCTCATTGATGATCTCTCATTTACTCTGCCCCGCAACGGAATCGTTGGAGTCATTGGACCGAATGGTGCAGGAAAAACAACGCTCTTTAAAACAATTATGGGAATGGAAACGCCAGATTCAGGAAGCGTAAAAATCGGAGAGACAGTCAAGATTTCTTACGTGGATCAGTCCCGTGGAGGAATCGATCCAAAGAAAACATTGTGGGAAGTCGTCTCCGATGGGCTTGATTTTATTAAAGTCGGCTTAGTAGAAATGCCATCTAGGGCTTATGTATCTTGTTTTGGATTTAAAGGTCCTGATCAACAAAAACCTGCAGGAATTTTGTCGGGTGGAGAGCGAAATCGTCTGAACTTGGCGCTCACACTCAAACAAGGTGGCAATCTTCTTTTGCTCGATGAGCCAACAAATGATTTAGATGTCGAGACTTTGGGTTCGCTGGAAAATGCACTCCTAGAGTTCCCGGGTTGCGCAGTTGTGATTTCTCACGATCGATGGTTTCTTGACCGCGTAGCGACTCATATTTTGGCATATGAGGGGGATTCAAAGTGGTTCTGGTTTGAGGGTAACTTCGAATCATATGAGGAAAATAAAATTCAACGTTTAGGTGCCGACGCTGCGCGTCCGCACCGCGTTACGTATAGAAAGCTCACACGGTAGATGAAATTTGTTAATAAGCAGTACGTTCGCTGGGATGATTTAGATGCAATTGCCCATGTCAATCATGCTAAGTATTTAACTTTTGCTCAAGAGGCTCGTTTTGCGATGCTAGGACCATTCAATATGGTTGTAGTTCGCGCTGAGGCCGATTACAAAGCACCTATTACAGAGGGTAATACGTATGTTGATGTCACCATATGGGTTGAATCGATTGGGAGATCATCATTTGTACTTGTATATGAAATTTCCAATGACGAAGTTCTTTATTCTCGAATTAAAACCGTGCAAGTTACAGTAACTGACGATACAAAAAACTCTCGTCCTCTTACGGAGAAGCAAAGAGAAACGTTAAACAGATTTTTAGAGAAGGAGTAATAATGTCGCAACTTGCATCGCGCGCAGAGCGCCCTTGGTGGAGAGATGCAGTTACTTATCAGATCTACATCCGCTCATTTGCTGATTCAAATGGCGATGGTATTGGCGATGTTGAGGGTATTCGTTCGCGCCTGCCATATTTAAAGTCACTCGGGGTTGATGCAATCTGGATTACACCCTGGTATCCATCCCCGCAACACGATCACGGCTATGACGTTGCCGATTACATGGATATCGAACCGGATTACGGGACTCTGGCAGAAGCGGAAACTTTAATTAAAGAGACGCATAATTTCGGAATCAAATTCATCATTGATATCGTTCCTAATCACACGTCCAGCGATCATGAATGGTTCCAAGCAGCGCTAAAAGCCGCACCGGGTTCGCTCGAGCGAAGTAGATATATTTTTCGTGATGGCAAGGGCGCTAATGGTGACTTGCCACCAAATAACTGGGAGGCCGTTTTCGGTGGCCCTGCTTGGAAACGTGTTGCCGAAGCCGATGGAAAATTAGGTCAGTGGTACTTACATCTATTTGCCGTTGAACAGCCTGATTTAAATTGGGAAAACCCCGAAGTTGTTGCCCACCTTGAAGATGTTTTAAAGTTTTGGCTAGATCGTGGTGTCGATGGTTTTCGCATCGATGTTGCACATGGAATGTTTAAAGAGGCGGGTTTACCTGATATTAAAAAGGATCCAGCCGCTGAAATGCTTGGAACCGAACACAAACCTTTCTGGGACCAAGAGGGCGTGCACGATATCTACCGCTCATGGCGCAAAATCTTTGATTCATATCCTGGAGATCGCATGGCAGTCGCCGAGGCCTGGGTTAGCCCGGCATCGCGAATTGCACGTTATGTTCGCCATGATGAGCTTCAAAACTCTTTCAACTTTGAACTGCTGACGACTCATTGGAGGGCTGCAGAAATCAAGAAAAAGATTAATCACTCAATTGACGCACTTGCCGAAGTCGGTGCACCTACGTCGTGGGTCTTTAATAATCACGATGTAGTGCGCTCGGTAGATCGACTTGATTTAGGTTTAACAAATCACGGTGATACAACGTTTTCGCGCCAAGGCGATCCAAAAAAATTCAATATTGAACGTGGCACTTTGCGTGCCCGTAGTGCAGCTTTATTGATGTTAGCGCTACCCGGTGGTGCTTATATGTATCAAGGTGAAGAGTTAGCTCTTCCTGAGGTTCGAGATATTCCAGAATCACGTTTAACCGATCCACGCTGGAAGATGAGTGGACATTTAGATCGTGGCCGCGATGGCTGCCGTGTTCCGTTGCCTTGGTCTAGTAATCCGGCAGGTGCATTTGGTTTTTCAAGCGAGGATTCACTAACTCCTGATCAAGCATGGTTGCCGCAGTCGCCCTGGTGGGGTGGGTTTTCTGTTGATTCACAAGATGGAATAGAGGGCTCTACGTTATCAATGTATCGAGAGGCATTAGCTATTCGAAAATCCGAAGAGGGTTTAGGCGATGGCGAGATGGAGTGGATAGAAGCAGGCGCAGATGTCGCGGCTTTTGAGCGCCCCGGAGATTTCGCGTGTTACATCAACTTTGGTGCCGATTTTGAACTTCCATCTAACTCACAGATTTTAGTTGCAAGTGGACCAGTACATGCTCACACTTTGCCAACTGACACCGCAGCTTGGGTGCGGTTAATTAACTAATGCCAAATACTCAGCTCCAAAGCCGCGTAGTTCGCACACTTGCGGCTGCACAAGTTCTTAACGGTGTTGGAGTGGCCGGAACTGTTGCAGCTGGATCACTCTTAGTTTCTTCTATCACAGACTCTGAAACTCTGGCAGGTCTTGCTCAAACAAGTGCCGTACTTGGGGCTGCAGCTCTTGCGCTTCCATTGGCGCGATTGACTGCGCATGGCGGGCGTCGTTTAGCTTTGTCGGTTGGATATATCTGTGGTGTTATCGGTTCAGTCTTTGCAATTCTTGGCGGGGCACATCGCAATTTATTTTTCATGCTGCTCGGAACATTCCTAGTTGGCGCGGCATCGGCTGCTGGTTACCAAGCGCGTTTTGCTGCGATTGATTTAGCAACCAATGAGACGAGAGCTAAACAACTTTCTTTTGTAGTTTGGGGTTCAACAATTGGGGCGGTGGCTGGTCCAAATTTAATGGACCCGGCCGGCAACTTAGCTGAAATTTTTGATCTTCCACGTTTAGTAGGCCCTTATATTGTGTCGGCTTTAACATTGTTTTTTGCCACAGTTGTAATTCAAATCTTCCTGCGGCCTGACCCTTATCTAACGGCGGAAAAACAAGCCAGCGTAGTTCAGCACAAGGGATCTACGAAGGCAGCGCTTTCACATATTCGTGCAAATCCAAAAGCGCTATTTGCAATTTCTGCAATTGCAATCGGTCACGTTGCAATGGTTTCAGTTATGGTAATGACACCAATACACATGAAACATGTCGATGTCTCTTTGCGCATTATTGGCTTTGTAATTAGTGTGCACGTTCTCGGAATGTATGCGTTTTCACCAGTTGTCGGCTCGCTTAGTGATCGCCTTGGCAGGGTACGGGTTATTCAGATTGGTTTATTAATTCTCTTGGCATCAGCGATAGTTGCTGGAACCGCTGCTGCTAATAATGCAATTCAATTAGGGATAGGTTTGTTTTTGTTGGGATTAGGGTGGTCATGTACATTAATTGCAGGATCTACTTATTTGTCAGAGTCTGTTTCAATCGAAATGCGCCCGGCATCGCAGGGTGCCAGTGATTTGGTAATGAACTTATCTGGAGCCGGCGGTGGCGCCTTGGCTGGAGTCATCATTGGAACTTTGAGTTATGGCTGGCTCTGCTTATTTGCTGCTGTCCCCGTAGTCGTATTGTTCATTAACTCTCGAAAGATAATGAGAATTTAACGTATGAGTACTTTTTACGAACAAGTTGGCGGGGAAGAGTTCTTTACCGATCTGGTATCTCAGTTTTACTCCCACGTGGCAACTGATCCAATTTTAAGCCCTATGTACCCAGATTCAGATATGAAGGCTGCGGCAGAACGATTGCGAATGTTTCTAGAACAGTACTGGGGCGGTCCAACCACGTATCAAGAAGAACGCGGGCATCCACGATTGCGCATGCGTCACGCAGGTTTTCATATCAATGCGGCAGCGCGTGATGCGTGGCTCAATGCCATGCATGTAGTTATTGAGGGAATGGATATGGATAACGCTTTGCGCGGACAATTGTGGAGTTATCTAGAGATGGCGGCACAGTCGATGGTTAATCAACCAGATTGAGATTGATTACCAACTTTTAATATTTCACCATTTCGTAAATACCAAAGCGTTCCCTCTTTATCACGCACAGTCGTGACGCGCAAACCAACTTTTTCTACGATACCTTTGACATCTAAAACATCGACGTTGTCACCGACACCATATTGATCTTCAATCAACATAAAAATTCCAGATAAAGTGTCTCGCACAAGTGTTTGCGCTCCTAAACCAACCGCGACTCCAATAATTCCAGCCGAAGCAATGAGAGGTCCTAAGTTAAAACCAAATTCACCAAGCACCATTCCAATTGCGACAATCCATATAACAATCTTCAACGTGACCGCTAGGACTCCGCCTATCGTCCTGGCGCGCTCTTTTTGACGCGCAACAATATTGCGAGGACCTGGCAGCAAATCGGCGGAAGCTAAGCGGTTCATGGCGCGCTGAATCGCCCGAGCCCCGAAACTTTGAATCACAATCGCAGAAATAAGGATGACGAAAACTCGAAGGGGAGTCCCGCTTACCCAATCGATGAAATTCTGCGCTGAATCGCTCATAGGACTATGACTGTAGCCAAATATTTACCTAAATACTGCTATGAAATACCCGTGCCGGGGCGTGTTGTAGTGCAAGATAAACCAACCGGCGCAGGCCATGCGCCAGATCGGGAGCGATTATGTCGCGCACACTAGTTCTAAATGCCACCTATGAACCGCTAGGTGTCATTACTGAGCGCCGCGCCCTAATACTTGTCCTGAATCACCGTGCCACGATGATTGAAGAGTCTGGCGATGTAGTGCATTTTTCGGGCGGCCAATTGGATCTACCATCGGTAATTCGCCTAAATAAATTTGTTCGTATTCCATATCGACATGCGGTGCCGTTATCTCGCCGTGCAATCTTTGCCCGAGATGGTGGTAGATGTGTGTACTGCACCGCACCGGCAACTTCTATAGATCACGTAATTCCTCGTAGTCGTGGCGGTGCTCACATTTGGGAAAATGTGGTTTCAGCATGTCATAAGTGCAATCACTTAAAGGCCGACAAACATCTGAAAGAGATTGGCTGGAGGCTTCGCCATATGCCGCGAGAACCAGTAGGGGCGGCCTGGAGAATCCTTGGAACTGGCCGAACCGATGATCGTTGGCTGCAGTATTTACAACCCTTTGGCGTGGCAGCAGCGACGGCATAAGTAAATTACACTCACCTCATGCAATTTTTAATGAGCACCGTCGAAGACGGCACAGTGGCAGGTCCTGGTTTAAGTGCAATCGAAACCGCAGTTACATTTTTTGTAATCCCAGTAGCGATGTTTTTTATTATCGCTGGCTTGTCATGGATTGCCTCTAGGCCTCGTTCGACTAGTACAGAGTCCTCTGTTACTTCAATTAGTTAACAGAAGACTGAACTTTTAGAGCCCGCACTAAACCATCTCGAGCCTCTATAACTAATTTTCGCAAAACCGCTGGAGAATCTTTTCCAGTTGTTGCGAGCCAGT
>CAYGHJ010000046.1:0-8356 GCA_964349605.1 uncultured Candidatus Planktophila sp. | reverse complement strand
GTATCGAAACCACAATTGAAAAGGTTTCGGTCGAAATCACTGATGGGTTAGAAGCCTCTGCGCGCAAAGCAAGATATGCGGCATTGGATTCAATAGGCGTTATGTTGAATGCAACGGCAATCTTTTTGGGACATACTCGCGATGACCAAGCCGAGAGCGTTTTACTAGGTCTGGCACGTGGCTCAGGTACTCGTTCACTTTCAGGAATGGCGGCAAGGAATGGAAAATATATTCGACCATTACTTTCTATTACACGCGAGCAAACTGTAAATATGTGTCAAGAAGTTGGTTTACATGCATGGACCGATCCACACAATGCAGATTCAAACTTTGCGCGCGTCCGTGTCCGAATGCAAGCGATTCCTATCCTTGAAAAGACGATCGGACCTGGAATTTCTGAAGCGCTTGCTCGGAGCGCCGAACTTTTGCGCCACGATGCAGATGCCCTTGACGCCTGGGCGGAGCGAGAAATCGAGCAGATAGATTTGAGCGATTTAGCATGTGATTACTTAGCTAATCTGCCTCGGGCTATCCGAAGCCGGGTCATTCGGGCGGCAATTTATGCTGCAGGCGCCCCTTCTGGCTCAATTTCAGCTGAGCATGTGGGTTCAATTGAGGCGTTAATCACGGCCTGGAGCGGACAGGGGGCTGCTCACCTGCCTGGTGGTGTGAAGGTTGAGCGTTTTTCGGGCAGACTTTCGCTCTTACGTAACTGACCCAAAGGGAGCCCTCGTGGATTTAGCTGGAGTTGCACATGAGATCGAACGCGTTGTTGTCACTGAAGAAGAGTTGCAAGCAAAGATAAAAGAGCTTGCTGCGCGCGTTGATAAAGATTATGAGGGAAGAGATCTTTTATTGATCGGCGTTCTCAAAGGTGCAGTAATGGCAGTGGCTGATATTTCACGTGCGATGCAACGCCACGTTGAAATGGATTGGATGGCCGTTTCATCCTATGGGTCTGGAACAAAATCTAGCGGAGTAGTGCGTATTCTAAAAGATTTAGACCGTGACATAACAGGAAGAAATGTTTTAATCATTGAAGACATAGTTGATTCGGGATTAACTCTCTCATGGCTCAAGGCAAACCTTGAATCGCGCGGAGTCGGAAGTGTTGAAATTCTTTCAATTTTACGTAAGCCTGAGGCGGCAAAAGTTGATGTGAATGTTAAATATGTCGGATTTGAAATTCCAACAGATTTTGTTGTTGGCTATGGTCTCGATTTTGATGAAAAATATCGCAACCTTCCATTCATAGGTGTGCTTGCTAAGCACATGTATTCATAGATTCTTCAAGAAACGAGAAATCCACAAAATGTCAGCGACGAAGCCGCCAGCAAAAAAGAAGGAAAAAAATAGCCCTCTGAAAAAGAGTTTTACAGGAGGTGCATCTGCGAAGAAACCTACTACTCGCACCAGTCGAATATTCCGGGGACCACTTTTTTGGATTCTGGTCGCTATCTTTGCAGTCTCCATCTTCGGCCAAATTACCTCTGCGGGAAATCGATACACTAAAATTGAAACATCTCAAGCGTTAGATGCAATTTCGCAGTCAAATGTGGAGTCTGCCGAAGTTGTTGATAAAGATCAAAAGATTCGCTTAATCTTAAAGCCCGGCTCTTTTATTGACGGTGAGAGCAAAGTAGAGGCTTCGTATGTTGCTAGGCAAGAGCCAACAATTATTGATGCGCTTACCTCTAATCCACCTTCAAAAGGCTGGAATGTACGCGTACCATCGCAATCACTCCTTGTTTCATTTCTCTTTTCAATCATCCCATTTTTATTAATAGGTTTTCTCTTTTTTTGGATGATGAGTCAAGCACAGGGTGGCAATAAAGTCTTCCAATTTGGTAAATCTCGCGCAAAACTTCAGAGCAATGATGTACCGCAAACCACCTTCAAAGATGTTGCTGGTGCTGAAGAAGCAATTGCTGAGCTCCAGGAGATCAAGGATTTTCTAGCAAATCCTGATAAATATGGTGTGCTTGGTGCGAAAATTCCAAAAGGCGTATTACTTTTTGGCCCTCCAGGGACTGGAAAGACTTTACTTGCTCGTGCCGTTGCAGGAGAAGCTGGAGTTCCTTTCTATTCAATTTCAGGCTCCGACTTTGTGGAAATGTTTGTTGGTGTCGGTGCTGCACGAGTACGCGACTTATTTACGCAGGCAAAGTTGAATGCTCCAGCAATAGTGTTTGTTGACGAGATCGATGCAGTTGGACGCCAGCGCGGTGCCGGTATGGGTGGTGGCCATGATGAGCGTGAACAGACACTTAACCAACTCTTGGTTGAGATGGATGGCTTTGAAGAAAATACTAAGGTAATTCTGATTGCTGCAACCAATAGGCCAGATGTTTTAGATCCTGCACTGCTTCGTCCTGGGCGTTTTGATCGTCAAATTGCCGTCGATCGACCGGATTTAAAGGGGAGAGAAGCAATCTTGGCCGTTCACGCGAAAAATAAGCCGCTGAGTGATGATGTCAAACTTATTGATTATGCACGTCGAACTCCAGGTTTTACTGGTGCCGATCTTGCAAATGTACTCAACGAAGCTGCACTCTTAACTGCTCGAGAAGAAAAGAAATTAATTTCAAACACCGAGCTTGACGAAGCTATTGATCGAGTAATGGCTGGGCCGCAACGCAAGTCACGCATTATGAGTGATGATGAGCGTCGAGTGACGGCATATCACGAGGGCGGACATGCTTTAGTCGCACATGCGCTTCCACACACGGATCCCGTCCATAAAATTACAATCATGCCGCGTGGTCGAGCTCTTGGTTACACAATGATTCTCCCCGATGAGGATCGATATTCGACCACTCGAAATCAACTTCTCGATCAGTTGGCCTATTCTCTTGGCGGTCGTGCAGCTGAGGAATTGATTTTTCATGATCCGTCAACAGGTGCTTCTAACGACATCGAAAAAGCAACTGCATTGGCACGCGCTATGGTCACCCAGTATGGAATGACCGAAGCAATTGGCGCTATTAAATTAGGCGCTAATAGTGATGTACCATTTATGGGTCGTGATTATGGACACCAGCGTGATTATTCGGAGAGCATTGCCGGTTTAGTTGATAGTGAGATCCGCAAACTCATTGAAAATGCACACCAAGAAGCCTTTGATATTTTGGTAGCAAATCGTGAAATTTTGGATGAATTGGTCTTAGTGCTACTTGAAAAAGAGACCATCAATAAGGACGAGATTGCGGAGATATTTAAGAAAGTTAAATCTGTTACTGCTCGTCCGGCTTGGACTGGTTCGATAACACGACTTCCATCGGATCAACCTCCAGTGGAGGTTCCAGTGCGAGTAGAACAACCTGTTAAAGAAGTGAAAAAAACTACACGTCGTAAGAAGGCCGCAAGTGTCGATAAGTAAAGTTTCTATCAATGATGGACGTGCATCTGGGCCTTATGATCAAGCACGAGCTGAACGCGCAGTGCGCGAACTCCTATTAGCTTTAGGTGAAGATCCAGATAGAGAAGGGTTAGTAGATACTCCGGCACGTGTTGCACGTGCGATGAAAGAAAATTTTGGTGGCCTCTGGCAAGCCCCTGAAGATGTGCTGACAACAACTTTTGATATCGGTCATGAAGAGTTAGTGATAGTTAGAGATATAGAAGTGTTTTCACACTGCGAACACCATCTGACTCCATTTCATGGTGTTGCACATATTGGATACATCCCGCGCGGCAAGATCACCGGTCTTTCAAAGTTAGCCCGGCTCGTCGATGTTTATGCAAAACGCCCTCAAGTACAAGAGCGTTTAACAACTCAAATCGCCGATGCTCTTGTTAAAATTCTCGATCCGTTGGGTGTTATTGTCATCATCGACTGCGAGCACTTGTGTATGTCGATGCGCGGAGTTAAAAAGTCTCAAGCAAGAACCACCACTAGCGCGGTTCGTGGCGCGTTATTAAATGCTGCTACACGTGCAGAGGCAATTAGTCTTATTACAAATCGATAATCATCATGTTAGTTATGGGAATTCTCAATGTAACCCCCGACTCATTTGCCGATGGTGGACGCTATAACTCTTTCAGTAAGGCAGTACTGCATGCACGTGAAATGATTGCTGAGGGCGTGGACATCATCGATATCGGAGGCGAGTCAACACGTCCCGGCGCTGATCGCGTGAGTGAGGAAGAAGAGTTAGAGCGTGTAATTCCTGTGATAACTGAACTTGCTAAGAATGGAGTACAACTCAGTATCGACACCATGCGTGCAAGTACAGCAAGAGCTGCGATTGCCGCAGGAGCACAAATTATTAATGATGTAAGCGGGGGATTAGCAGATCCAGAGATGCTCACAACTGCCGCAGAACTGGAAACTCCTTATATTGCAATGCACTGGCGAGGGCAATCCAAAGAGATGAACTCGATGGCCACTTACCGTAATGTTATTAGCGAAGTTATTGCTGAACTTCAGGGGCGAATTGCTGCGGCGTTAAACGCGGGAATCAGTCATGACAAACTAATAATTGATCCGGGCATCGGGTTTGCTAAAGATGCTCACCACAACTGGGAGATTATTGATCACATCGAGGAGTTTGTAGACCTTGGATACCCTGTGTTAATCGGTGCATCACGTAAACGCTTCTTGGGAGGGGATACACCCGATGAACGCGAAGCGGCAAGCATCGCGCTAACAAAGCGCCTCTCTACAACAGGCATTTGGGGAGTTAGAGTTCATTCTGTGAAGCCACATAGAGATGCGATATTAATATGAGCGATCAGATTCTAATTACAGGAGTCCATGGCTTTGGATATCACGGTCTCCTTGAACATGAGCGCACGAATGGTCAAGATTTCTTTGTCGACGTAGTTTTAAATGTTGATCTTCAAGCGGTGTCGCAAAGTGATTCGATTGATGAGACGGTTAACTACGCTGAGATTACCGATTTGGTAGTCACTGAAATTACAACTAATCCAGTATCTCTCATTGAAAGACTTGCTGGCCGCATTGCTGAGCGAATTCTAAATTCATATTCAAGAGTTAATTCTCTCTCGATTACCGTCCACAAACCTCAAGCTCCAGTATCTGCCTCACTAAAAGATATCGCGGTGCAAATCACCCGCACTCGATGAAAGCGGTTATTGCTTTAGGTGCCAATATCGGCACTCCGCTGGAGAATTTAGAATTAGCCTTATCACTTTTGCGAGAGTCCACAGAAGTTATTAGTGTTTCTTCGTTCTACAAAACTGCACCAGTTGGTGGGCCTGCTCAACCCGATTATCTAAATGCAGTATGCATTATTGAGAGCGAACTCCCCGCTTTAGATTTGCTCTCCCTCTTGCAGGGCATCGAAAAGAGCTTAGGTCGTGAGCGGGGTGAACATTGGGGGCCACGAACAATCGACTTAGATCTCATCCAATTTGGTGGGCTTTTGAGTAAGAGCCCTGAGTTAGAGCTCCCGCACCCTCGTGCGCACGAGCGGCGATTTGTATTGGAGCCCTGGTTTGAAATTGATGTCGATGCAGTTCTGCTTTCGCATGGCCGTGTCGATCAACTTTTGGCGCAATTGCCGCTTAACCCGTAAACTTTTATTTCCTCGCCCGGTACCTGAAAGGACTGGAGCCAAATGAGCGTATTAGTGCCAACGATGGGTGCCCTGCATAAAGGTCACCAAGCGTTGATTAAACGCGCACGAAGCATGAGCAATGATGTTGTAGTTAGCATTTTTATTAATCCCCTACAGTTTGAAAATACAGAAGACTTTGAAAAATATCCACGTAGCCCTGAACGAGACATTCAATTGGCAACGCTTGCTGGTGCGACCGAGATTTGGATGCCAGATTACGAAGAGATTTATCCAAGCCAGATCAACCTGTTAAAAGCTAGTGCAATTGGAGAACTCTATGAAGGCACATCTCGGCCTGGTCATTTTGATGGCGTGGTAACCGTAGTTAGCCGTTTATTTGAAATCGTAAAGCCGGAAGCAGCGGTCTTTGGTGAAAAAGATTTTCAGCAGCTGCAGATTATTAGAGCGATGGATAGTGGAGTTGAAATAATTGGTGTTCCAACAGTGCGCGAATTTGATGGTTTAGCGCTGTCATCTCGAAATGTGCGCTTAAGTGAAACCGGCAGAGTGAGCGCTAACGTGATTTATCGCGCGATGGCAGCAGCTCGATTGGCACCTACCATTGCAATCGCTCAAGAGATTATCGATACAACAATTGCTACTGATGCCGGTTTCAGATGTGATTATGCGGCAATTATCGATGAGGATAATTTCTCCCTGGCAACAGATTTAACAAAACACAAGCGTGCAATTATCGCCGGTTGGATTGATGGTGTGCGCTTAATAGATAATATGCGAATGGGTGCCTAATGCTATTAACAATCGATGTGGGAAATACAAACACTGTTCTTGGAATTTTTGAAGAGGAAAATCTAATTCGTTCATGGCGGGTAAAGACTGATCCTCGAAGTACTGCCGATGAGCTTTGGCTGCAGTATCGCTCCTTAGTTGAGGATTTTTCGGTTACAGGCCTATCTATATGCTCAACTGTTCCAGCAACGCTTCGCGAACTTCGAAACATGATTAGTGATTACTTTTCCGATGTCCGAACAACAATTGTTGAGCCAGGCATAAAAACTGGGGTCCCACTGCTGGTTGATAATCCAAAGGAAATTGGTGCAGATCGAATCGTAAATACGTTAGCAGCTCATACAATTTTTGGGGGTCCGGCTATCGTTGTGGATTTTGGAACATCAACAAATCTCGATGTTGTATCACCTAAAGGGGAGTTCCTGGGCGGTGCACTTGCACCAGGAATTGAGATTTCAGTAGATGCATTGGCCGCTCGCGCTGCACAGTTACGTAAAGTTGAGTTAGTGCGACCTAAAAATGTAATCGGTAAAAATACCGTGGAAGCCTTACAGTCGGGCACTATTTTCGGCTTTGCTGGCCAAGTCGATGGCCTAGTTGACCGAATTAGCGCTGAGTTAGCCCAGTCATATTCCGGTACACCAAAAGTTATTGCGACTGGCGGATTAGCGCCATTGATTATTGGGGTTTCAGAAACTATTACCGATCACGAACCGGATTTAACACTCATTGGTCTTCGCTTAATTCACGAACGAAATGCATGAACCGTTAGACTCCATCCCATTATGAGCGATGAACATCTAACCCCCGAAGAGGATTTGCCTGAGCAGTTGCGTATTCGTCGCGAAAAGAGGGCGGCACTCATTGAAAGCGGCGCCGAGCCATATCCCGTCTCCGTGCCCCGGACAAAATCTTTGTTAGAGGTACGAGAACTGCATGCCGGACTCGAAATTGATTGTGCGACGGGTATCATTGAAAGTCTCACTGGACGCATAATATTTAAACGTGATACAGGGAAGCTTTGCTTTGCAACACTTCGTGAAGGTGATGGCACCGAACTTCAAGCAATGTTTTCTCTGGATAAAGTTGGACAAGAATCAATTGACTCTTGGAAATCGGATATTGATTTAGGCGACATAGTTTCCGTTACTGGCGAAATAATTACATCCAAACGTGGCGAACTTTCAATCCTGGCTAATTCATGGAAACTGGCATCCAAATCTTTGCGGCCCCTACCTAACGATTACAAACCAATGTCAGAAGAAACACGTGTTCGAATGCGGTATGTGGATTTAATTGTTCGGCCTGAGGCGCGCGCAAATGCTCGTTTGAGACCAGCGGTTATGACCTCCCTGCGGGATACTTTCGCGAAGGCGAATTTCATTGAGGTCGAAACTCCGATGCTTCAAGTAATGCATGGCGGTGCTACTGCTCGGCCTTTCAAATCCTTTTCAAATGCTTACGACATGGATCTCTATTTGCGTATTGCCCCAGAACTATTTTTGAAACGCTGCGTTGTTGGTGGAATTGAACGCGTATTTGAAATCAATCGTAATTTCCGTAATGAAGGTGCGGATTCATCTCATTCGCCGGAATTTGCCATGATCGAGAGTTATCAGGCCTATGGTGACTGGAAATCAATTGCCGATTTAACGCGAACCCTTGTTCAAAACGCGGCAATGGCAGTTGCTGGATCACACGTAGTCACACATCACGATGGCCGCCAGGCCAATCTGGGAGGGGAGTGGCGTGAAATCTCGTTATATGAAGCCATCTCTGAAGCTGTTGGAGAGAGCGTTACAGCCCTTACTCCTCTGCAGGAACTAAAAACAATTGCAACAAAACTCGGAATTAAGATTGACCCTAAGTGGATTACAGGCAAGTTAGTTGAAGAGATTTTCGAGCATGTAGCAAAGGACAAGTTAATTGCACCTACTTTCGTGATGGGTTTCCCTGTTGACACCTCTCCACTTGTCCGAGCACATCGCGAACTTCCAGGTGTTGCCGAAAAATGGGATTTATAT
>CAYGHJ010000045.1:0-8364 GCA_964349605.1 uncultured Candidatus Planktophila sp. | reverse complement strand
TAAGTGAGCGACATTGGCAGATTGAACGATCGGGCCAATGGGTAAAGGGAAAGTCCTTCCCTACTTTTAATCCGATTGGGCCTTGTATAGCCACACAAGATTCAATCAATCCCCACAATCTACGTTTGTGGTGTGAAGTAGACGGCGTTATGAAGCAGGATTCAAATACGGATGATCTTCTCTTTGGAATCAATCATATTGTTTGGTACATCAGCCAGTTCATGGAACTTTTCCCAGGTGACATCATCAACACCGGAACACCTTTTGGTGTCGGTCTAGGCTTTAAGCCACCTGTCTATCTGCATGCCGGTCAAATTATTCGAACAGGTATTGAAGGAATCGGTGAGATAGTTTCAAAAACTATCGACTATAAGAAATAACTCAATCCTTAGGAAGATCGAAAATAGCTAACGTACTAGAAAAGCCACCATCTATCGCAATTTCGGTTCCTGTCACGAAATCAGATGCAGGTGATGCAAAAAAATTAGTAATTCCTTCAAAGTCCGATGGCGAACCCCAACGCCCTGCAGGTGTGCGCGAGAGTACATGCTCGGGTAGACCCGGAATGGCGCGAGTAACCGATGTCATCTCAGTAGTAATCCAACCAGGCAAAATTGTATTTACTTGAATATTGTCAGCGCCCCATGCTGCCGCCAATGACTTACCTAACTGGACTATTGCGCCTTTAGTCGCCGAATAAATCGGAGCAAGTCCAAATCCTTGAAGACTTGTGAGTGAGCCGATCAGGATTATCTTGCCTCCGCCGC
This sequence comes from uncultured Candidatus Planktophila sp., assembly GCA_964349605.1. Classification (GTDB taxonomy): domain Bacteria; phylum Actinomycetota; class Actinomycetes; order Nanopelagicales; family Nanopelagicaceae; genus Planktophila. Next base: position 7,597 of record CAYGHJ010000045.1, on the reverse strand, counting down.
GCTTCTTCATCTCTGGATAGACCAACTGAGCACAGATAAAGACTGCCTTAAGATTGACATCAATCATCTGATCAACGATTTCGTCACTAAGTTCTTCTGGGCGCATTCGAATATTAACCCCAGCGTTAGCGACTAAAATATCAATCCCACCAAAATCCGAAACTGTTGCTGCAGTAACCTTTTCAAGTTCGCTTCTCGAAGTGACATCGACTTGATAAGAAGATGCTTTTACGCCTAGCGCCTTCAACTCATTGATTGCTGTGGTGTTTTTGCCGCCATCGCGCGCCCAGATCACAATATTGGCACCTGATTTAGCAAGACCACGTGCGCAACCCAAACCTATTCCTCCGTTGCCGCCAGTAATTACCGCCGTCTTTCCAGTCAAGTCAAAGAGCGAACTAGAGGTCAACGGAAGTTCCATTATCCATAGAGCGATACAGAGCTTGTACAAGTTTGAGAGTGTTTACATTATCTCGCACCGAAGAACGCACTTCGCTTCCAGTAGCAATTGCCGACATTACCGAACCCATTGTGCCAATGAAGGCGTCAGGAATCCAACGAGTAGTAACTGGGTAAGGCATCCACCCATCGGTCGGTACTACCTGCGAATTAACTTCTAGAGTATCTACGCGACCACTTGGATAGTCATACAACAAACCTAATGTGCCACGAATGGATCCTTTGTCACCATCAATTCGATACTCGGCATAGTTATCTCCACCACGATTTACATGATTGGCATGAACGAGCGCTGACACACCACCCTCATATTTATATGTACTTATAGTGCGGGTTTCTCCCTTTGGATACTGGCCATTCGTACGGCCCGCTACGCAAAATACAGTTTCAGGATCCCCTAGGAACCAACGAATGAGATCGTGATAATGAATTGAGTGAAGCATAATTTCAAGGCGCTCAAGATCTTTAGCCCAAGGCCATAACTCCCATGGAGTAACCAAATTAACGTTCAACGAGAAGTTGCTGACTTGGCCAATCCAACCGAGCTCCACCATTTTATGTGCAGCCGCAACACCCTCATCGAAACGCAGCTGCTGATTAACTCCGGCAATAATCTTAAATTCATCAACTAAATCAGCCATTGTGACTCCGGCTTCAACCGTCGTAGCCATAGGTTTTTGCGCCAAAATATGTTTACCGGCACGTGCAATTTTCTCAAAAAGTTGGGGTTGGGTAACTGCAGGAACAGCTATATCAAAGATGACCGCATTGGATTCTGACAGCATTTCATCAAGGCTCGAATAAACCTTCGTGATTCCATGTCGCGCGGCAACATCATTGGCTTTGGCTACGTCAACATCGGTGATTCCGACGATATCTAGTCCGGCTTTTTTATATGCAGGTAGATGTGCTCCGTCGACTATTCCACCTGCCCCAACTATTGCAACAGGTACTCGATGTGCCTTTGGGATTTCAAGTCGAACTGCATCGGCAACTTCTTTGAACTGGTCAATCATAGACTTACTCCTTTACCTCGGTCGCAATATTTGCAGCTTGAGTCGTGCGATAAAGAACGGTCTGTAAGTGTTCGGTGTAGAGCACAAGCTCTTCATTATCAGCACGAAAAATCTCATAGCTAACTCGAATAAGGCCCATAGTTTCGTACTTAGGTGTCTTTTCAAGCAAAGTGCGCATTCCATAAATAGTGTCGCCAATGAATGTTGGTTTGATGAAGCGTAGTTTGTCGTAGCCATAGCTAAATGTGTTTACGTTGTTATGAGCGAAAAGACCTAAACCATAACTAAAGACCATCGCACCCGGAACTAAGCGGCGTTTAAATAATCCGTGCTCGCGGGCCCAAATATCATCTCCCACATAGGGATGCATGTCCAACACGAGCGAGTTAAAGAGCATTACCTCACCCTCAGAAATCGTCCGGCGAAGAGAGCGATCTACTTCACCCACTTCATAATCTTCATACAGTTGCACATCTTGATTCCAGACAGGAATCTCATAACGTGCTACCGGATCTGGATTTGGGTTCTTCATTTTTCGTAACCTTCCTATATCCCGAACTCTTTGCGAATTTTTTCAGTATCTTCACCGACATGGGGTGCTCCTTTAGAGCTCTTGACTGGGTACCCATCAATTCGAATCGGTGAGCGCGTTGTTTCAATTGTGATGTCCTCAAGACCATCTATTGAAGTACGGGTAACGCTCTGAACCATATCCAATTCTTTGAATCCATCATGTGCGATTAACTCAGGTAAAGTAAGCACTGGAGCGCACCAAATATCGGCAGCATCTAAGATCTCTAACCAGTGCTCAGTCTTCTGAGTTGAGAGACGTGCCGAGAGAATGTTTGTAATAGCTTCTTGCTCGCTCCACCAACTCTTAGGATCCTCGTAGATATCCAAATCTAAGCTAAGTAGTTTTCCAAGTGCTGGAATTGGTGTCATTGCAATTGCCATATATCCATCTAATGTTTTATAAATACCGTAAGGTGCTGGAAGAAATGCGTGTGCACCACTTCCTCGCTTGACTATGACGCTTGGATCAAAAAGATTTGCGGTAATGAGCTCAAATTGAAGATCCAGCATTGATTCAAGCAAGCTTGATTCAACAACTCCCCCTTTGCCTGTTCGTTCGCGACGCAGCAAGAGTGCAGTCACTCCGTGCGCTAAATGAGTGGATGTAAAGATATCGGCTACTGCTAAACCAACCGGGACTGGCGGATCACCTGCCTTACCGTTGAGCCAAGGAAGACCTGAAATAGATTGGGCTAATAAGTCTTGACCTGGCCGATCTTTAAACGGACCCGTCGACCCATATCCCGTAGCGCTTCCATAAACAATTCGCGGGTTGCGCTTTTTAACCTCTTCATAGCCCAATCCAAGGCGTTCAATAACTCCTGGACGAAAGTTCTGAATAATTACATCGGCCTTTTCAATGAGCTTCCAAACCTCTTGCAAACTCTCTGAGTTCTTAAGATCTGCAGCGAAACTCTCTTTATTCCTATTCATCATGTGAAAAGAGAGCGTGTCCCCATCACGTGCTAAACCTGCAAATGCGAGAGTTCTTCCTATATCTCCAACTCCTGGGCGTTCGATTTTAATAACACGCGCGCCTAAATCGGCCAACCGCATTGCTGCTACGGGTCCTGCTAGAAACTGACTGAAATCCAGAACAAGGATTCCATCTAAAGGCAGGTCAGATTTATTAGTCAACGTGGAAAACCTCTGGAATCGATGCCCACCATTCGCCCTCGGCACGGTCTTGGAGCGGAGTTTGTAATGGTTTACAGACATCCCACCACTTCTGCGTAGTTGGATCTTGCGCCATAGCCTCCATGTCGCCTTCAAAATCATCGCCCACATACTCGAAATATGAAAAGAGCAGTTCTCCATATCGATAAATGGAGTAGTTACGGATATTGCTCGTGGCAATTTGCGCCAATACTTCGGGCCACACGGCAGCATGGAGCCGTTCGTACTCTTCTCGGTGCTCAGGCTTGATCCCTATGACGGAGGCAAAACGTTGCATGTGTATCTCCCCTACTAGTTGTTAAAGGTTATAGAAATTTTCAGCGCTCTTATAACAGAGCCACTCTTGATCAGTTTCTGAGTACTTAGAAATAACATCTAACTGTGCTTTCCAGACTTTGACGTAATCTCCAGACAAGATACATACCGGCCAATCTCCGCCCATCATTGTTCGATTCGCACCATACTTTGCGATGATGTGATCAACGTATGGCTCCCAATCGGAATAACTCCATTCAGGAGAAGATGCGGTATTGAGACCAGACAATTTCGCATAGACATTTGGATACGTTGCGCATTCGGCCATAAGTTCTGCCCACGGCTCCATTACTTTGTCGGCGATATTGGGCTTTGCGAAATGATCTATAACAATCTTCAAATCGGGAAACTTCTTTGCAAGAATTGGAATATTTTTGATGTGGTCGCTATTGACTGCAACGTAATCAAAGCTCAATCCAGATTTTTCAATAAGTCCAATAGTCTGCAAGACCTCTGGGCGCAATATCCATGCTGGATCTGATTCATACTTAGGATTGCTGTAGTCGTGCGTGAGATTTCTAAAACCTTTTAAATAAGGGTTCTTTTTAAAGAGTTCAATTGCAGCACGTGCCTCATTTGGTCGTTCGAATGGAACCCACCCAACTACCCCGATTACGAAATCAGAGTGCGCAGCAACATCGAGCATATAGAAAGTATCGTCATAGGTGTCTGCGGCTTGAACAAGCACTGAGGAAGTCACGCCCGATGCGCTTATCTCGGGGGCAAGGCGTTCGGGAGTGAAATCGTCGTAAAGTGGGCCATATTCAGGGGCGATCCAGCTATATGCCCGCTCGCTCATTACCCATAAGTGTTGATGCGAATCAATTAACTTCTTAGCTGCCATCACTTACTCCTTTTCTTTTGAAAATTACAGAACACCGTAGGCATCCCATACTTCTCTGACTGATTTTCCTGCGAGCAAATCCTTTAAAACGCTTTTTTCACTCTGAGCACGTGCATTGGCAAGTTCGAAGACGCTATCTATATGAAGTCTTGGCACTACGACAACTCCGTCTGCATCTGCAATTACTGCATCCCCCGGATGAACTTCAACGCCACCGCAAACAACAACGGTGCCGACTGCCGCAACGCGCATACGACCTTTGTAATCAATTGGTCGCATCGATGCGCCAAAAACATCGAAACCTAAATTGACTATGGCCTCGGTATCACGAAGAGGTCCATCGCTGACCATGCCGGTAGCTCCTCTGCCCTTTGCTGCGGCGCTAAAGAGCTCACCCCAAAATGCAGAATCATCTCTGCCGCCTGTTGCAACAATGGCCAATTGGCCCTCTTGCAAGGTATCTAAGAAATCAATAGCCGCTCCGTAGGGATCTCCCTGAACAATTTCTGAACTTGGCTCAAATTCAATAGTGGCGGCAAGGCCAACTGCCCGCATATGCGGACGCAAAGCGCGAATTGATGAGTCCATTACGTTATTGCGAACTCCCACTACATCGAGAGAATCACTCACCATTGCCGTGCGAACACGTGGATCTAGATGGATTAGATTCATGATTTCTTCCGATTCACTAAATATAGATGCGTAAAAGCGATTACTGTCTCACCTTTTTGATTTATTACGCTTACTTGTTCATCGACCATTCCAAAATCCTCTGGCCTCTTAGCATGCTCACGTTTTGCGATGATTTCGGCCTTTGAAGTAATGGTGTCGCCAATATAAACGGGCGCAACAAATCTAACTTTGTCGTATCCGTAACTCATTGCCGATTCATTTATCTCACCTGCAAGCATTCCAACCGATACCGAAAGAACTAACGTTCCGTGGGCCATGCGTGCCCCAAATGGCTGAGTTTTGCACCATTCGGCATCCATGTGATGTGGAAAGAAATCACCCGTTTGACCTGCGTGAACCACAATGTCAGTCTCAGTGATTGTTCGCCCTATTGACGTTCGCATACTACCCACTACATAATCTTCAAAGTACATATTCATGTGAACTACTCTTTCACATTCTTCTCATATGTCGAAGCGATCTCCGAAATAATATTAGGATTGACCGTTCGCGAGAGCAAAGCTTTGTGAATGATCTGCGAGCTTTCAAACTGAACATCTGGCCAACCTAAAACTCGTGGTCTGACCCAAGCACCTTCGAGGGTGCGTAAGGTATTGCGAAAGAAATTATCTGTCTTTCGATTCAGCACGTCATTTTTCCAGGCCACTAAATTTCCGGGCTGACCACCACTGAGTCCATATATAGAAGCTTGAATATCGGGCAGAGCTAAGAGGATTGCCGCTTGTGCGGCTTTTTCGATATTTAAACTCGCGCTTGACACCGCAATTCCAGCTCCACCCAATTGAGAACCTGTCGCATGACCGTCGAAAGATGGAAGATCGTCATAGGTTAATCGATAGTTCCTGAAACCCTTATGCGAGTAATTACTATATCCATACATACAGACTCCGTGTGCATAATCATCACCAGTGCTGAGAATTTCAGCAATGTCGATTGGATTGCTTGTCGCACAAAAATCCGGTACCAGCGATGCAAGTTCGCACATGAATGTGAGAACTTCGAGTGCCGTGTCGTGATTGAGGTAGTTACCCTCTGAGCACAGTGGTGCGCCCTTCTGTGCCATTAAAGTTGCAAAAGTACTAAATGCATCGACTGGTTTGTGCGCCCAGAGCAACTGCCCCTGACGTGCCAAATCAAAAACATCGCTCCAATAGACCGGAGCGCGCTCTGCCTTATCGGCGCGAAATGCACTTACTTGTGCCGCAGTATCTATGGCTAGCGCCCAGTGTTTTCCCTGGTAAATGTAAGAGTCATGCGATTGCCCTACTGAGGTCCTTGAAAGCAAATCCAACTGTCTCTGCGATGCGACACGTTCAAAATCAACCACTGCATGTGCATGCACGGCATCGGGTACATGGGGATGGTCGATGACCATTAAATCATAATCCTTATAGAACTCGGAAATGTGTTGGTCTCCAAAAGCCAAAAGAGAACGTGCATCCCAGGAAATACTTATTCCCAAGTTTTTCTCTAACTCTTCATTTGATGCTACCAATGAGTCAAGACCACGAGGATGATCCCACGTCATACCTCTAAGCAGCGTAATCATCTCTTACGATCCGAGAATACGATTAATTTCATCGGCAAAATAATTTCGAATATTGATTCCCTCATCGATATATTTACCGTAGTTAAAGAATCCATGAATCATTCCTATGCAATCTTTGTAGGCCACAGGAACGCCTGCTGCCAGTAATTTATCTCTATAGGCGATGCCATCGGCACGGAGTACATCGTATTCAGCAGTAATCAGCACAGTTGGCGGCAAACCTTCAAAGGTTTTCGCAGCATGGGGCACTGCATATGGATTAGTTCGATCGGATGGCTTTATATATTGTTCCCATAACCATTTCATTCCACGCTGATCGAGTCCATAATTTAGTGCATTGGGAACATCAGGAGAATCTACAAACTCCGGTCCATTGCACGGGTAAATTAGCCATTGATAGGCGAGTTTTATGCCACCGCGATCACGGGCCGCTAATGCAACCGCCGAAGCCAAATTGCCGCCAGCGCTGTCGCCTCCTACTCCAATTTTCTCCGTATTTATATTGAGTTCTTCCGCATGTGCTACGACCCACTCAAGACCCTCATAGCAATCATTAAATGGAATAGGGAATTTGTGCTCTGGGGCTTTTTGGTAATTAATCGAGATAATAACCGAATTTATTTTCTCGGCCATGTCACCTAGTTGGGCATCATATTTTCCAACATAGTTTATAACCCAACCTCCACCATGAAAATAAACTAGGGCGTTAAATGGACCCGGACCCTTTGGTGTGTAAATATGCATCGGAATATCGGCTGTGCTCGATGTAAAATATCTATCTTTAATTTCAACTCGTGGATTTAGCGCTCCACCTAAGTCTGGCTCTGCATGCGAATTACTTCGCGCTGTATACACTCCTTGATCGACTAAGTGGGGTAATCCAACACCTAGTGCTAAAAGCGCTTCTGCTTGGGGGTTTAATGTCATAAGAAATCCTATACGATTCTAGTTAATCTGGGCAAGCTCGTGCCA
>CAYGHJ010000044.1:0-8534 GCA_964349605.1 uncultured Candidatus Planktophila sp. | reverse complement strand
ATCATCAATTTGGCCTTTAATTGGCTTAATTACGATTTGGGGATCAACTAATCCAGTTGGTCGAATCACTTGCTCAACTACATCACCATCGACTTTGGCCATCTCATACTTACCAGGAGTGGCAGAAAGGTAGAGCTTTTGGCCGGTACGTTCTAAAAACTCTGGAAACTTAAGTGGCCGGTTATCTAAGGCGCTCGGCAAGCGAAATCCATGTTCGACAAGGGTACGTTTTCTTGAGGCATCGCCTTCGAACATTGCACCGAGTTGGGGAACGGTCACATGGCTTTCATCAATGACAACTAGAAAATCCTCCGGGAAATAGTCGAGTAAACAGTTTGGAGCAGATCCAGCTGCCCGCCCATCTAAATGCCGTGAATAGTTTTCAATACCACTACAGAAACCGATTTGTTCCATCATTTCAACATCAAAGGTAGTGCGCATACGCAAACGCTGGGCTTCAAGTAACTTGCCCTGATTTTCAAAGGTTTTCAATTGAATCTGCAGTTCATCTTCAATATCACCAATAGAGCGTTTAATTGTTTCAGGACCGGCGGCATAGTGTGTTGCTGGAAAGATGTACATCTCTGTTTCATCCCGGATTATCTCTCCAGTAAGTGGGTGCAAAGTTGAGATTTTTTCAATCTCATCTCCAAACATCTCAATGCGAATCGCCAGCTCTTCATACATTGGAATGATTTCGATTGTGTCACCGCGAACCCTGAAAGTTCCTCTTTCAAATGCAACGTCATTGCGCTTGTACTGCACATCAACAAATCGCCGCAGCAGAGCGTTGCGCTCGATTTCATCCCCGACTCGAAGGGTGACCATTCGATCTATGTACTCCTGAGGAGTGCCAAGTCCATATATACATGAAACCGTTGCGACGACGATGACATCCCTACGAGTTAAAAGCGAGTTAGTAGCTGAGTGGCGCAAGCGCTCGACTTCGTCGTTAACACTGGAATCTTTCTCAATGAAGGTATCAGTCTGGGGAACATAGGCCTCTGGCTGGTAATAGTCATAATAGGAAACAAAGTATTCAACCGCATTATTGGGCAGAAGCTCTCGAAACTCATTGGCTAACTGGGCGGCTAGAGTTTTATTTGGAGCTAAAACAAGTGTTGGTCGCTGAAGTTTTTCAATGAGCCACGCGGTAGTAGCCGACTTGCCCGTACCCGTTGCACCGAGAAGTACTACATCCTGCTCCCCTGCAGCAAATCGCCGAGCAATTTCAGCTATCGCTTCAGGCTGATCACCGGCCGGCACATAATCACTGATAACTTGAAATGGCTCGACTGTTCGTTGTAAATCCGATATCGGGCGCATTGGATAATTCTAGTTAGATGTGTGAGTTAAGCCATCCCAAATGTTTTCCACTTGACGAAGCAAGTCATCCTTAGAGCCGCTGTTTTCTATGACGAAGTCGGCGATGGAAACCCTCTCCTCTCGTGAGGCCTGTGCCGCTATGCGAGCCTGGATCTCCGATGGGTGCAACCCTTTTTCTCGCAACCGCTCGATGCGCTTGTCCATCGCTGCCTCAACCGTAATAACAGTATCAAAGCGATCAGCCCCGCCGGTTTCAAAGAGAAGTGGAATCTCATAGACCAAAGTTTGATTTCCGCTCAGAGAGAGAACGGCTGCCTCGAACTCGCTGCGCACCCACGGATGAATAATCGCTTCCAATGCAGCTTTCTTAGTCGGATCTCTAAAAACTAACTCACCTAAAGCTCGACGATCTATCTCGCCATTTTTCAAAATTGAATCACCAAACAGCGCAACAACTTTATCGAAACCCTTCGATCCACGTTCAATAGCTGCACGCGCTAATTGATCGGCATCAATGACTAACGCCCCGAGATCTGCAAAGTATTCGGCGGCCAGAGATTTACCACTTCCAATTCCGCCGGTTAAGCCTATGACGCGCATGCTCAAAGAATAGCGTCAATATGCAGTGCATTTTTAAAGGAGTCCAGTGAAGACGCGAGCTGTAGTTTTTTAACCTCACTTACTTCTACTGGACTCTCTTTAAAAAATGAAAAAGGCCCGGCAGTTATGCCGAGCCCCAGTCATAACTTCTTTATTCTGGCGCAACAACCTCTTGTGCGGACTCAGCGACAGCATCTTCTGGTGAAGCAGCTGCATCAGCGGCCTTAGCTTCGGCCTTTTGTTTTTTGTGTGCCAAGAAACGCTCTTGAGCCTGGGTGTACTGAAGCTCCCACTCTTCGCGCTGCTTTTCATGTCCTGGCTTCCACTCTTGGGTTTCAGAATCAAAACCTTCTGGGTAGATGAAGTTTCCTTCTGCATCGTAGCGAGCGGCCATTCCATATTGAGTTGGATCAAAAGCTTCGATTTCAATCTCATGTCCCTCATTAGCCTGCTTAAGTGAGAGTGAGATGCGACGACGCTCAAGATCAATGTCGATAATCTTTACAAAGAGCTCATCGTCAACTGCAACGACCTGCTCTGGAATTTCGACATGGCGCTCAGCAAGTTCAGAGATGTGAACAAGACCTTCAATGCCCTCATGGACACGGATGAAAGCTCCGAATGGAACGAGCTTTGTGACAACACCTGGTACCACTTGGTGGATTGTGTGAGTGCGAGCAAATGCCTGCCATGGATCTTCCTGAGTTGCTTTGAGTGAGAGTGATACACGCTCGCGCTCGAAATCTACTTCAAGAACTTCAACGGTTACTTCATCGCCAACTTCAACAACTTCACCTGGATGATCAATATGCTTCCATGAGAGTTCTGAGACGTGAACGAGTCCATCTACCCCGCCTAGATCAACGAAGGCACCAAAGTTAACGATCGATGAAACGACACCTGCGCGAACTTGGCCTTTTTGAAGCTGATTAAGGAATGTTGTACGGGACTCTGATTGAGTCTGCTCGAGAAATGCACGACGAGAAAGAACTACGTTGTTACGGTTCTTATCTAGCTCAATGATGCGTGCTTCGACCTGCTTACCAATGTATGGTGTTAAATCACGGACACGACGCATTTCAACAAGGGATGCTGGCAAGAAGCCACGAAGTCCGATATCGACAATAAGTCCGCCCTTAACAACCTCAATAACTGTTCCGATGACAACTTCGTCACGCTCTTTCTTGCCCTCGATATCTCCCCATGCACGCTCGTACTGTGCGCGCTTCTTTGAAAGGATGAGGCGACCCTCTTTATCTTCTTTTTGAAGAACAAGAGCTTCAATACTTTCTCCAACTTTTACAATCTCATGTGGGTCTACATCGTGGCGAATTGAAAGCTCGCGTGAAGGAATTACACCCTCTGTTTTATATCCGATGTCAACGAGAACTTCCTCGCGACCAACTTGAACGATTGTTCCGGTGACGAGATCTCCGTCATTAAAATTTCTAATTGTTCCTTCAATTGCCGCTAGAAAATCAGCTGCTGATCCAATGTCATTTACTGCGATTACTGGTGTTGTAGACAAGTGTGCTCCGTAGGGATATATGAGTAGTAGTTCCCGCATTTGCGGCTGGAGGGCAAGGGTACGGTTTCTGTGTACTCAAGAGCAAATCCACACATGGAGTATGGCTCTTTCGTTAGACTTATCTGCGTTATGAATCGATATCGCCAACTATTTGCCATGCCCAATGTTTGGGTTCTGGTTTTGGCGGCATTTCCTGCTCGAATTGCCTATGGAATGGTCGGTCTTTCGCTGTTTTTTAAAGCCGAGCAGGAGACTGGTTCTATTGCTCTGGCAGGATTAGTCATAGGCGTTAATTCATTAGCTGGCTCATTAACCGCCGGAGTTCGTGGATCGATTATGGATAGATATGGTCAGAAGTGGCCACTTAGAATCCTCGTACCAGGGTATGCCTCCATGATGATCATGGTTAACATTTCTCACTCGGCGACATTCATCGTAGTGATGGCAGCGATTATGGGACTTACTGCTCCGCCGATAAATTTATCCGTTCGGCCACTCTGGAAAACAATTGTTCCGCAAGATTTTCTTCGTACTGCTTACGCTGTTGATACATCGGTGATGAATACAGCAGGAGTTATTGGTCCGGTCATTGCAACATCTTTAGCCTTATCGAAATATCCAGGAAGCGCCTTATTAACCGCAGCAATTCTTATGAGTTTGGGCGGAGGCGCATTAGCCGTTGCATCGGTTTCAAGAGATTGGAAACCAGAAAAGAAAGAGAGTGGCGCACAGTCGCTTTGGCGTAATCCGGCGCTTCGCCTCATGATGCTTGAAGGTTCATTTATTGGCTTCGGTTGGGGACTCTTTGATGTTGCAGTGCCAGCATTTGCAACTATTGAAAATGTTGCTCATCGCACTGCGTGGGTATTTGCTGCCATGGGCATCTCTAGCATTATTGGTGGATTAATTGCCGGTTTACTGTCAAGGCGCACCTCTTCACTCTCTGCGATGCGAAAGACCTATTTTATTTGGTTTCTTGTTTCGATTCCAATTGCATTTACATATCCTGGGTGGTCAATGGCAATTGCAGGAGCGCTCCTTGGTTTTGTTGGAGGAGCAATACAAGTCTTTTACTGGGAAGTCATGGAGGCAGTGCGGCCCAAAGGATCTGCCGTTGCCTACATGGCCTGGCTATGGACAGTAGAGGGAAGTGTCATGTCGTTGGGAGCTGCAGTGGGCGGCGTGTTATCCGAAACAATTTCACCCCAATTCTGTTTAGCTTTAACAGCGGTCTCAATTGGAGTTGGAAACATTGTCCTGACAGTCGGAAAAAAACGTCTGAGTGCAGCCAATCGAATCCCGACCGACGAAGAGGATTTAAAAGCTATAGAGGATAATTCACCAACTACTTCCTAGTTACTTAATGAGCAGCATCATGCCAAGTCAGCCCTAAACCTGCGCTAACATCAAGTGGAGCTTTCAACGGATATGCAGATCCCATCTCGCGCTTTACAAGGGCAGTGATTACTTCTTCTTCGCCTTCAACAACTTCTATAATTAATTCATCATGAATCTGAAGCAATAGACGTGAATGAAGTTTTTCATTCTCTATTGCCGTTTGAACTTTGAGCATAGCTAACTTAATGATGTCGGCAGCTGAACCTTGAATAGGAGCATTGAGCGCCATCCGTTCTGCAACTTCACGGCGTTGACGGTTATCGCTCATGAGGTCTGGTAAATAGCGGCGACGGCCCAGAATAGTTTCGGTGTATCCAACTTTCCGCGCATCCTCAACTACAGTCTTTAAGTAATCTCGAATTCCGCCAAAACGCTCAAAATATGTATCCATCAAAATCTGAGCTTCGGCTGGACTAATTCCTAACTGTGCCGAGAGTCCAAATGAGGATAAACCATATGCAAGCCCGTATGACATCGCTTTAATCTGTCGCCGCATTTCGGGATTAACATCATGGGCCTTAACACCGAATATAACGGCTGCGATTGTGGCATGTAGATCCTCACCCGACTCGAAAGCAGCTAGAAGTTTTTCATCGTTGGATAGATGAGCCATGATCCGCATCTCGATTTGGCTGTAATCGGCCGTTAGCAGGCCTATATAACCTTGACCTGCAACAAATGCGTCTCTTATAGAGCGACCCTCTTCTGTTCGAACGGGGATATTTTGTAGGTTAGGGCCAATAGATGAAAGGCGGCCAGTCGATGTCACTGTTTGCCCAAAGTGAGTATGTATACGTCCATCGGTGGCGATTTCAGCAATCAATCCATCAATAGTTGTCGCTAACTTTTTCGTCTCGCGAATTCGAAGAAGATGCGTCAACAAGGGATGACCAGTTTGTTGATGGAGCCAATCCAAGCTTTCGGCGTCGGTCGTATAACCAGTCTTGATTTTTTTAGTTTTAGGAAGATTAAGCTCATCGAAAAGAACGACTTGAAGTTGCTTAGGCGATCCAACATTAAATTCATGACCCACGCATTCATGTGCGGCCTTAGTTTCACGCGCAACTTCTCCCTCGAAAAACTCATAAAGTTTCTCCAACCTTTTGCGATCAACAGCGATTCCCACATGTTCCATGCGTGCAAGAAGTTCGGCAATGGGAAGTTCTATATTAACGAAGAGTTGAAATAAGCCGCGTTCAGTAAGCTCTCTCGTAAGTGAAAGGCGCAAGGAAAAAAGTGCACGCGCTGAAGTCAATAACTCTTGTTCAGGGGTTGAAGTATTGATTACAGAGCCATCTCCCCACCGTTCCTGAAGATCTGAAAGTTCTTGAGCGCGTACTCCTGGATTAACAAGATATGCCGCTATCGCAGTGTCAAACTCAACTCCAGAAAAAGGATAATTACGAGCAAGAGTCTTTGCATCATGTGCAATTTTCTTAATATTGGGATCTCCAGCCCAATCTCCCATTTTTGAGGCATGCACGAGGAAAACATCTTCCGCAGAAAGTGCGACGGCATATCGGTGCAGTTTTTCTTCTTGCAGTGCGTATGCAACTGCAATTGACCCCGAGTGTGCTGCAATCTTTGCATCGGCTTCTTTAGGTGTTAAAACTCCTTCTGCCATTTCATCGGCGAAGAGCATGTATTCAGGTTCAACTATATGCGTCGATTTTCCCTTAAACACAATCGGCTTAATTCGATCTTTAAGGGTTTTAAACTCCAAAATATCAAAGAGTGGATTCGTACGGCCTTCATCAACTCCTACCCAAGCCAAGTTATCAATCGTAAAATCGATTGGCACGTCTGCAATCAACTGAGTTAATTCACTGTTTAGAATTATGTTATCAATTGAATCACGAAGTGATTGACCGGCTTTACCGCCTAACTTATCCGCATTAGCGATGAGCTCTTTAAGTGATCCATACTCCACAATCCATTTAGATGCAGTTTTTTCACCGACACCTGGTACGGATGGCAAATTATCACTTGGATCTCCGCGTAGCGCCGCAAAGTCAGGATACTGTGCTGGGGGCATGCCATATTTTTCTTGGACCGCCATCGGGGTCATGCGCGCTAAGTCACTTACTCCACGTTTTGGATATAGCACTGTTGTCTTTTCGTTGACTAATTGAAAAGAATCACGGTCGCCTGTACAAATTAAGGTCTCGAATCCTTCTCGTTCTGCACGTTTAGCAATCGTCGCCAAAATATCGTCGGCCTCATAACCATCTACTTCGAAGCTAGTAATTCCAAATGCAGTTACAAGTTCACGAAGATACGACATTTGGGATCGAAATTCGTCGGGAGTTTTCGAGCGATTTGCTTTGTATTCCGGAAATATCTCGGAACGAAAGGTTTTTCTGGACACATCAAAAGCCACTGCGACATGTGTTGGCTTTTCACTAGTTAGCAACGAGAGCAACATCGTGGCAAATCCATAAATAGCATTTGTGTGTTGCCCGCTCGCTGTTGTGAAGTTTTCTGCGGGAAGTGCGAAATAAGCACGATATGCCATTGAGTGCCCATCGATAAGTAATAGGCGTTTGCTCATGTGCTCATACTAGATTGAAGGGTAGACTATGTGACATGAACAATGAAGAGTTGCTTAAAATTTATCAAGACCGAGGTGAGGGTGCCTTGGATAAAAAAATGGGAATTAAAATAATCCTCGCCGAACCAGGTCGATTGATTGGAACTATGCCAGTAGAAGGCAACACGCAACCAATGGGAATTTTGCACGGTGGAGCCAGCGTTGTTTTAGCTGAAACTCTGGGCTCTTTTGGATCATGGATTCACGCTGGCGCAGATCGAAAAGTAGTAGGTATAGAGATAAATGCAACGCATCATAAGACGGCAACTACCGGACTTATAACTGGCACGGCTACTGCGATCTCTCTGGGAAAAACATTGTGTAGCTGGGACATTGTTCTCACAAATGAGCGTGGAGAGAGAACCTGTACCGCGCGTTTGACTTGCTTAATTCTCGCAGAACGCTAAAACCCTAGCCGTGCGCCCCAGTACCAAGATATGCCTCGCGCACCGCTGGATCATTGAGAAGATCGGCCGCGGCAGCCTCTTTAACGACATTGCCGGTCTCTAGAATGTAGGCACGATGTGCACGCTGCAAGGCCTGCTGTGCATTTTGCTCAACGAGCAGAATAGTCACGCCAGTTTTATTTATCTCGGTAATGATCCGAAAGATATTTGCAATCATTTGAGGCGCAAGTCCCATTGATGGTTCATCAAGGAGCAAAACTTTAGGACGGGCCATCAAGGCGCGGCCAATTGCCAACATCTGCTGCTCTCCCCCGGATAAAGTTCCACCAGTCTGCGCAGTGCGTTCCTTCAAACGTGGAAAGAGCGCATAAATTTTATCGAGATCCTCACTCATTTCATGTCGACGATTTTTGCGGTGAAACTTTCCCATCTCGAGATTTTCCAAAACCGTCATACCAGGAAAGATTCCGCGTCCTTCTGGGGCCTGTGAGATTCCAAGATCGACCCTCTCATGTGCTGGAACTCTAGAAATATCTTGGCCATCAAATATAATCGCACCGCTTGATACTTTACGAAGGCCTGAAATCGTTTTAAGCGTCGTTGTCTTACCTGCGCCATTTGCACCGATTAAAGTAACAATTTCGCCTTGATTAACTACTACAGAAATTCCTTTAATAGCTTCAAT
>CAYGHJ010000043.1:0-8587 GCA_964349605.1 uncultured Candidatus Planktophila sp. | reverse complement strand
CGCATCATCTGAATCTCTGCAGGTGTTTCATATGTTGGGCCACGCCAATGAACATAGACACCCTCATCGAGAGTTGCGTCCTCCCGCTTCACAATCTCACGGATTCGCTTGCTGTATAGGTCAGTGAGATCTACAAAAGTTGCACCAGAAAGAGGTGACACTGCAGTTAAAGAGATGTGATCACGAATCAAAACGGGCTGTCCAACACTGTACTTTGTATTAATTCCACCGCATGCATTTGTCAGAATGATTATTGTGCAACCTGCCTTAACCGCGACGCGGACGCTATGAACCACGGGTTCAACGCCTTTGCCTTCATATAAATGTGTGCGTCCTAGAAAAGCCAGGACACGAAGGTTCTTTCCCTCAGTCTCGATTCCATATGAACGAACTTTTCCAGAGTGCCCTTCAACCGTTGGAGGCAAAAAACCAGTTAACTCTTCGGCATTGCATTCAAAGGAAGGTGCGCCCAAAGCATCGGCTGCACTTACCCAACCGGAGCCCATGATGAGGGCAACATCGTGAGCGGCAACTCCTGTGTGTTTAATAATTTCTTGGGCAGCTGCGCTCGCTGCAGCCATTGGATCGCTATATAGGAGTTCGCTCGAAGTCATACATCAATAATGTCACACAGTATCGTGCCACTTGAAACTGTGGCTCCGATGACGGTAGTGAGGTTAGCTATAACACCAGATTTATGGGCCATAAGTGGCTGCTCCATCTTCATCGCTTCAAGCACGATGATGAGGTCACCCTCTTTAACCATTAATCCTACCTCGACCGCGATTTTTACAACCGTACCTTGCATAGGACTGGTTAAACCGGAGCTATTAGAAGCACCACTCATGCCTGCTTTAGCACGATGTCGTTTAACTAAAGGCTTTGGTGCATGAACCAAAATTTCAAAGCGTTTGCCATTCACTTCAGTGACCAAATGCTCTGGGGCCATGTGGCTTTGTAATGGCTCGATCGTGGCGGTAAAAGCTGGAATCGTATTCACGAACTCATTTTCAATATAACTGGTATAGACCTTGAAATCTTCAGTAAATGCAGGATCATTAACAATTGCCCGATGAAAAGGCAAGGCCGTCGCTAAACCATCGATTGTGAACTCTGCCAGCGCTCTGCGTGCACGTTCAATTGCCTGCTTGCGCGTTGCTCCTGTAACTATTAGTTTGGCAAGAAGTGAATCAAAGTTGCCCCCGATAGTGTCACCACTTTTAAAACCGGCGTCTACTCGCACTCCAGGTCCATTCGGAGTTGCCCACTTACTTATGCGACCTGGAGCTGGCAAAAAAGATCGCCCCGGATCCTCACCATTGATACGAAACTCAATTGAATGGCCACGAATAATCGGATCATCAAAACCTAGCGGTTCACCCATTGCAATTCTAAACTGCTCTCGTACTAAATCTATTCCGGTAATTTCTTCGCTGACGGGATGCTCAACTTGAAGACGCGTATTCACTTCAAGAAATGAAATTGTGCCGTCAAGGCCAACTAAAAATTCGCATGTACCCGCACCAATGTAGCCAGCCTCCTTCATGATTGCTTTGCTAGAGCGGTACAGCTCTTTATTTTGTGCGTCGGTTAAAAATGGCGCAGGTGCTTCTTCTACTAATTTTTGGTGGCGGCGCTGCAGCGAGCAATCGCGAGTACTGACCACGACTGCATGACCGTGCTTATCAATAAGAACTTGAGTTTCAACATGTCGAGGTTTATCTAAATATTTCTCAACAAAACACTCACCGCGACCAAATCCACTGATGGCCTCGCGCACTGCGGAGGCGAATAACTCTGGAATTTCCTCCATGGTCCGAGCAATTTTTAAACCACGCCCACCACCACCATGGGCGGCTTTAATAGCTACGGGAAGTCCATGCTCTTTAGCGAAAGCAGTGACTTCTTCATGTCCAGCTACGGGATCTTGAGTACCTGCAACTAAAGGAGCTCCAGCCTTTGCTGCGATTTTTCGTGCGGAGACTTTGTCACCTAGGGCGCGAATTGCAGCCGGTGGAGGCCCAATCCAGGTTAAGCCCGCAGCAATGACGGCTTGGGCAAACTCTGCATTCTCAGAAAGGAATCCATAACCTGGATGTACGGCATCAGATCCAGATGTAAGTGCGACGGCAATTAACTTTTCAATGTTTAAATAAGTTTGAGTTGCCGTCGTTCCGGAAAGGGAATAGGCAGCATCTGCCATCCCTGCATGAATCGCGGTGCGATCTTCATCCGAGTAAACGGCAACGCTCTCTAAACTATGGTCTTTACAAGCGCGAATTACACGAACCGCAATTTCACCTCGGTTGGCTATCAAAACGCGCTTCATTGCATCACCTTAACTTCTGGCCATGAGTATCCGAGTTGGAGAAAAGCTCTTCGAAGAAAAGGCATTGATATTCCTACAACATTTGTGTAATCACCTTCGATGGACGGGATAAACGGCGAACTAAAGCCATCGAGAGTAAAACCACCAGCAACATGCAAGGGTTCGCCACTGGCGACGTAGTCATTAATCTCATCATCACTCATCTGGTCAAAAGTGACCTTGGTCGTAACAATGCTAGAAATTTCACGATCCTTAGTTGTATCGATGATGCAGTGGCCGGTATGTAATAGCCCTGATTTACCTTGAACGCGCTTTGCGCGCTCGAATGCGATTTCGGGGGTGCCGGGTTTTCCAAGGGATTTTCCATCGAAATCGAAGGTTGAATCGCAGCCGATAATAATTGCCGGGAAATCGATTTGCTCCCGAATTGTGTGAGCTTTAGTGATAGCTAGGGTAATTACCATATCGCTCGGAGCGAGTGCATTGATAAATTCACTCTCTTCATCGACATGGCTGACCATAATGAGGGGTTTCAAACCTGCTGACTCCAATAGACGACGACGCGAAGTAGATGCAGAAGCAAGGATTATCTTTGGCATGGAAGTTTTAATTAGCTCTTCCGAAGCGGAAATTATCATTAAGAGGCTTTCGAAGTTGTGGGCGCCCAAATAAGCTTTTTCGAATCACAGGCACTAATTCTTCGCGCTTATGGTGAGACATCGCAAATTCGATTGCAATTGCCTCATCTTCCGTGGGTTCACCTTTCACAATTGTGTACCGCATTACAGTGGAATATTTCCATGTTTGCGTGCCGGCAAAGTATCTCGCTTAGTCTTCAATGTCCTAAAGGCTTTTGTGATGTAAGCACGTGATTGATTTGGTTCAATTACGGTATCGATTGTGCCGCGCTCTGCAGCTAAGTATGGATTGGCTAGCGACTCGTTGTAGTCATTGACCAATTCTGCACGCTTACCTACGGGATCCTTAGAGTCCACCAGTTCTTTTCGGTAGAGAATATTTACCGCACCTTGTGCACCCATAACGGCAATTTCTGCACTAGGCCAGGCAAAGTTAATGTCACTGCCAAGATATTTTGAACCCATGACGATAAAAGCTCCGCCGTAAGCTTTGCGAGTTATGAGCGTGACAAGCGGAACGGATGCCTCGGCATAGGCATAGAGAAGTTTGGCGCCACGGCGAATGATTCCATCCCACTCTTGCTCAGTACCCGGTAAAAATCCCGGGACATCAACAAGGGTGAGAATGGGAATATTGAAAGCATCGCAAAAACGCAAGAAACGCGCGGCTTTTTCACTTGAGTTAATATCAAGCGTGCCAGCTAATTGCGAAGGTTGGTTAGCAATAATTCCAATTGATTCACCTTCGATGCGAGCAAACCCCACGATTATATTTGGCGCATATAGAGCGTGCACTTCGAGGAATTCAGCCTCGTCAACGAGTGCCTGAATTAGAACTTTCATATCATAAGGTTGATTTGTATTATCGGGAATCAACGAATCGAGTGCGAAATCTGAGGGTTTTTTATCTAGCGATTCAGTTGGCGGAAGGTGTGGCGCACTATCCATGTTATTTGAGGGTAGATAAGAAAGTAGTGCTTTTACATAATCAATTGCGTCGGCCTCATTTTCAGCCAAATAGTGGGAGTTGCCAGTTTTGGTGTTATGTGTGCGAGCTCCACCGAGCTCTTCCATATCCACTTCTTCACCTGTGACCGTTTTTATTACATCGGGTCCGGTAATAAACATATGTGAGGTTTCATTAACCATGACTGTGAAGTCAGTAAGGGCAGGTGAATATGCGGAGCCGCCAGCGCAAGGGCCAAGTATTAGCGATATCTGCGGGATAACACCCGATGAGCGAGTGTTGAGCCGAAAGATTTTTCCATAGCCAGATAGTGATGCAACACCTTCTTGAATTCGCGCACCACCAGAGTCGTTAATTCCAATCAAGGGGATTCCACTCTTTAATGCAAAGGCTGCAATCTTTACGATTTTTTCTGCGTGTACTTCACCGAGTGAGCCACCCATAATTGTGAAATCTTGTGAGTACAAGGCAATAGGGCGGCCATCTACAGTTGCCGTGCCAATAACTACGCCGTCACCATACGGTCGATTTTTTTCCATTCCAAACTGCGTTGAACGGTGGCGCGCGAACTCATCAATCTCAGTAAATGACTCGTGATCGACGAGCATCTCAATGCGCTCCCGGGCAGTGTTTTTACCCTTTGCATGTTGTTTTTCTACAGCACGAGCAGAACCTGCATGAACTGCTTCCTCGACTCGCGCCCGTAAATCTTCGATTTTTCCGGCAGTTGTATGCAAATCACGGCTCATACCCCTACGGTACTAGGCGTGGACACTGAAATGCTAAGCGCACCCTTCGATACTTCAATTATCAACGCCACTGTGGGGCGATACTGGCGAGTATGCGTGGTTGAACTCACGGGTTCGACACAAAATGATCTAGTCAGTTTGGTGCGAGCAGGTACTGCCTCCGCAGGAGACGTATTAGTTGCTGATTACCAAAGCGCTGGACGCGGTCGATTAACACGCAGCTTCGAAGCTCCACCAGGAAGCGCTCTGTTGTTTTCTTTGTACATCAAACCGAAACGCAACTCCGGGGATTGGGGATGTATACCTTTGATTGCCGGAGTAAGTGTTGCGCAGATTCTGTCTAATTTTAGTGCACGGTTGAAATGGCCTAACGATGTACTTATTAATGAGAAAAAAGTTGCAGGTTTGATTGCTGAAGCTATCGAAGATGGAGTCGTAATCGGAATAGGAATGAATATCGGTATGAGTCTTGACCAACTTCCAGTCCCAACTGCAACGTCTTTACTTATCGAGGGTGCGCGAAATGTGACTCGTACCGAAATTCTTGTTGATTTTCTCAATTGCTTTGAGGAAAAATTTGCCGCATGGGACAAAGGAAGTGATGAATTCTTTGATGAGTACGTGGATTTGAGCGCAACCATTGGGCGTGAAGTTCGAGTGGAATACCCAGATGAAAAAAGTGAAGTTGATATGGCAGTTTCAATTTCGCGCAAAGGGGAGTTAGTTTTAGCTTCAGGTGTGCATGTTCAAGCCGCTGACATAATTCATCTACGATAACCCAGTGATGGACTCTTTCCCTACGGTTGGCATAATCGGTGCCGGACAACTTGCCCGTATGAGTGTTGGGCCAGCCGCCGCCCTTGGAATAAATCTTGTCTTATTTGCCACAGATACAAGTGAGAGCGGAGCTCAACTCGCTAAACATGTCGTTGGAGATTATTTCGATGCAACTAGCGTTCTTGAGTTTGCCAAAAACTGTGATGTTGTAACTTTCGAGCATGAGTTAGTTCCATTGAGCGTAATAAAAACCCTTGAAGCCAATGGCGTTGTAGTAAGACCAAGTTCAAGCGCATTCATTTATTCACAGGATAAAGCGGAGATGCGCAAGAAATTAAGCAAGTTTCCGGCGCCAAAATTCAGTGTTGTAACAAGTGCATCCGGAGTCGCCGAGTTCCCACTAATTGCCAAAGCGATATCAGGAGGCTATGACGGCAGAGGAGTATGGAAAGTAAATTCAGAGAGTGAGTTGAATTCAGTAATTGCACAGCTCGGTAAGGTATTGATTGAAGAATTAATAGATTTTGATTATGAAATTGCTGTAATGGTTGCCCGTTCGCCACATGGGCAGGCAGCGACATGGGCGCCTACTCAAACCGTCCAAGTCAATGGAATATGTACGTTAACAATCACACCTGCCCCAACCATGAGTTCTGAAATTAGTACGAAAGCACAAAAATTGGCTTTAGAAATCGCTCAAGAGGTAGGTGTTGTGGGAGTGATGGCGGTAGAAATGTTCGTTAAAGGTGATGAATTATTTATTAATGAACTTGCAATGCGCCCTCACAACTCAGCCCACTGGACGATAGAGGGTTCGGTCACGTCGCAATTCGAACAACATTTACGCGCAGTTTTAGATTTGCCACTAGGTGATCCCTCAATGTCGGCACCCTTTGCGGTGATGGGAAACATTTTGGGATCAGACAAGATTGATATGTATAGGCCGTATCTTCACCTTATGGCACGTTGTCCGGGCTTGAAGTTTCATCATTACAAGAAAGAAGTGCGCCTAGGTCGCAAAATTGGACATGTGGTTCTTTTGGGTAGTGACGTCATAGAATTAACACACGAAGTTCAGCATGCCCTTGATTACATGAGTGGAGAAATTGATGAGTGATGTTGCGATAATCATGGGCTCAGACTCTGATTGGCCCATCATGGAAGATGCCGCAAAAGTATTAGACACGTTGGGAATTTCTTTCGAGGCCGACGTTATCTCTGCTCATCGCATGCCCCTTGAAATGGTGGAGTTTGCACAAAATGCAGTAGCAAAGGGATTTAAGGTAATCATTGCCGGCGCTGGAGGCGCAGCACACCTACCAGGCATGGTTGCATCACTTACTACCCTGCCAGTTATTGGCGTGCCGATTGCTCTTAAAAACCTGGATGGAATGGATTCACTTCTTTCAATAGTTCAAATGCCTGCTGGAGTTCCCGTAGCCAGCGTTGGAGTTGGTAATGCAAAAAATGCTGCGCTTCTCGCTGCTCGCATATTAGGAGTTTCAGATCCCACGATTTCGGAGAAAGTAAGTCAAGGTTTAATTGAAATTAATGCAGAGGCTAAAGCAAAAGGTGCAAATTTAGTATCTCGACGAAATCAAAAGACTGGGTTTTAGCTAACGCTTTGCATATTCAATTGCTGGGCAACGATTCATGACAGTTAGCAAGCCTGCCGACTGTGCTCGCGCGATTGCTGCTTCGTCAATTACATCTAATTGAAGCCAAACTGCCTTCGCGCCGATTGCAATTGCTTCATCGACTACTTTTCCGACCAAGGCGGAATTTACAAAGCAATCAACTACGTCGACTTGAACAGGTATTTCACTTAAACTTTTATAACCGGTTTGGCCATGAACAACTTCTGCGCGTGGATACACGGGTATGACTTGATGGCCTTTCTCAAGCAACAATTTAGAGACACCGAAAGCTGCGCGAGCCGGATTATTGCCCAGACCAACCACTGCCCAAACCTTCATTGCTAGGAGGGAATCGATGGCTTCTTTCTCGTTAATCTGTACGCCCTAAAGCATGGAACTTCCATTCAGCGTTACGCCAGAGTTCGCGATCAAGGGCATTTCGACCGTCAATGATGATTTTGCTCTTTACTAAATCTCCGATGACCCTCGGATCTAACTCTCGGTACTCTTTCCATTCAGTTAAATGAAGGATTAAATCTGCACCTTTGACGCATTCCAGCACTTGATGGGCAAAGGTGAGATTTGGGAAACGCTTTTGGGCCGGTTCAATGCCTTTAGGATCGTGAATAACAACATGTGCACCTGCAGCATGCAACTGAACTGCGATATCTAGTGCGGGAGAGTCACGGACATCGTCGCTATCTGGCTTAAAAGTTGCACCTAAAACCGCGATTTTATACTGAGTTAAATCCTCTGAGAGATCACTGCGGACAACATCGATTACACGTTGACGCGCGCGCAAGTTGATTGCATCGATTTCACGTAAAAATTCAAGGGCTTGTTTAGCACCGAGTTCTTCGGCACGCGCCATAAATGCGCGAATATCTTTAGGTAAGCACCCTCCGCCAAAACCAATGCCAGCTTGCAAGAATCGGCTTCCGATTCGCGGATCGTATCCAATTGCTTTTGCAAGGACAGTTACATCTCCTCCTGCTGCTTCGCAGACTTCTGCCATCGCATTGATAAAAGAGATTTTTGTTGCAAGGAATGAGTTTGCTGCGACTTTAACTAACTCCGCTGTAGGAAGATCGGCACGAATCCAAGGTGTGCCAAGAGCAATTATTGGTTGATAAACATCTTTAAGTATCTGCTCTGCACGATTGTTAGCAACTCCTACGACAAGTCGGTTTGGTGTCAACGTATCCTCTACGGCAAAACCTTCACGTAAAAACTCTGGATTCCAGGCCAGGTCGGCATGTGATGCAGTTTTGATAAGCTGTTCGCGAAGAGCCTGCGCAGTGCCAACAGGAACCGTAGATTTACCAACAACTAAGGCGCCATCTTTCAAAAATGGTGAGATATCGGCGACTGCGGATTTGACATACGTTAGATCAGCAGCTAATCCATCTTTGCTTTGAGGAGTCCCAACACAGACAAAGTGAACATCAGCTTCAGCGACCGCCGAAAAATCAGTTGTAAAACTTAAACGG
>CAYGHJ010000042.1:0-9093 GCA_964349605.1 uncultured Candidatus Planktophila sp. | reverse complement strand
ACAATCCATCTTCACCATTATCACGAAGTGATTTTTCTAAATAGGTAGCAAGACCACCGTAATCTAATTCAACATAGGAGTTTGGGTGGAACATTTCCAGCCATGCCAATAGATTTTCCAAATCTTGCTCGACTGGGCCCTCACCGAATGCACTAACAACTGTTTCGTGGGCTGACTGCGCGCGAGACTTAGCAAGTGCAATAGTTGTTCGAGCAGTCGTAAATACTCCGTTGACATTTTCACCGCGATGCCGCTCACTAGGTAGAAAAAGTAAGAACCAACGGGGTGGAATCACCCAGGTCTCATTGAGAATATGTGGGACTTTATCCTCAAGTAAATCAACTCCCGCGGTGATTACATCTTCAATCGCAGGTGTAACGAAAAATGGAATTACTGTGCTCGGCAGAGATTCTTTAAAGTTATCAAGGGCTGCCCAACAACGAGTTGCTGTTGCCCATGGAGAAACAAAACGTTCGCCATCAATTTCCAGAATGTGAACTCCATCTGGTCGACCCGCTGGTGGTTCTGGAAAAACTAAACGCCGTAGCGCTAATTCTTCTTCAAATATATAACTTGCATCATTGGCATTGATACTCTGCCAACGTAAACGATCGGCAGGTTCGAAGGCTGAAAGTGGTTCGTAGATACGAAGAGAGGCAACGTACGGAGTTGGTCTCACGCACGTGGGATGTAATTGCCCTCAGCAAAGGGATCGTCATCATCTTTTTTATTCGATGTATCGATTTCACCATGAAGCTCTTTCGTAAGACGATCGAGATCCATATCCTGTGCGTTGTATTTTAAATCTCGTGCAACTTTTGTCTGCTTTGCTTTTGATCGGCCGCGACCCATAGTGCGACCTCCTTACCTGTATGTGTTTGCCAGAGAGGTAGGTTACCGTGACTTAGCGCTTGGCTCCAAAGTGATGGCAAATGAGCGAGTTTTTACCTTGTGGCGTAAGGCAAAATAGCCCATCACTTGAAGAAACAGGCTCAGAGGCATGGTAGGGATGCGATATCTGTGATCCCCCACCGTTCCTAAAGTAACTAACCACGAGATGGCGACCGGAATGAAGGTCAAGTAAGCAATATTGGCATAAAGCCCCTTCATCGAGCGGAGCCAGAAGAAGCCGACAAACATCATTGAAATGCAGCCCATGACCCAGGCAAAGGAGATTATTATTCCTGGCCATTTATTGACTAAATCACTTCCCTCTTGGCTTCCCCGGGCAATACTGCTTAAGGGATTGATTTTCAGCCATGGGTTACGGGCCATGGTTCCCTCACCCAGAGGGCCAGACCATGGTGACCAATAGAAAAATCCTTTATTAATGAATAAGCGAACTCCTTTTATTGAGTGTCCCGCATACCACCTAATTACACATTTAAACATATCGCTATCAGATACGGCAGTTGCAGGAGGCGTTGGTTCACACGGTACAACCGCGCCGGTATGTGGATATCCACCTGAGGTTTCATCGCCTGCGCCAACGGCCATATTGCTGCCAAGAATAGATGCGACCACTGCTTTATTTACAGATTGAATATTTCGCTGAACTATTAGGGCTGGCGCAATAGACATAATTCCGATTACGCCAATAAGAATTGCGGCTTGAACTTTACGATTCTTGAACATAAGTGCCCATGTGATAGCAATTATTATTGTCGTTAAAATCCACCGAGGCTGTATAAAAGTGGCAAGCGCTGAAATTGCTCCCACTCCAAAAATGAACTTTCCAATTTTAACATCACCCGCCAAATTTTTGGATTTAATAATAAAACCAACAATTAGTAACATGCTTGTAGAAAGCAAGCTTTCATATCCAACCACAAGCGTGCTTAACGAAAGCGTCGGGTTAAAAGCAATCGCAATTCCAATAAGAAAAATATAAGAACGAAGTTCTGTGTCACGAAGTTGTTTCACAAAGAAGTAACTCGCATAGGCATAAAACGCACTCTGTACGAATGAGAGTAGCCATACTCCATGAACAACTGAAATATTCGCAATCAACCAGATTAAAATTGGATAACCCGCGGGCATGTACGAAAGTACGCTTGCATCAGAGTAATAACCCTGCTTAAGAAGTCCATCAGCGCCAGCAAGCCAACTTTCACCATCAGATCCGAGCCATCCCCCGCCGGTGATGTTTGACATTGTGATTAACTTGATTGCTAAGGCAAGAAGTGGAATGGAAACTAGATAAAAGTGGTCTTTATTACTCTTCTTTATTGCCTGCTGCCGAACTAACTTCGATTTACTAGCCATACGACCTATCTCCTAAAGTCAGAGACCAAGTATGAGCGCCGAGTTTCATTATTACCAGAAGGCTCCACAGCCCCTGCGACCCATGCTTTCATTCCGCGCGCAGCCAAAGAGGCCAGAGCCAATTCAGCCGCATCGGCCGAAACGATGGCCACCATGCCGATACCGGCATTCCATGTGCGCTCCATGTCAGCCTGTGGAACTCCACCAATTTTTGCCATGAACTCCATTTCGACCGGTAAGGACCAGGTTGAGCGATCATAAATCGCAGTGAGGTGGGCAGGAATAACGCGTGCAGTATTTTCTGCAATCCCACCTCCAGTGATGTGTGTGAATCCACGTAGTGAACCTGACATCGATTTAATGAGAGCTAAGCAGTCGAGAGTATAGATCTCGGTAGGCGTCAAAAATACCTCTCCTGAAGTTTTACCGTACTCACTTACATAGGCTTCAAGGCTCAGTTTTTGAGTTTTAATAATATGACGAACAAGTGAAAAACCATTTGCGTGAAAGCCACTCGATGGCATTGCAATAAGTACATCCCCAGCTTGCACTAAATGTGCACCAAGCCGGTTATCGGCATCTACAACTCCGGTAGCTGCACCAGCGATATCAAACTCATCCTCGCCCAGTAAGCCTGGATGTTCAGCAGTTTCCCCACCTATAAGAGCGGTATTTGCTTTCTCACAACCGCGGGCAATACCCGCAACAATTTCCGCAATGCGCTCGGGTATAACTTTACCGACTGCAATATAGTCCGTCATAAATAGAGGCTCTGCACCGCAGACAACTAAATCATCGACAACCATGGCAACTAAATCTTCTCCGATTGTGTCGTACTTACCCATTACGCGAGCAATCTCAGTTTTAGTCCCTACTCCGTCGGTGGATGTCGCAAGCAAAGGTCTCTTCATGCTCTTGAGTGCGCTTGCATCAAAGAGGCCGGCGAATCCACCAATTCCACCCATTGCCTCTGTTCGCGAAGCCTTTGCAATCGATGCCTTCATAAGTTCAACTGCTCGATCACCCGCGTCTATATCTACACCTGCATCTTTATATGTACTCATCTAGTGACCATGTACTTCGGTAATTTCAAGGCGCATCTTTCCCTCAGACATATCTTCAGGAATGCGAATCGGATAAGTGCCTGTAAAGCAGGCAGAACATAGCTTTTTTTCATCGATTTGTGTTGATTCAATGAGTCCCTCTAGAGAGACATATCCAAGAGAATCAGCACCAATCGAACGACGGATTTCTTCGATCTCTAATCCGCTGGCGATGAGTTCGGCACGTGTAGCAAAGTCGATTCCGTAAAAACATGGCCATTTAACTGGCGGCGATGAGATGCGCACATGAATTTCGCGTGCTCCAGCTTCACGAAGCATCCGAACAATCGCGCGTTGTGTATTCCCCCGTACGATTGAATCGTCAACAACAACAATACGTTTGCCTTCAATGATTTCACGCAAAGGATTGAGCTTCAAACGAATACCTAGCTGGCGAATAGTTTGAGAGGGTTGAATAAATGTGCGGCCTACATATGAGTTCTTAACTAGACCAATTCCAAAAGGAATTCCTGAACCCTTGGCGTACCCAATAGCTGCAGGTGTTCCGGATTCTGGAACCGGGATCACTAAATCGGCCTCTACTGGTGCTTCGTGTGCCAGACGGATTCCAATAGCAACTCGAGTCGCGTGAATTCCTTGACCGGCGATTAATGTATCTGGTCGGGCTAAGTAGACATATTCAAAGAGGCAGCCCTTAGGTTCGGCAACTGCCCAACGTTGTGATCTCACACCATTTACATCGATTGCTATGAATTCTCCCGGTTCGATTTCTCGGACAAAGGCGGCACCGACAATGTCGAGTGCAGCGCTCTCCGATGCAACAACCCAACCAGTTTCTAGTTTGCCAAGAACTAATGGGCGCACACCATGTCGATCACGCGCTGCATACAAAGTGTGCTCATCCATAAAGACTAAGGAAAATGCGCCTTCTAATTGAGGTAGAACGGAAATCGCACTTGCCTCAACATTTTTTTCATTTTGCAGAGAAATTAGCGCCGTCATTATTTCGGTATCTGTAGTTGCTCCGCGGTCGCGGCCCGTACTTGGCTCTAGTTTTTGCACTAACTCAGCGAGCTCTCCCGTATTAGTTAAATTGCCATTGTGCGCCAAAGCCAGTGTTCCATACTTAGTTGGGCGTAGTGTTGGTTGGGCATTAACCCATGTGCTGGATCCAGTCGTACTGTATCGACAGTGCCCAATTGCTAAGTCGCCGGGCAATGTCGCGAGATCGCTCTCGGTAAATACTTGTGAGACTAAACCCATATCTTTATAAACAAGTATCCGCTCGCCATCACTAGTTGCAATTCCTGCTGACTCTTGCCCTCGATGTTGCAGCGCGTATAAACCGTAAAAAGCTAACTTCGCGACTTCTTCTCCTGGTGCCCATACTCCAAATACACCACAAGCATCTTGTGGTCCTTTATCTGAATCCAAAATATTGTGATTTAGTAAACCATCTGGGCGCCGGCTCATGTCGTAATCCTAAGCGGTAGGTACGGTGTTAAATCGGCACGAAGGCCGGAAGCAGTTATGGCGCCGCTGTTTAAAGCATCGCTCCACGAAATTTCACCGGATGCTAAGGCAATCCACGTCACTGCTGTCATTTCAATTACATTTGCCGGTGTACCGCGTGTATGTGTTGGACCTTCACCACATTGGATAGCTGCGTAGGGTGGGACTCGAACTTCAATTGCGCGGCCGGGTGCTTTAGCCGAAAGAAGTGCCAGAGAGCTCTTTACCTCTTCTAATATTTTAGGGTCTCGCATCTGCATCACCCAAACAAGGTTGGAAAAGTAGAGATATGTGCGGTTCGAAGTTCACTAAGAGGGATGATGCAGTCATTGATAATTAGCGAATCACCACCGGTAGTACCTAATTTTGAAAGAGTTATCGAATATTTTTTCGCTAATCCAGTCAATTCAAGAGCAGTGCTGGAATCAATCGCGACGACAACTCGCCCTGGGGATTCACTTAGTAATTCGATCCCAACATTACCTAATGTGATTGTTGCACCAACGGAATAGCGAAGAACCATTTCTGTTAAGCCGGCCGATAAGCCACCCTGGCTTAAATCATGGGCGGCTTTAAACAATCTCGCGGCGTGCCCCTCAAGAAGTAGCTCTATAAGCCGCATTTCACGGGCTAAATCAGCCGTTGGAGATTGTCCGAAGCGTTCACCATTCAAAAACGCCCATTCACTCCCGGCAAAATCTTCGTACGTATCACCCAACAAGTAGAGATCCAATCCAGCCACATTAAAACTCATCGGGGTGCGAGTTCTAACATCTTGAATTACGCCAAGAACTCCAACGACAGGGGTAGGCAAGATGGCCACCGCACCTGTTTGATTATAGAAAGATACATTGCCTCCAGTCACTGGTAGACCCATCTCTAAACAACCATCGGCTAAACCTCGAACGGTTTCAGCGAACTGCCACATCACTTCTGGATCTTCAGGTGAACCAAAGTTTAAGCAATTGGTAACGGCCAGTGGTCGTGCGCCTGCAGTTGCAATGTTTCGCGCCGCTTCAGCTAAAGCTAACTTAGCTCCTTGATACGGGTTCAAATATGACCAGTTTGCATTGGCATCGGTTGAGATTGCGACACCTAAATGTGTACTCTCATCAATTCGAACCATTCCTGAATCATCAGGTTGCGATTGAATCGTGTTTCCCTGTACATATTTGTCATACTGCGAAGTGACCCATGATTTATCGGCGAGATTTGGAGCACCAGCAAGTTTGAGAACTGCAGCCTTAATATCCGAAGCGCTATTAAGAATCGGAAGGGTTACTGACTGTCCATTCACTTCATCAATATATGCTGGCTGGGCGAGCGGGCGATTGTAAACAGGACCCTCGTGGGCGACTGTACGTGGAGGAACATCGACGATAACTTCGCCGTTCCATGTGATCTCTAAACGCTCGCCATCAGTGACTTCACCAATCGCTGTAACAGTTACGTCCCACTTCTTACAAATTTCAAGGAAACGTTGCAGCTTATGAGGTTCGACGATCGCGCACATGCGCTCTTGTGACTCCGACATTAAAATCTCTTCAGGCGAAAGTGATGGGTCACGCAGTGGGACCTTATCCAACGCTACTTTCATGCCCCCTGAACCACCGGAAGCTAACTCACTTGTTGCGCACGATAATCCAGCCCCGCCAAGGTCTTGAATACCCACGACTAAATCTTCAGCAAAGATTTCAAGCGAGCATTCAATCAAAATCTTTTCTACAAAAGGATCGCCCACTTGCACGCTTGGACGTTTAGTTGATCCCCCAGCGCCAAATGTTTCAGAGGCAAGAACAGAGACTCCTCCAATTCCATCTCCACCTGTTTTAGCACCGAAGAGCACGACTAAATTGCCAACACCTGCCGCTTTCGCCAACTTAATGTCGCTGTGTTTCATGACTCCAACACATAACGCATTTACTAATGGATTGCCGGCATAGGTTTCATCAAAGACAATTTCTCCACCAATATTTGGTAGACCTAAACAGTTTCCATAGCCGCCAACACCGGCAACGATTCCTGGTAATACACGGCGGGTATCTGGTGAATCAGCTGGACCGAATCGAAGTGGATCCATTACGGCGATTGGCCTTGCACCCATAGTTAAAATATCTCGAACAATGCCACCGATTCCAGTCGCGGCCCCTTGATATGGCTCGACAAAAGATGGGTGGTTATGTGATTCAATTTTAAAAGTCACTGCGTAACCCTGACCGACATCAACCACTCCAGCATTTTCACCGATACCAACTAATAAGGCTTCTGAAATGGGAGCTTTATCGCCAAACTGTTTCAAGTGTACTTTTGAAGACTTATACGAACAGTGCTCGGACCACATCACTGAATACATCGCTAACTCAGATGATGTAGGGCGACGACCTAAAATCTCTTTAATTCGAGCGTACTCATCAGGTTTTAGTCCAAGCTCAGCAAAAGGTTGTTTATTATCAGGCGTGGATTGTGCGATGGCCACCGTATCCAGAGACATTACTTCACCATCGCATTCAAAATTGAAGTAAAAAAGCCGAGACCTTGGGCCGAAGGGCCAGTTAGTGGATCAATTGCGTGCTCTGGGTGGGGCATAAGGCCAACTACATTTCCGCGCTCATTTGTAATCCCAGCGATCAAATTTCGAGAACCATTGGGGTTTGCGCCAACATAACGCGCAATTACTCGGCCCTCACTCTCTAGCATGGCGAGAGTTTGATCATCACATTGAAATGATCCTTCACCATTTTTAAGTGGAATAGTAATCCGCTCACCGACAGCAAATGATGTTGTCCAGGCTGTTGCATTATTTGTAATTTCAATCTCTTGATCTCGGCACAAGAAATGAAGATCAGAGTTTCGAGTCAACGCACCTGGCAATAAATGAGATTCACACAAGACTTGAAAACCATTACAGATGCCCAACACTGGCATGCCTTCACCTGCAGCTTCAATAACTAACTTCATTACTGGAGCAAAACGAGAGATTGCACCGCAGCGAAGGTAATCACCATAGGAAAAACCACCAGGTAAAATCACGGCATCAACCTTCTTTAAATCAGCATCGGCATGCCATAAGGCCACGGCCTCGGCTCCGCCTACATTTACCGCCCTCGCCGCGTCGCGATCATCTAGAGTGCCAGGAAAAGTTATAACTCCAATGCGCATTACTTCTCAACTCTTACGACATAGGTTTCAATTACTGGATTAGAGAGTAAAACTTCTGCGGCTTTTTCTATTTCCGCCAGTTGAGCAGGCGTTGGCTCGCCATCAATTTCAATTTCAAACCTTTTCCCCTGTCGCACAGAGTTGGCAAAGGTAAACCCAAGTCGAGGTAGTGCAGATGCAACGGCATTTCCTTGTGGGTCGAGAATCTCGGGCTTTAACATAACGTCAACCACGATTATTGCCATTGTTTTTTTCTCCCTGTATTAGAACTTGCTGCCAGTTAAGCGGTAAAAAGCCTCTTCATAGCGCGCTGCGGTTTTTTCGATGATCTCTTGCGGAAGCGGTGGGGGTGGGCTATTCCTATCCCATCCAGCTGCAATTAGGTAGTCGCGTAAGAATTGTTTATCAAAGGATGCCTGCGAGACACCAGGAGCCCAGGTTGAAAGCTCCCAAAACCTCGATGAATCAGGGGTTAATGCCTCATCGGCTAGGACTATCTCTCCTAAAATGTTGCGACCAAATTCGAATTTCGTATCGGCGAGAATAATTCCGCGCTCACGTGCATAATCTGATGCTGTGTCATACAGCGAAATCGTTAACTCCTTTAATTCTTGAGCCTCTGTTGCTCCAATACTTTTTGCGGCAGTTTCATAGTCAATGTTAATGTCATGCTCACCGACATCGGCTTTAGTTGCAGGAGTAAAAATTGTGGATGGAAGTTTAGAGCCATCTAATAAGCCTTTAGGCAGAGAATTTCCACAAATGGCTCTGTTAATTTGATATTCGCTCCAACCACTTCCAGTTAAATAGCCACGTGCGACGCACTCAATTTCAAACATTTCAAGTGGCTGGACAATGATCGCACGATCTTCAACAATCGTTGGAACGTCTAAAGATATAATGTGATTAGGAACTATGTCTTCAAGTAGTTCAAACCAAAATAATGAGAGTTGAGTAAGTACCGCCCCTTTTCCTGGAATTGTTGAAGGCATAACCCAGTCAAAGGCTGATACGCGATCAGATGCTACTAAGAGAATCTCGTCTTTGTCATTGGTGTACAAGTCGCGAACTTTTCCGGTACGCAGATGAGTCC
>CAYGHJ010000041.1:0-9316 GCA_964349605.1 uncultured Candidatus Planktophila sp. | reverse complement strand
GCTCCTTGAAAAATTGCACTTAAAGTAAAGCCATATCCAACCACTGCCGTCGTTGAGTGGAGAGTTTCGGTCACGAATATTGGCATGACCGAGGTGCGCATACCGAATACAACCCAGTTAACTATAAAGACCAGCAGGAGAGCTATTCGATAGGGTTTCATGGCTAGGGCTTCACGCACGGTTGTGTGTTCGCCAGTATCTAAGTCTTTATCCTGCTTACCAATCTTTTCTCCCTTAAGGAAAAAATGTGCAACGGTACCTGAGATCAAAAGCATCGCTGAGTAGGCAAAGAATGGTGCACGTAGCGAAATCAATGAAAGTAGCCCACCAATTGCTGGTCCTGAAACGCCACCAAATAAAAAGGCACCGTTGTAGACCGCTTGTGCCCGTCCCCGGTGCTCGTCATCGACAGAGCGCATAATCACGGATCCAGCGGCAACAGAAAACATGGACGAGCCAAGACCACCGGCTGCCCTAAAAACTAATAGTTGCGTGTAGGTCGTAGATAAACCTGCTAGAAAGACAAAGAGTGCAACCATAAACACACCGCTTGAGAAAACCGCTTTTTCCCCAAATAGATCGACCAGTTTTCCTGAGATTAGCCCGGATGCAAAACGGGTGATAGCAAACATCGAGACGATCAACCCGATAGCTGCATTATTTACGCCAAAGGTCCGAGCAAAAACCGGAATAGCCGGAAGTACGATTCCAAAACCTACGGCGACAAAAAAGGATGCAGCAACGAGAACGGATATTTCGCGGGGAAGATCCTTAAATGGAGATTGCATTAACCGATTGATTCTCCCGCTGCCTCTTCACGGGCCGCTGCGTAATCGGCAGAGGTGCGCAATGGTGTCTCTCGAAGCATAAGTGCTAAGAGAAAACCCAAGGCAGTAATCGGGGCTGCAGCGTAAAAGACAATTTGGAAAGAGCTCATAAAAGCTTCAAGTGCAGTATTTTGAACAACTGGCGGAAGTGTTTCTAAGATCGCCGTGTTATTTGAAATTTCTTCGAGCTGCCTCAAATCAAATCCGGCAACTGCCGTTGGGTCGGACTTGGCGAGATCTGCGAAGTTCGTTGTTAAATAGTGTCCAACACGGTTGGTCAAGATACTTCCAAAGATGGCGGTACCAAAGACTGAGCCAAGAGATCGAAAAAACGTATTGCTACTTGTTGCAATGCCCATATCTTTGAATTCAACTGCATTTTGCAAAGCAATAACTATGGTTTGCATTGATAAACCAAGCCCCGCGCCGACCATGATTGCATAGATTGAAATCTGCCAATAAGGAGTATCGATCTGTAACCGTGTCATTAGTATGATGCCAACGGTCATAATCGCCGTTCCGATTATCGGGAATCGCTTGTAATGCCCGTGCTTTGAGATCATCTTGCCAGAAAAAATTGAAGCCGTAACGATTCCAAGCATCAATGGAATTAATTTAAGCCCGGCATCGGTAGCCGAGTAGCCTTTTACGACCTGGAAGTAGAGCGGTAGCATGACAATTGCTCCAAACATTCCAGCGCCGATGACGGCACCGAGCGCAGAAGTTAATGAGAATGTGTGATTCTTAAAAAGATATAGAGGAATGATGGGCTCTTTGGCTTTGCTCTCCCAGTAGAGAAACACAAGCGCCAAAATTACGCCGATTACCAAAGAGAAGGTCGTTCTGGAATCAGTCCAACCGTACTGTGGTCCATAAATTGAAACTGAAAGAAGAACTAAACAGACTGAGGTAACCATCAAGATGGCACCAAGGTAATCAATACTATGTTCACGCTTAACTTTTGGAATATGAAGCACAGCTGACGTGATTAAGAGGGATGCAATACCAAAAGGAATGTTAATGAAGAAAATCCAACGCCATCCGGTGATTCCAAGGATCTGTCCATGATCAGAAAAGAATCCACCTAGAAGTGGACCTGCTACTGAAGACAATCCCCACACCGCACCAAAGTAGCCTTGGTAGCGGCCACGTTCGCGTGGTGGAACGATGTCACCGATAATCACAAAAGATAGCGCCATCAATCCGCCCGCACCCAACCCTTGAAGTGCGCGAGTTGCAATGAGCTGGTTCATATCTTGGGCTGCCCCAGCAAGCAAAGAACCGATTAGAAAAGTAACGATTGCAAATTGAAATACCGGTCGGCGTCCATAAATATCAGAGATTTTTCCATACAGAGGAGTTGATGCAGTCGATGTCAAAAGGTAGGCGGTAACGACCCAGGTGTAATGATTGAGACCATCGAACTCTTCCACGATATTTTTCAACGCTGTTGAAACAATCGTCTGGTCCAAAGCGGCTAAGAGCATTCCCGTCATGAGGCCACCGAGAATTACCATAATCTCGCGGTGGGTGTGGGCTTTGGCCGATGCGTTAAGGGGCGGATTAGCGGGCATATGAGTAAGGTTACCGCGTGAAGACAGTGAGCGCCGAACGGCTGATAAAGACCTACAACAAAGGCTCGGTGAGAGCGTTAGATGGTTTATCACTCGATGTAGCAGAAGGCACGGTTTTAAGCGTGTTGGGTCCAAATGGCGCAGGAAAAACTACGACCGTACGAATTCTTGCAACGCTACTTAAACCTGATTCAGGTAGCGCACATGTTGCTGGCATTGATGTCGTAAAGCATCCTGACAAAGTTCGCGAACTTATTGGCCTATCTGGTCAGTATGCCGCAGTCGATGAGACATTGACTGGTTGGGACAACTTAGTGATGTTTGGTCGCCTTTATCACTTAGGCAAGCAACCGTCGATTGATCGCGCAAATGAACTTCTTGAAAGGTTTTCACTTACTGAAAGCGCACGTCGACCAATCAAGACGTACTCCGGTGGAATGCGACGCCGTTTAGATTTAGCGGCATCATTGATTGTGCAACCGAAAGTTTTATTCTTAGATGAGCCAACGACTGGGTTAGATCCACGAGGGCGAATGGAGATGTGGGGTGTAATCGAAGAGCTAGTTACTGGTGGAGTAACAGTATTGTTGACGACTCAGTATTTAGAGGAGGCTGATCAATTAGCCGACGAGATCGCAGTAATTGATCATGGCACAGTGATTGCCCGTGGAACTTCAGATGTATTAAAAAAGCAGGTTGGCGGTGAACGCTTAGAAATAACAACTGAAAACCAAGATTTAGCTAAAGTACAAGAGATAATCGCTCACGTTAGTGGAAGTGCAACACATCTGGATGGTCGAACTGTGAGCGCACCAGTTACAGGCGGCTCAAGCGCTCTCATTCAGGCTTTACGTGCCTTAGACGAGGCCTCGATTCACCCGCTAGATATTGCCCTCAAGCGACCATCCCTCGATGATGTTTTCCTATCTCTTACCGGCCATGTCGCTGAAGAGACGGTCGTCGAACCGGTGCAGAAAAAAAGAGGGGAGAGAAAATGAAGAATGTACTAAGTGACTCTCTGGTTATTACTAAGCGCCAAGTATTACAACTAGCTCGAATCCCCGAACTACTTATTTTCTCAACCATTCAGCCCGTCATGTTTGTTCTCTTGTTCAGATATGTCTTTGGAGGCTCAATCGCTACTGACCAACCAGGTGGATACATTCAACTGCTGATGCCAGGAATTTTCGTACAGACTGTAGCTTTCACATTGGCAACAACGGCAGCGGGCTTAGCCCAAGATATGCAGAAGGGTCTCATCGATCGCTTTAGATCACTACCAATCTCGCGCGGGGCTGTAGTTATTGGGCGAACATTTGGAGATGCACTTTTAAATATATTAGTTCTCGCAGTGATGGCCGCCGCCGGCTTTGCAGTTGGTTGGCGCCCAACCTCTGGCCTAATGAGGGTTTCCCTAGGTTTCCTCTTCCTGTTTGCCTTTGGCTATGCCCTCTCATGGATTGGTATCTATGTAGGTCTCGTTGTTCAAGATGCACGCGTCGTTCAAAACGTTGGATTCCTGGTTACATTTCCTATGACATTTTTATCAAATGCATTTGCTCCTACAACTGGAATGCCGCGAGCGCTGCAGTATGTCGCCGAATGGAACCCAGTTTCATCGATGGTCGCAGCATGCCGGCAGTTATTTGGTTTAGAAAATGAGTTCGGGGTCACCGCTAGCTCGTGGCCTAGCCAGCACCCTTTGGAAACGTCATTGTTATACATGATTGCCTTAATGGCGATCTTTATTCCATTGAGTGTGAGGAAATACGCCAATACCTCTATTTAAAACTAGCTGCTTTTAAACGTAAAATTCCGCCGCAATAATTTCAACGGTTATTTCACGCCCATTAGGTGCGCTATATGTAACAGTTGCGCCAATTTCGGCCCCCATGACCGCTGCGCCCAATGGTGATTTTTCGCTGTAGACGTCGAGATCACCTGATGCGATTTCGCGCGACCCCAACAGAAACTTCATCACATCACCTGCGAGGTGAGCGGTGACCACCATTCCGGCACCAACTCTTCCGTCGGCGCTAGGTGGCGGAGTTCCGATGTGGGCGCTTTCTAACATCTGCTTTAACTGGCGGATGCGGGCCTCCATCTTGCCCTGCTCATCGCGAGCGGCGTGGTAGCCGCCATTTTCCTTTAAATCACCCTCGGCACGGGCCGCCTCAATCTTTGCCGTTACCTCTTTGCGCCCTGGACCCTCTAACTTCTCTAACTCGGCCCGCAATCGATCTGCGGCCTCTTGTGTCAACCAGGTCTGTGAGCTCATAAGGAGCAAAGGTACTAGGAGATTACTTGGGACGACAACCAATTACATCGGCATTGACTGCCGGTCCGCGTGATTGCACGCTTGTCGTGCGCTCTAGCGCTGCTAAACCAGGCTCAATCTCATCATCTACCTGACCCACGACGTTTTTATCGAAATCCCGAGCAATCAGAGTGCAGACAACGATCTGGTTCGCGTCTTGGCGCTGCACTGAATAACGCACTGAGATCTCTTTCTCTGAGGTTATTGAGTATGAGATTAATGAGTATCTAATTGGAGGATTTGAGTGATGCAGCCCTGCCCACGACAGCCAGGCGAGTCCAGCAATGCCAAAAAAAATAGCTGCTCCAAGCCATCGATTTCCTGAGCGGATTCCATAGCGGTCGTTGTAAGAGAACTCGGTGGGCATGGGATGATTATGTCATGCAAAAAAATATCGAGATGGGCTCCGCAGGCTCAATCACTATTGTAATTTTGATTGTCGCCGTAGTCTTTTTGATGCGCAGTTTCTATAAGCGCTTCATGGGCGTAGATCGAAGCGATGAGACAACCGAGAAGTAAAAACCTTGGATCTCGGATTGCAACTGCTCTTGCAGCTCTCCTTCTTGCATCTATCTTTTTTTCACTTGGAATCTGGCAGCTAGATCGGGCAGCGGCGCTAAAGGCTAGTTTGGTCACTGCAACTACGGTGGATCAAAATATTGTTTCACTTGAATCAATAGCCTCAGCCAATACTTCGCTCAAACCCAATGCATTAAATCGCCAAGTGAAAGTTTCTGGCCACTATATTGCTAACTTCAAAGCTCCCAACCAAGCAGATGCAACTGGAAAGTTGGATGATTGGGAGGTCGGACTTTTGCGAGTTGGATCAAGCGGGGGGATTTTGGTTGTTCGCGGCTTATGGTCAGAGCGGCTGCTTAATTCAGATATCCAACAGTCGATGGCGATCGATGTAGTCGGAGCGCTTCATGCACGTCAAGATGGGGATAGGGCCGATAACTCCCCTGGAGTGATTTCGCGTCTGGATAGTGCAGTTATTGTTGGAATCACCGACCTAGATGTATTCGATGGCTATATTCTCGCCGCTCACGAAAGCCAGAATGGAGATGAATTTCTTCGAACGCGGGTAAGTGCCGAGAAACTCATCTCGCGGATTCCGGGTTTTTATTGGCAGCACCTGTCGTATGTGGTGATCTGGTGGCTGATGGCAGGAGTTGTGCTTTACCTTCCCTTTTATCGTCGTAAGGTAGCCCTATGAAATCTGCAATTTTCCGTTTTCGAATAATGGCTATTGCCGCCGGTGTAATGTCACTACTTTTGTGGTTTGTTTTTATGCCTATCAAATATATTTTCGAGGCCCCGGAACTACACAATGCAATTATCTGGATTCCAATGCTCCATGGTTATATTTATCCAATCTACATATTAACTACGATTCAATTTGCCACAAAGGCACGTTGGCCAATTATGAAGATGTTCGGCTTGATTCTGGCTGGCACTCTTCCAATCGCCTCACTGTTAGCCGAGCGCCGAGTTGTACGCCGCTATTCGTAAATTAATTAAGTCACTTCTCTACCCACTCTATGAGTGGCGTTTAGTGCGATCCTTAGATTTTTCAAAGACCCCACACCATGTTGGAGTCATCTTGGATGGAAATCGGCGATGGGCTAAAGCCAATCCCAATCTATCTGACCCTAATGGACATAAAGCTGGAGCCAGTAAAATTATTGAATTTCTTGGCTGGTGCGATGAGGCCGATGTACGCGTAGTTACGCTCTGGCTCTTATCAACCGATAATTTCAAACGAAGCGCTGCTGAGATTGATGAACTACTCAAAATTATTGGTGAGACGGTTGATGAGTTAGCCGCCACAGGTCGATGGAATATTAAGGCCGTTGGCGCTTTAGATCTGCTTCCCGATTGGCTTAGCCACAAATTGAGCAACCTTAAACCTATCCGTGGAGGCGGCGTCGAAGTCAATGTCGCAGTTAGCTATGGCGGCCGCCGCGAAATTGTAGATGCCGTAAAGAGTTATTTGAGTGAGGAAGAAAAAGCGGGCAGTTCAATCGAAGAAGCAAAAGAGCATTTAACGAGTGAGGAGATTTCAAAGTTTTTATATACCGCCGGACAGCCAGATCCTGAACTCCTCATTCGAACTTCAGGGGAGCAGCGCCTTGGAGGATTTATGTTATGGCAGAGCGCTTCCTCAGAGTTCTACTTCTGCGAGGCGTATTGGCCAGATTTTCGGCGCGTGGATTTTTTGCGTGCCTTACGCGCATACTCTTTGCGACAACGCCGCTTTGGCTCATAAGTA
This sequence comes from uncultured Candidatus Planktophila sp., assembly GCA_964349605.1. Lineage (GTDB taxonomy): Bacteria > Actinomycetota > Actinomycetes > Nanopelagicales > Nanopelagicaceae > Planktophila. The sequence continues at coordinate 2,326 of CAYGHJ010000041.1, read as the reverse complement.
ATTCTTCAAGATTTAACATCGCATCCGTGCGTGTCGAGGCTTAATCGAGCAAATCTAGTTCTATCTTTTTCATACCCGAAGTAGTTCCCGACTAGTACAACTTAAATCGAGGAGTTCAGCCATTGGCTTCTAAGAGTCAAAGCGGTAAGAAGACCTTTGTTTTAGATACCAGTGTTTTGCTGGCCGATCCTGGCGCGCTCTATAAGTTTGCAGAGCACGAAGTCATAATCCCGATTGCAGTCATCGGCGAGTTAGAAACAAAGCGCGACCATCCAGAGCTCGGCTACTTTGCCAGAGCTGCTCTTCGTGCACTTGATGATCTTCGCCTAACCCATGGTCGCCTCGACAAAGCGCTCACCGTTACACCCGAGGGTGGAACGCTCTCCGTAGAGCTCAATCACACCGAACTATCGACGCTCCCACAGGGATTTTTGCGCGATGGCACTAATGATTCGCGAATCCTGGCCATTGCCAAGAATTTAATGGGTGATGGCAAAGATGTTGTACTCGTAACTAAAGACTTGCCCCTTCGCGTTAAAGCATCCTCAGTCGGTGTTGAGGCCCAGGAGTATTTAGCTGAGCTCGTCTCCAATAGTGGTTGGACTGGAATCGTAGAGCTCAACGTTGGATCTAATACCATCGACGATCTCTACGCATCTGATCGCGCAGATCACGAGGCCGCCCATGAACTCCCCGTCCACACCGGAGTCGTACTCCACTCCGATCGTGGAAGCGCTCTTGCCAGAGTCAGCGCGGACAAGCAGCTGCAGTTAGTACGGGGAGATCGAAACGCTTTTGGTTTGCATGGGCGAAGCGCCGAACAACGAATCGCATTAGATCTATTACTTGATGAATCAATTGGAATCATCTCACTTGGCGGTCGTGCCGGAACCGGAAAATCGGCGCTGGCTCTATGCGCCGGTCTTGAAGCGGTCATGGAGAAACGCATGCATAAGAAGGTAGTTGTCTTCCGCCCGCTCTATCCAGTGGGAGGCCAAGAGCTTGGTTATTTGCCCGGAAGCGAAGGTGAAAAAATGTCACCATGGGCCCAAGCAGTCTTCGATACTTTAGGCGCTTTAGTAAGCCAGGCCGTCATCGACGAAATTGTTGATCGCGGATTAATTGAGGTTTTACCCCTAACTCATATTCGTGGGCGCTCACTGCATGACTCATTTGTCATTGTCGATGAGGCTCAGTCGCTAGAACGTGGAGTTCTCTTAACCGTCCTCTCTCGAATCGGCCAGGGATCGCGGGTCATTTTGACTCATGACGTGGCCCAGCGGGACAACTTGCGAGTAGGTCGCCACGATGGCGTGGTCGCAGTTGTTGAAACCCTCAAAGGTCATCCACTCTTTGCCCATGTGACCCTGACTCGTTCGGAGCGCTCGCCGATCGCCGCCCTTGTCACAGAAATGCTTGAAGGCCCCATAGCGGGGTAGGCAACTCAAGCCTCGTAAAAGGGCCAGAAACAATCTCACAGTCACATTTGGTGCATTTCGGACATCACACGTGCTGACCTGCGCTTTTACTCATCCACAGCCTCTCTACTTTCTGTGAATTTGCAACTTACGCTTGAATTAATTTGGAGATATAGCCCAAACACGACACTCTAAAGCCTTCCCCGTAGTCAATAAGGCCTCTCTTGAGGCCAATTGCTTATGGGCTGATCAGATACAGGGAAGGGGTGAGATGAAGAACCGTGGCAAGTACGTAGCTATTTGGAGCGTCATAGCCTCCATGCTCTTTCTAACCTCGGCGCTTCCAACTGCATACGGTTTAGAGTTTCCAACGACCACCAGTATCGAGATTGAACCTCAGTTCGAGGAGAAGGCTCTGGCATTTGAAGAAGTTACCCCGCTTAGCGCAGGGGCGCTATATGGCTCAATCGATCTTGCAACGACTCCAGTCGGAACAATCTTCTCAAGCGACATGGCTCTTGTCTCATCAATTAGCCATCAAGTTGAAATGGCCCGAACCGGTTTTGGAGCTAAGAAGGTAGCTAAGTTCATTCTTACCGACGAGTATGGCATGGGGAACAAACAGTTCTCGTGTCTAAATAACCTCTGGACGAAAGAAAGCCACTGGAACTATAAAGCGCATAACTATCGCTCCGGGGCCCATGGAATTCCACAGGCTCTGCCAGCTGACAAGATGTCGGTTGTGGGAACTGACTGGAGAACGAATCCAGTTACTCAGATCCGTTGGGGGCTGCGCTACATCACGATTCGCTATGAGACCCCATGCAAAGCTTGGTCACATTTTAAATCAAAGCGTTACTACTAAACCCGCTAATTCTTTAATAGCTTCTGATTTAAAGCGCTCTACC
>CAYGHJ010000040.1:0-9715 GCA_964349605.1 uncultured Candidatus Planktophila sp. | reverse complement strand
TGCAGTTTCAACGATTACCTCAACTCAAATCTTAATTTTGGGTTGGGGTACAACTCTTAGTGTTGTTGTTCAAGCACTGGTCTTGGTTCCGGTCATCAAACGCTTAGGTGTCAGATTGCGTCCGCAGTGGGGATTGGCAGGACTTGGTAAATCCTTTGGTTTGGCTGGGTGGACTCTGCTTTATGTTTTGATTTCACAACTTGGTTATCTCGTAACAGTAAATGTTGCTACAAGCGCTGCAGTTAGAAGCGCGCAGGAGGGTGTGGCTCGAGGAGTTGGGTATACCCCTTATACCTATGCTTATTTCGTGATGTTATTACCTTATTCAATTGTCACCATCTCTATTATCACGGCGATATTGCCACATCTGTCTCGTTTGGCTCTTGCTAAAGATCGTGAAGAGGTTCGTCTTCAGTTGATACGCGCTATTAAGTTAGTTGGAGTTATTACGATCCCTAGCGCCGTTGCCTTTCTATTTTTTGGTCCGTTAATTACACAGGTGATTTTCATTGGGGTTCCAATAGAGGATTCGCGTTACATCGGCTTTGTTTTATCTGCGTTGAGCTTTGGGCTTGTGGCATTTTCTATTAACTTGATTCTAATCCGAGGCTTTAATGCCTTTGAAGATACCCGTACGCAAGTGATTTCTATACTAATAATTAATGTGATCTCTGTGGCTCTCTCTTACCTCTTTCTTAATATTCTCAAGAATCAATGGGTCACCATCGGTCTTGGTGCAGCTTTTTCTATTAGTTACATATTTGGTCTATTGATTACTCTCTTTCTCTTGAAAAAACATACTGGTCCGATCAAAATCAAAGATTTTTTTGGGCAACACTTACGATTAATTGGAGCCTCAGTTGCCGTAATGGCTCCGTTGTTTGGGCTTACGCAATACATCGCTTGGGTTGGGGTTGAGTTAACTCCTATTGCCCGTGCTGGCGAATTAGCTATCGTTATGGTGATGGCGTTTTTTGGTTACTTGGTTGCCGGCAAAGCTGCCGGGGTAGAAGAAATTTCCATGATTGGCCATCTTCGTGATTCTGTCGTGCGTCGTTCATCTAATGATGGTTGAATTAGTTTGATTAGTAACCCAAAGGAGTGCCCATGAATGAAGTGAGAGATGTTGTCATAGTGGGTTCAGGCCCAGCGGGATATACGGCTGCGATTTATGCCTCACGTGCTCAGTTAAACCCAATTGTTTATGAGGGTGCCGTGACATCTGGTGGCGCTTTAATGAACACAACCGAAGTTGAAAACTTTCCAGGTTTCGTAGATGGAATTATGGGTCCTGACTTAATGGATAATATGCGAAATCAGGCTAAACGCTTCGGTGCGCAATTAATTACCGATGACATAGTAAAGATGGATTTGTCTGGGGAAATAAAAAAATTAGTGGATGGGTCTGGGAATACGGTTAAGGCGCGGTCTGTAATTCTCGCTATGGGATCGGCTTATCGTGAAATTGGTTTAACAAATGAAAAGCGTTTGTCGGGACATGGTGTCTCTTGGTGTGCGACTTGCGATGGCTTTTTCTTTCGTGACCAGGAGATAGCTGTAGTCGGCGGAGGAGATTCTGCAGTTGAAGAGGCAATGTTTCTGACAAAATTCGCGAGTAAGGTTGTAATGATTCATCGCCGAGATTCTCTGCGAGCATCCAAGATAATGATTGATCGTGCAGTAGCGAATCCGAAGATTGAATTTCTTTGGAACACTGAAGTGGTAGATGTACTTGGTGATTCAAAGGTTTCTGGATTAAAACTCCGTAACACGATTGATGGTGTCGAAAGCGAACGCTCCTTCACTGGATTGTTTGTTGCTATCGGCCACATTCCACGCAGTGAGTTAATCGCCAATGAAGTAACTCTTGATAATGAAGGTTATGTTGAAGTAGATGCTCGTTCTACCAGGACTAATATTCCTGGTGTTTTCGCATGTGGTGACCTTGTAGATCACACGTACCGTCAGGCGATTACTGCCGCAGGCTCGGGTTGCCAAGCAGCACTTGATGCTGAAAAGTTTCTCGCGCACCACTAAAGTTAACTCACTACATATATAGATCTGGAGATTAAGAATGGCAACGACAAAAGTTACGACCGCGACCTTTGATGCAGAGGTATTGAAGAGCTCTACCCCTGTTTTAGTTGATTTTTGGGCAGAGTGGTGCGGCCCATGCAGGGCGATCGGCCCCATTCTTGAAGAGATCTCAAATGAGTATGCTGCAAAATTGAAAGTTGTAAAACTCAATACTGACGATGAGTCAGCAATTGCGATTAAGTATGGGATAACTTCCATCCCAGCCATGTATGTCTTTGTGAATGGTGAAGTCGTAAAGACAATTATTGGCGCGCGACCAAAGCCTGCCATGCTTAAAGAGCTCGAAAGTTTTATTTCATAAATAGGTCTTGATATATGTCAGAGTTAAATGAATCTCAGATTCGAAGTTTTCAACAGAGCCGAGGATTAAACGTCACTGGCGTCCTTGATGCTGTCACCAAACGGGCATTTGATGAGGCGCGATGGAAACTTGGTGATCGTTCTCTAAATTTGCAAGTACCCCCATTAATGCGGGGTGACGATGTAGCTGCACTGCAATCACGATTGACTGAGATGGGTTTTGATTGTGGGCGAGTAGATGGAATCTATGGTCTGCGCACTGAAGTTGCGGTTAAGGAGTTTCAGCAATCTGTAGGTATTGTCGGCGATGGAAAATGTGGCCCTGAAACAATAATTGCTTTATTGCGACTAACTCAAATTGTTTCGGGGGGCGCACCAACTGCGATGCGCGAAAATGCGGCACAACGAAATCGTGGTCCAGCTCTTGCCAATAAAGTTATAGTTTTGAATCCGGCTGAGGATGATTCACTTATTTATGATGTTGCGCTGAGAACTGAAGGTAGGTTACTTGCATTAGGTGCTTCAGTTTTTTTAACTCGTGGTATTTCAAATAACCCCACCGAAACTGAACGCATTGCCTTCACAAATCAAAGTAATGCCGATCTTATGATCTCGTTTAGTCGAGACAGTTACGTTAACAAGATGGCGCATGGAGTTGCCACATATTATTATGGGAGCGACGCACATGGTATTCATTCAATTGTCGGTGAACGATTTGCCTCTTTGGTTCAGCGCGAGATTTGCGCCCGGACGGATTTAGTTAATTGCCGTACTCATGCAATGGCTTGGGATCTATTGCGATTAACACGAGCGCCTTCGGTTCAGATTGATCTTGGCTATGTGAGCAGCCCAATTGATGTTGAGCGAATTTCTCGCTCGGATTTTCGCGATGTAATCGCCGAAGCTTTAGTAATCGCAATTCAGCGGTTATATCTTGCATCTGAAGATGATGCAAAAACTGGAACACTACGCATCTCTGATTTACGTAAGGCAGGCATTCGCCGTTAAATAGTGTTCGGCGCGCGCTTGGCATGTGGGAGACTTGGACCATGTCCGAAATCACCAATCGCTTTGCAACCGGAGCTCCTCAGAATTTGGAGGAGCGTTTTGCAAGCCGGGCTGCACACATGAAGCCCAGTGAAATCCGCTCGCTTTTTGCCGTTGCCTCGCGCCCTGAGATTGTCTCTTTGGCTGGTGGAATGCCAAATCTCTCGGCCTTTCCGATGGGGATGATGGCAGATGTTGTTCAAAAATTAGTCCTCACTAATGGTGCTGAGGCTTTGCAGTATGGAAGCGGGCAGGGTCATCCAAAGCTACGCGAGCAGATCTGCGAAGTAATGGCACTTGAAGGAATCCGCGCTAACCCTGATGATGTCTTAGTTACAACCGGCTCCCAACAGGCCCTTGATTTAATCTCTCGAATTTTCATCGACCCAGGCGATGTTGTTTTGGTTGAAGCGCCTTCATACGTCGGTGCTTTGGGCACCTTTCATCAGTACGAAGCCTCGGTAATCCATGTTGAAACTGATGACTCAGGCTTAGTACCTCAGGGTCTTCGTGAGGCGATTATTAGTGTCCGCGAAGCTGGACTGAAAATTAAATTTTTATACATAATACCTAACTATCAAAACCCTTCAGGGGTTTTATTGCCTGCCGAGCGCCGAACAGAGATTTTAAATATCTGTCGAGAGGCTGGAATTTTTGTTGTTGAAGATAATCCTTATGGTCTTCTTGGTTTTGATAAACCCTCACCGAACGCGATGCGGGCTGAGGACTCAGAAAATGTGATTTATCTCGGAACTTTTTCTAAGACAATAGCCCCTGGACTTCGCGTAGGTTGGGCGTTAGTCCCACCCTCGTTGAAAGAAAAATTAGTAATTGCAAGTGAGTCTTCAATTTTATGTCCCTCGAATTTTGCTCAACTAACTATTTCAAGTTATCTTGCTGAACAACCTTGGCGAGATCAGATCGCTTCCTTTTGTGATTTATACAAAGCTCGGCGTGATGCAATGCTTGAATCCTTAGATGAATATTTTCCGGCCTCTGCACAGTGGACGAAACCTGGTGGTGGTTTTTATGTATGGGTTACATTGCCACCAGAAATCGATACGAGTGTGTTGATGCCAAAAGCTATCGTTGCAAAAGTTGCCTATGTTCCAGGCACGGCCTTTTATGCCGATGGTTTTGGTTCGTGGTCGCTGCGTCTTTCGTACTGTTATCCAACTCCAGAGCGCATCCGTGTGGGTGTGAAAGCTTTGGGAGGGGTTATAAAGACAGAGATGTCACGCCGCGGTAGTGGTGAACTTACTTAACCTTCGATTGCGTGTGTAATCCTTTTTAAATCCTCGGCTCCAGCAAACTCAATCATAATAATTCCTTTTTGAACACTGCCTTGAATTGAAACTCTTGTATCTAATGCATCGCCGATTCTCTCTGCGATTTCATTAAATTCAACCACACTTGATTTAGTGTTCTTTAATTTCTTTCGTTCTTTTGGTGCAGCTTTGGAAATAATATCTTCGACTGCCCGCACGCTCAACCCTTCATTAACGATGCGTGTAGCAAGGTTTTCAATACTATGTCTCTCATTCAACCCGAGCAATGCGCGTGCGTGGCCTGCGCTAATTACCCCTGCAGCGACTTTGCTTTGTACTGAAATAGGAAGATTTAATAAGCGAATTGTGTTTGAAATTAATGGGCGCGAACGGCCAAGTTTTTGAGCAAGTTCGTCGTGCGTGCATTCAAAATCATTAAGTAGTTGTGAATATGCGGCAGCCTCTTCAATTGCATTCAATTGACTCCGGTGAATATTTTCAATTATTGCTTCTCGGAGTAGTTCATTATCTGAAGTTTGACGGATGATCACAGGCATTTTTGTAAGACCTGCTGCTTTTGCGGCGCGGAAGCGGCGCTCGCCCATAATTAATTCAAATCTTCCATCAGTTGTTTGGCGAACTACTGGAGGTTGCAAAATGCCAATCTCTTTTATTGACGCTATTAATTCGTTGTGTGCTTCTTCGTCAAAATATTTGCGAGGTTGACGCGGGTTTGGAGAGATTAAATTAATATCTACTTCATCCTGTCTAGCAACTTCTTGACCTGCAACAGTTAGCGATGTTGGAATTAATGCATCAAGATTTGTTCCGAGTCCACCTCGACGAGCCATTATGCAATCTCACCTTCACGTTTGTAATGTATTGATACAACATTGGAATTAAATGTTTTTGCGCGCGAAGATAATTCTCTGGCTACTGCCATGTATGCAATCGCTCCTGGTGATGATGCATCATATGTCATAACTGTCTGCCTAAATCCTGGTGCTTCAGATATGCGCACTGCTCGAGGAATTGGTATGTCGATGAGTTCTACTGGATAGTGTTTACGGATTTCATCTGCAACATCATTTGCTAAACGCGTTCGTCCATCGAACATAGTTAAAACAAATGTAGAGAGTTTTAAATCTGCATTGAGACGTTTTTTTACAAGTTCAAAAGTTTTTAGAAGTTGTGACAAACCTTCTAACGCGTAGTACTCGCATTGAATTGGAATTAGCAACTCTTTCGCAGCAGTTAATGCATTTATGGTTAGTAATCCTAAACTTGGAGGGCAATCGATAAAAATATAATCCAGTGCAGCTCCCTGTGCTGCGCGCACTTCAATTAACTCTTCAATCGCCTCTTTAAGTCGAGTCTCTCTAGCGACCATCGGTACTAATTCAATTTCAGCTTGGGCTAAAGATGTATTCGATGAGATGCATTCAAGGGATGGAAAGGCTTTGACCTTTTGAACGCAGGCCTGCATTGTTGCCTCACCCATAAGAACTTCATAAATTCCAGTGTTATCAAGGTGTTCAACCCCAAGAGCTGTAGAGGCATTTCCTTGAGGGTCTAGATCGATCACTAGAACCCTCAGGCCTCCCATGGAGAGGGCCGCTGCGAGATTAACGGTTGTTGTGGTTTTACCTACTCCGCCCTTTTGGTTGGCGACTGTAATAATGCGCAGCGCAGAGGGCTTCTCCATCGCCTCTTTAAGGCGTCGAACGCCAATAATAGGTTTTGTTTCACGTGAATCATCCACAGGGATTAGTTAAGCACCTTTACGGAGTTCAACGATACGTCCGAGCTCAATGCCATCAAGGGCTACTTCATGAAGAACGGCCTTGGTCACGCTTTTCATCTCTTCCTCGGCAGATTTACCCTTAATAGCCATAAGTGAGCCACCGGTTTTCAGTAAGTGCCAGGTGATTTTCTTAAGCTTTTCCAAGGGGGCAACAGCACGGGCGGTGACATAGTGCGCCGTTGAACGCAGATCCTGGGCCTGTCCTCTAAACACATCAATATTCAATCCCTCAACTGCCTCTTTGAGGAACTCAACTCTGCGCTCAAGTGGCTCAACTAAGGTCACATGTAGATCTGGTCGGGCAAGAGCAATAACCACCCCTGGCAGTCCAGCCCCGGAACCAACATCAAAGACGATTGAACCCTCTTTTAGTAGGCGTGTGACTGGTAAGCAGTTGAAAATATGGCGCTCCCAGATCCGTTCAGCCTCGCGTGGACCGATTAATCCACGCTCAATCCCTGGTCCTTTTAAAAAGTCAGCGTAGGCCTTTATTCGAACGGTATCTGGAAAGTACTGTTCGATGAGGGTTTCACGTGAAACATCCACTTATGCGCTATAAATGACTACATAGCGATTAGGGTCTTCTCCATCGGACTCGCTAGTCAGACCTAACTCCTGAATGGTGTCATGGATGATTTTGCGCTCAAAGGCGTTCATAGGCGCAAGTTTGATGGATTTACCAGATGCTTTAGCCTCTTCTGCCATCTCATGTGCTAATTTCTTTAACTCGGTGCGTTTGTTGCCACGGAAATTATCAATATCAAGCATTAAGCGAGATCGATCACCCGTTGAAGTCTGCACCGCTAAACGAGTGAGCTCTTGAATTGCATCAAGGACTTCCCCATCTTTGCCAACTAGATGGTGAAGTTTTCCACCAACGATTGCAAGTGAGGCTCGATCATTTTCAACATCGATATCAATATCGCCATCTAAATCAGCTATGTCTAGCAACGCCTCTAGGTAGTCGGCGGCGATATCGCCCTCCTCCTCCAAACGAGCAATACCTTTGACAGGCTTACTCTCGGAGCTTTCAACTACATCTGTAACCTCTGGGCTCTCGTTGCTGCCTTCAACAACTACCTCTGCGCTCTTTTTTGTCTTAGCCATTTCGCTCTCCCTGTCGGGTTTGTAGTAAATTAATAGGTATTGGGGTGATTTGTCCTATTTAGACAGATATTTATTTATTCTTCTTTTTCTTCTTTTTTGGTTGATTTCGCTGGCCTTTGAGATCTTCAATTGGCTCAATGGCCTCCACCTCTGGGGTTGGAATAATTCCGCTTTTTTTCGTCTTTTTCTTCTGGAGCTCCTCATAGGCCGGGGATCCTGGTGTTGGGTTTCGTTTAATGACATAGAACTGTTGTCCCCATGTCCAAAGATTTGTTGTTGACCAATAAATTAAAACCCCAATAGGAAAGTTAACTCCAGAGATTGCAAAAATAACAGGGAACGCGTACAACATAATCTTCTGTTGTTGCAGCATCATATTATTACTGGAATCCATTTTTGGCATGCCTTTTAGCATCAACTGTCGTTGAGTGGTGAAAGTTGTGAGCGACATAAATGCAATCAAGATAACTGTAACAATTTTAACTGTTGTGATGTCGGTGCCAAGAAAAGTTTGCGAGATTGGAGCACCAAAGAATTTAGCGTTTGCCGCACTGACTACATCATCTTGAGTAAATACGCCATGTTTAATTGGTGGCGTTTTTCCAATTCCGTTCAGGACTGTAAAAAGTGCAAAAAAGATTGGCGCTTGGGCAAGAATTGGAAAACATGATGCGAGTGGATTTGTTTTATGCTCTTTGTAAAGCTTCATCATCTCTTCGGATTGTTTTTGCCGGTCATCCTTATACTTCTTTTGAATCTCTTTCATATGTGGTTGAAGCGCAGTTAGTGCTCGTTGGCTCTTTATTTGTTTAACAAAGAGGGGAATTAAAATGATACGAATTAATATAACTAGCCCAACGATTGCAAGTGACCAAGAGACTCCACTATCTGTGCCGAAAATTGGCGAGAGTAGGTCATGGAGTGTGACAATCACCCAAGAAACAGCGATATATAAGGGTTTTAGGATGCTATCCATTTATTAAACTCCAACCTTTTCTTTGACCGCGTAGTCAACACCACCATGAGACCATGGATTGCACCGCACTAAACGCCACGCGCTCATTGCAACTCCTTTGATTCCATAAGCTTCAATCGCCGACACTGCATAACTTGAACACGATGGGTAGTACTTGCATCTCGGTCCGAACATTGGAGAGATCCATTTTTGATATAACTTAATTGGTGCTGTAAAAAACTTTCTCACTTTTTGTCCGCTCGAATATGTGCTTTATCCAATAAATGTTTAATAACTTCGCTGATTTCAATCTGAGTATTAGCAGTTGCTGATTTATTTAATCCTCTAATTACTAACAAGCTGCCGATTGGTAGTTGCAAGTAATGATCGCGCAAACAATGTCTAATTTTTCGTGCTAAGCGATGTCGTATGACTGAACCACCCACAGATTTGCTCATAATCAACCCTGCTCGAGCAGGATCAGTAGAGGTCTTGTTGATATATAAGTAGCCAACAAAATTGGCCGACGAATATCGAAGGCCTGATTTGGTTGCGCGGGCGAAATCGCCACTCTCAGTAAGCCGTGCAGTTTTAGCTAGCACCAGGATTTGTCTTAAAGAGCCTTATGCCGAAAGTCGAGCGCGACCTTTAACGCGGCGAGCGGCAAGAACTGCGCGACCTGCGCGAGTTGCCATGCGTGCGCGGAAGCCATGCTTCTTGGCGCGACGCCGAACGTTAGGCTGGAAGGTACGTTTTGTCATGTGAGGCTCCTAAAAAATATAAAAAGTGTTCGGTCAGAAATGCGGGGGAAGCGAGGGTGTAACGGTAGAGGTCTGGGGATAAGCGGGTCAAACTCAACTCCGACCCTTAACCGCCTCTTGTGCTGTGGATAACTAGTTGCTATTTTTGGGTTTTCGCTCTACTTTTCATCTCTCTCCACAGGTTTTCCTGGTTTAGGGAGTTTTTAGGGCTCAACTTGAGGTTTAGACCACAGGTTGTGGATAACCCTGTGGATATCAGAGAGGCCTCGTGTGGACGTTAAAGGAATAGAGCTCAGCGCTTTATGGGGCTTGGTTATTGATGAGGTCGCTTCAGATGCACCTCAGCACCGCGCCTTTCTTCAACTATCAAAGCCTT
>CAYGHJ010000039.1:0-9906 GCA_964349605.1 uncultured Candidatus Planktophila sp. | reverse complement strand
ATTCAGGATCTCCCAGGATTAGATTTCTATCGGTGAAGCCAATTTTTTTACTCTCGACGCCGAGATGAATGCGATCGGCCTGACCCATTGAGGAGATTTTAAATCGCTCACAGAGCAGAAGCTCTTCCATCAAAATCATTCCCTGAGTTGGGGGAGGCTGGCCATAGATAGTGAAATCGCGATATTTAATTGAGAGTGGGTCTAAAACACGCGTCGAATGTGATTCTAAATCCTGCGCATTGAACCATCCATCTGAAGCGGTAATCAGTTGTTGTGAAATTTCACCGTCGTAAAATGCTGCGCGGCCTTCGAGAGCAATTGCACGAAGTGAAGTGGCAAGATCTTTTTGAACTATTAAATCTCCAATTTTAGAGTTGGTATCGACTCCCATATTTTTAAATATCTCGGTGTCAGGAGCTATAGCTAAATGGGCGGCGATTCGTTTAATGAAGCCCGGCGTAGCTGCAAACCCATTCTCTGCATAATCAATGGCAGGTGCTAACAGTTCGGCAAAAGAGAGTTTTCCATATCGCTCATGGGCTTCAAACCAGGTTGAAACTAAACCAGGAACTGTTGCAGATTTAAATCCATGTAGAGGAATGCCGTCTGAATAAGCTTGCGCCGATGCACTATGCGGTGCTTCGCCACTTCCGTTAAAGGCGAGATTTTCCTTTGACTTAGCATGATGAGTGATCAAGAAAGCATCTCCACCAAGGTGGGAGGCACCCGGTTCAACAACACAGATAACTGCAGATAGTGCAATGCCTGCATCAATAAATGAGCCACCTCGATTGAGGATTGTGATTGCCGCACTGACTGCCAAGGGTGCACTTGCCGCCGCCCCACCTTTTTTAGAGTAAACAACGCTTCGACCCGTATGCACATGCGCACTCTTTCTCACATTGAGAGCAATTACAAGAACACTCTCTTTAGCCGTATCCTTAACTCTAAGAAGAGTCGCCCGGATCACCGCGTTACCGCAAGGTACCGAGGAAAGTCCGGACTCCATAGAGCAAAGTGGTGGGTAACGCCCACCCGGAGCAATCCGCGGGATTAGTGCAACAGAAAGCAGACCGCCTTTTAGCAATAAAAGGTAAGGGTGAAACGGCGGTGTAAGAGACCACCAGTAACTGCAGCAATGCAGTTAGCTATGTAAACCCCACTTGGAGCAAGACCATGCAGTTGGCGCTTGAGAGCTGCTCGCTCGAGTCAACGGGTAGGTTGCTTGAATCTGTAAGTAATTACAGATCTAGATGGATGGTGATCCGTTCGCAAGAACGACAGGATCCGGCTTATAGGGCGACTCTTCTTACGACAACGCTCTAACGCATGTCCCTACGCTTGTTACAGCAGCTTAGAGTGCTTGAGAACTGTGCAAGACTTAGTAAAAAATCTGCATGAAAAAAGTGGGTACCGAGAACTCCGATACCCACTTTTAACAGAAGTACTATTTGGTATAGCCACCCTTACCCATAGGTTTAACTAGGAGAAGTGTTACTAAAGCAAATACGACTCCGGCAACAGCTGCAGAAGGTATTGATGCACCCACGAGTGGGAAAGGCTCCTTAACCGCGTAACTAATCGGATTAAGTAGATAGAGGTATGTTGCAACACCAGCTGCCATTGCAAGAATTGCTGCAGGGTTAATCCCAAACCAATAACTATAAGGTGCATTTGGACCAGATGTGTAAAGCCCACGAATACTAATCTTTTGACGACGCAGGAAAAAGTAGTCAACGATTTGAATTCCACACAGTGGTGCAAAGAACACGCCAATGTAAGCGACGAAAGTACCGAAATTATCAAAGACCCAGTTCGGAACGAACAGGCCAATAAATGCTACAGGGATGATCGAAACCATTAGTGCTGAGTTCCATGACAACTTCGCCAACCCAGGCACTGCTTTGATGCCAACTGTAGAGGCATAAATACCCGCAGTTGCAGTACCTAAGTTAGCGGCAATTACAAACAGTAAAGCAATCGAACCGTAAAGCGGACCGCCAACATCAGCCAACCATCCGGCAGGATCTGAAGTTTCAAGAACCAAGATGGCTGCAAGACCAACAAAACTTAAAATTGGCACAGGTAAACCCATACCAAACATTGAAGGAGCAGCAGCAATCGATGGCGAGCGAGCTTCTCGAGTCATTGATCCAATGTATGGCCACCATGACAACAAACTGACAAGACCAATCTCAATTCCATACTGGAAATCAAGTTGCTTATCACTTGCATACTGTGGAAGTGCGGTGCTTAAAGCATCGCCCTGCTTCACGATTAGCATGATAATCATCCATGCCCCGACTGCAACGATTGCTACAAACAACCAGGTCGCAACCTTTTCTAGTCCATTTGCACCACGTTTGAGCGCGAAGAAAACAAATAAACAGGCCAAAATGGTGGTAACTGGCACGATAACGTTCACTTGGTCTTTATTCCCAATATCAAGCAAAGTCAACAAAGCCGATACTGAGCGCCCAAAGAAGATTATAAGTAATGAGTTCCAACCGATAATAGATAGATACTGCAGAGGTACTGTCACTGTCCAACCATTGTGCCCAAACTGCGGCACGGCGGATTTAATGCTGTCAATACCAAAGCGCGAAGAGGTTGGTACAACTGCAAGAGTTACTAGAAGCATGCCAATCATTGCCCCAGCGGTCATCGCCCAGAAGCCGGGCCAGAGTGGGAGATAATAGCCAACATATTCCCCGATGATGTAACACCATGTTGCAGCTGCGGCAACCATTAAGACAATAGATAGGGAGCGACGGTTCCATTGGCGCTCATTTGGTCGCAGTGGCCATGAGTCTTTGCCGAGACTTGAATCGGTAGTTCTTAGTTCATCACTCATGATGGCCACCCAAAGTTTTGACCGATTAGAATCGCAATGGCTGGGAATAAAACACCCGAGCCGAGAATTACGATCCAGTCGTTTCTTTTGAAACCACCAGAATCGTTAGCAGGATCTTCATATATCTTGATGCGTTCCTCCAGCTCTGCCGGAAGGCTCACATTTACCATTCCATTCCCCTTTCGTTTATTGTTTAGCCCATCATTTTTTATTAGCGTTGAAACTTTCAGCGTCTTTATATGGAAACCACCAAAATTCCTGGACTTGGGCCTTAGGGTCAATCATTACAAGTTTTGTTTGACGGAAACTCTCTAACCCTTCCTTGCCAAGTTGGCGACCGGATCCAGACAACTTGCGTCCACCGAAAGGTCCAGCGTCATTGTCTAAGAGTGGGGCATTGACCCAGACCATTCCACTCTCTAACTCGTTGATAGCCTGCATCGACTCATCCAGACGTGCAGTATAAATATTTGCACCAAGGCCAAATAGTGAATCGTTGGCTAATGCGATGGCTTCATCGAGGCTCTTAACTTTGCAAATTGGAGCTACTGGTCCAAACGACTCACCGTGAAGAATCTCCATTTCAGGTCTCACGTTAGTTAAGACGGTCGCTTCTAGGAAAAGGCCAGCTCCCATTCCGTCAACTCGGCCACCGCCACATTCAACAACGGCGCCTTGTTCAATGGCACGGGCGATAATTCGTTCGTATCGGTCGCGCTCACGCTGATTAATCATTGGACCCATATCGACATTGTCTAAGCCATTGCCAATTCGAATTTTTTTCGCTTCGCGCACTAATAGCATTACAAACTCATCATGAATATCCTCATGAACATAAAAACGTTCAGCAGAAGTGCATACCTGTCCAGCGTTCATGAACGCTGCAAATGCAGCTCCTTTTGCGGCCACTTCTAAAGGTGCCGAAGGCATGATGATGAATGGATCGTTACCTGAGGTTTCAATCATGTGCGGTTTAAAAGTCTCTGCACAGGCACGGACAACAGCTTGTCCGGTTGGCACACTGCCAGTAAAGGCAATCATGTTAGTTTTGCTACTTGATACTAATTGCGCACCAACTGGGCCACCTCCTGTCACGCACTGAATAAGACCAGGTGGTAAGGGTTTAAAGAACTCCATAAACTTCAACGTGCATAAACTCGTGTTTTCAGAAGGTTTAATGACAACCGCATTACCTGCTATCAATGCAGCTGCGGCTTCCCAACATAAGAGAACATAAGGGAAGTTAAACGGCAAAATAATACCGACCACGCCGAGAGGCTCTTTAACTGTAAAGTGCATCTGGCCAGCAACTGCAGGACCAATAACCTCTCCCAGGTCATGGCGTCCTATTTCAGCATAATAGTCAAGGGCGGTAACCGACCAATCCACCTCATCAGCGCTTTCTTTATAAGTCTTTCCCATTTCGCGAGTTAGCATCTCTGCAAGCTCATGTCGTGCGCCCTTAATAGTGCGGGCTACTTCATGCAGAACTTCAGCACGATGCAGCGCCGATTCTTTCCACCAATTCTTTTGAGCAAGTCGAGCAGCATCAAAAACTTGATCTACTTCTTCGGGCAAACATTCTGCGACTTTACCAAGGAGCTCTCCTGTAGCCGGATCTTTAACTTCATAAAATTTCTTACCTGCGCTGGATTTATTGCTTCCTGAAATAAAGTATGTACCACTTAGTCGCTCAAATTCTTTAATTGCTGACATCTTCAAACCCGTTCTCGCTCATAGAACCTAAAGGTATACCTTTAGGTTCTATGAGAACAGAGTGCCACGCAGATTCCCAGATACCATCGTGCACAAGTAAAAATAGAGGTACGATTAGTGTGAAATTCACACTTTGCCCAGATAGTAAGATTTTGTGGGTATTAGATCGCCACTAAGTTGTCTAAATGAAAAGGTATGAGCATGGGCAATTCACAACTTCCAACAAAAGCTAGAGTCGTCATTGTCGGCGGTGGAGTCATCGGTACTGCAACGGCTTACCAATTAGCAAAACGCGGTTGGAATGACATAGTGCTACTTGAGCGTAACTCTCTGACTTCTGGAACAACTTGGCATGCTGCGGGGCTCATAACTCAAGCGCGACCAACGCATGGCACCAGAGCTATCGTGCAACGTGGTATCGAGATTTTTAAATCACTTGAAGCAGATACTGGGTTCTCAACTGGTTATGTTGAAACTGGAACACTCCATCTTGCAATGAGTAATGATCGCAAAGAAGAACTTGAGCATATGGCGCTTGCTGCTATTTCAAGTGGAATTGAAGTGCGGATGCTCAACCCGGATGAAACTCTAGAGGTCCATCCCCTACTAAATCCAGATGGAATTGTCGGCGGACTCTTCTATCCACGCGAGGGTCGTGGAGGTGCAGCGGATACGACAATGTCGTTAGCTCGTGGAGCAACCCAGCGTGGAGCAATGATTTTTGAGAAAGTACTCGCGACTGGCGTTAGAACCTCCAATGGGCGCGTATCGGGAGTTGAAACAACTGATGGATTCATCGAAGCTGAATATGTTGTGAATGCAACAGGTATGTGGGGACGTGAGTTCGGTGAGTTAGCCGGAGTAGAAGTACCGCTACAAGCTCTTGCACACTATTACATCGTGACTGAGGGTATCCCTGGCCTACCTCGCAACCTTCCAACGATTAAAAGTGGCGATGACTGTGCATATGTAAAAGATGAAGCAGGTGGGCTTCTCGTTGGGTTCTTTGAGCCAAACAGTTACGCATGGGCGTCCTCGGGTATCCCTGTAAATAAGGGATTTATTCGACTACCTGAAGACTGGGATCACCTTGGCCCTTATTACGAGCGAATGATCACCCGTCTTCCAATCTTGGAAAATGCTGGAATTAGATTGCACTTCTCTGGCCCTGAAAGTTTCACTCCCGATGGTTTTTATCACTTAGGTCCGGCACCAAAGTTGGGAAATTATTTTGTAGCGGCAGGATTTAACTCCACTGGTTTCCTATCTGGACCTGGCGCAGGAGCGACCCTCGCAGATTGGATTATTGATGGTCGCGCGCCGCTAGATATTCCCGAGCTTGATCCAGCGCGAGTGCAGCGCCATGAAACAAATCGGCGATTTTTAGAAAAACGCGTACTTGAAACTTTGGATATTTCCTACGGCGTGCATTGGCCATTTGAACAGCGACAGAGTGCTCGCCCGCTTCGACAGAGTCCACTTTACGATGACACTGCAAAGGCTGGCGCGGTATTTGGTGAGTTACGGGGTTGGGAGCGCGCGAACTGGTATTCCCGTAGTACGCAGGACCGCGAGTATTCTTACTCATTTAATCGGCCAAATTGGTTTGAATCATCTCGGCATGAACATAACGCTGTTCGCTCAACCGTTGGTTTATTTGACACATCCTCATTCGGAAAAATTTTAGTCCAAGGTCGAGATGCACTTAAAGTATTACAAAAAATATCTACTCGAAATGTGGACGTACCAATTGGTAAAGTTGTTTATACCCAATGGCTCAATAAATACGCTGGTATTGAGGCTGATGTAACCGTTACGCGTCTTGCTGAAGATGAGTTCCTTGTCCTCTCTGGGCCTGCAACTGTGCTTCGCGATTTAGAACATATAAGACGACATATTTCTTCTAAAGATTTTTGCACAGTAGTAGATGTCACTGGTTCACTTGCGATGTTAGCTGTAATGGGGCCAAATTCACGCGGTCTTCTCCAAACACTAACTGACTGCGATCTATCAAACGAGGCTTTCCCTTTCGCTCACTCCCGTGAGATAGATCTTGGAATGGGATATGTACGAGCTACTCGGCTTACCTATGTTGGCGAACTTGGTTGGGAGTTGTTGATTCCCACCGATATAGCTCGACATATCTATTCAGTGATTACTAATGTCGGGCACGATTATGGATTGGTCAATGCTGGGTACTATGCGATGGGTTCGCTCAGATTAGAGAAGGCATATCGAAGTTGGGGCCATGACATTTCAAGCGGCGATGATCCAATTAGTGCAGGGCTCGCTTTCGGAACCGCCTGGGAAAAAGAAGGTGGATTTATTGGGTTAGATGCACTAACCAAGATTCGAAAAAGTGGGACAAATCGTAGATTGATGCAATTTTTACTCAATGATCCTGAACCAATTTTATTTCATGATGAGCCTATTTATAGAAATGGCGAGTTAGTAGGTCGGGTCGAATCCACTCAGTATGGACACACTCTTGGTGGATCAGTAGCGCTAAGTTGGATTAAGGCTCCAGGTATAGAGAGTGATGATTGGTTTGAAATGGGTGAGTATGAAATCCAAATTCCAGGGCAACGAATATCGGCAACTGCCTCGCTCCGCCCTCTTTATGATCCAAGATCAGAGAGAATCAAGACTTAAACGAGATCTAAGAGGCTTCGAAGTCATTAGGGAATACTTATTACCGAGACGATATCTCCACCTTTTACTAAGATTTTCAGCGATCCTCTTTCGCCAACTCAGGATGAGTAACCGAAAGTGGTTGCTTTCCTTTTTAACCAGGCGCGATATAACTCTAAGTCGCTGAACTGAGAACTCCAAGGTGTTGTACTGGAGAGTCCCTATAGTGGCCTAACTTCATAATGAAATAAGGCCTTATCGCCAGCTTATTGGGCGACTCTTCCTTTACACTTTTAAGATGGAACCAACATATGTAACTGGAAAACCAAAGTTGTGGCTTCGCCTTGATGGTCTAGTTTTGTTTATTGCTACAGTCATACTTTTTTCTGGTCAAGGTCAAAAGTGGTGGCTTTATCCAGTGCTTCTCTTAGTGCCTGATATTTTCATGTTGGGTTACCTAGCCAAGACAAGAGTTGGTGCTTTTTTCTACAACTTGGGCCACAGCTACTTAGCACCGGCAATAATGATTTTGTTAGCTTGGAGAGCTGGAAGCAAAATGGCTTTGGCGATTGGAATTATTTGGTTGGGCCACATTGGCTGGGATCGATTCTTTGGGTATGGCCTTAAGTATGATTCAAGTTTCAAGCACACTCACCTTGGAAATCTATATAAGGGTAAATAAACCTTCGCAAATCTTTATGTCACTTCAGTAAACTCTTGGCAGCTGGAGTCATTGAGTAGAAGGCCCATTTGCCTCTCTGAGATCGCTCCAACAGACCGGCATCTACGAGTAATTTCAAATGATGACTGACCGTACTTTGGGCCAGTCCAGTGTCAGGCGTTAGATCACAGACGCAGGCCTCTGCATTATTACCTGAGGCAACCGCCATCATAAGTCCAAGTCGTGTCTCATCCCCGAGAGCCTTGAATTGCTCGGCAAGAGTTGAGAGAGCCTTGGGCGAAAGCGAGAGTTTCAAGGTTTGGGCCACGGCAAAAGTATACATTGACATTCTTCGATATGAGAGTATTGTTCATACATCGAAACTTATCGATTCAAAAGGAGAATAAAATGGCTAATGTAAAGATAGAAACCGGTTCGGCGTGTTGCTCCCCACAGACTACTGCGGAGTGCTGTACCCCTGACTCAGCAACAGATTCATGCTGTGGCACAGGATCAGAATCCTGCTGCTAAGCACCTAAATCATGAGTATCTCAATTAGTTTGCGTAAGCGAGAGAGCCCAACAAAAGCTGTCGTAAGGATTCTCGCCATAATCGCTGCTTGGAGTACTGTCTATTTTGTTAATGAGCACGTGTGGAATTGGTTCTTCTTCACCTTTTTGAACCTTGAAGAGGGCTCGCGTTTGGGTGAGACTCTGCATTTTCTAGTTTCTGACTTTATCAAAATAAGTTTATTGCTTACTGGGATTACGGCTGTTGTTACCTTTGTTCAAAGTTTCATTACTTTAGAAGGTACACAAAGGCTTTTAGGTGGTAAACGCCAAGGTTGGGGACATGTGGTCGCTGCATTTCTAGGAGCCGTCACTCCGTTTTGTTCTTGTAGCTCAGTGCCAGTGTTTATTGGCTTTGTCCGATCGAGAATACCAATCGGTATCACAATGACTTTCTTAATTTCGAGTCCTTTAGTTAGTGAGGTTGCATTCTTCCTTCTATTTGCATTATTCGGTTGGAAGATGGCTCTCTTGTACGCAACATCCGGGATTGTAATATCAATTGTTGCCGGCATTGTGCTAGGAATGATTAAGGCTGAGCGATGGGTTGAGTCTTTTGTTTTTGAAAGCCGTGCACAAGCTCCAGCCTTTGGAGCCCCACGGTACTCAATAAGAGAACGCACTATGTTGGGGCTTAAAGAGGCAAAGTCAATCTATCTCAAACTTTGGCCTTACTTGTTATTTGGTATAAGTATCGGCGCTCTCATTCATGGGTGGATTCCAACGTCACTTCTTTCAGAGTATTTAGGCAAAGGAAATCAATTTGCCGTTGTCATTGCGGTACTAATTGGAATTCCTTTGTATTCAAATGCAACTGGCGTGATGCCTATTTTTCAAGCCCTATATGAAAAAGGCGTGCCCGCAGGAACGCTCTTGGCGTTTATGATGGCGGTTATTGCGCTGAGTCTTCCAGAGATGATCTTGTTGCGGAAAGTTCTGACGCCTCGGCTATTGGCAATATTCGCTGGGGTTGTAGCAATCGGAATTATCTTTGTGGGTTACTTGTTTAACGCAATACTCTGAGCTCTCAGAGTATTGCCACGCCAACCGCTTATAACTTTAACAACTCTTGAGATCAATTACATAGAAATTGTTTCAAAAACCCTAAGACCGGCTTTATTTGGACAGCCTTTAGCGATGGCCACCGCGGCTGCCATGTCTTCGGCATTAATGAGTGAGTAGCCACCGACAAAATCAGACCATTCGGTGATGTCAGATGCATCGCCGGATTTTACTAACGTCCCGCCATTAATCGGATTTCCCATATCAGCTATGTTTTTAGATATTGCGCCAAACCATTGCATCCACGCTTCATCGCTATCTTCAGGGTCATCACCGGCGTTATAAATAAATAAGAATTTCTTCATTTTCTCTCCTTTTTGAAACTCTTGTACCGAACCTAGAGACAAGTCTCGTCCCTTAACGTCATACTACTCAACAAATGCGAAATTACGAGGTATAGGGGTATAGCTAAA
>CAYGHJ010000038.1:0-9973 GCA_964349605.1 uncultured Candidatus Planktophila sp. | reverse complement strand
TTGCTAACTGCTCTTCAACGCGAAAATCTGAAAACAGATCGCCAGTCCCAGTGTACTTTTCAATTTTGGTAGTCAGCTCGGGTGCAATAAAGCCAAGATAATTAGTAACTTCATCCCAAGCACTTGATCCTTGAACCGTCAGTTTACGGAAATCCTCATTGAAAATATCGCGAATTACACGGACCGCAAGATCAGGCTCTTGATACAGCGCGGCAGGTGGATGGAAGTTTGGATTCTCGCTCTTTGCATAAATATCATCCCACTGGGCTTTTAGGCGAGCCACATCACTTGTTAGATCTTCTTCGTTCACACCTTCGGCTGCGGTGCGAACAATCACGCCAGCAGACTCTGGAATTAAATCCTTCAAAATCGCTTTTAAACGAGTACGTTCGCTCTCTGGAAGTCGCTTTGAAATACCTGACATTCCGCCACCAGGAACATAGACAACATAGCGCCCTGGCAAGGAAATCTGACTTGTAAGGCGAGCGCCTTTTTGCCCGATTGGATCTTTTGTCACTTGAACCAAAACGCTTTGTCCGCTCTTTAAGACTGTTTCAATTTTGCGGGGCTGCGACTCTGAAATTCCTGCAGCATCCCAGTTAACCTCACCGGCATAAAGAACTGCATTTCGACCTTTCCCAATATCAACGAAAGCGGCCTCCATGGATGGCAGAACATTTTGTACGCGCCCTAAGTAAACATTTCCAACGTATGAAACGTTGCTGTTGCGGTTCACATAATGCTCAACCATGACACCATCTTCGATGACGGCAATCTGCGTGCGATCGGCAATCTGTCGAACAAGCATCTCGCGATCAACATTTTCACGACGAGCTAAAAACTCACCATCAGTAATAATCGTGCCGCGCTTGCGATATGGCTCGCGGTACTCGCCTCGACCCGTGCGATCTGTGCGATCGGTGCGTGCAGTTCGAGGACTGCGGCGCTCAGGTCTTTCGGCGCGCTCGGTGCGTGCAGGACGCACTGGACGCTCTCGAACCTCACGGACTTTAACAATAGTTACAACGCCATCATCTTCTACGGTCTCTCCAGGAGTAACTCCATCAACACCGGCTACTCGACGACGGCGGCGGCGGTGTGTCGGGGCTTCAGTAGAGCTCTCACTTGTCTCTTCGCTCTCATCCTCATTAGTAGCGCCATCGGCACCTGGCTTGCGACGTCCACGGCCACCACGGCGGCGGCGGCGATTTCGGTTTGCGCGATCTTCAGCATCATCTGGTCCAGTACTTGCGCCAACTTCAGGCTTGACTGGTTCGACGACTGGAGCTATCGGAGCCTTCTTGCGGGGCGCTTTTGCAATCGGCTCATCCGGGGCGGCTTGAAAAATTGGAACAGGCACGGCAGTGGCCCTTTTGCGAACCGGCTTCTTGGCTTCAATGACTGCTATGTCAATGCCAGCTACTTCAACCACAGCCACATTGCTTGTATCGATTTCACTTGCTTTTGTTTTCTTGACCGCACGCTTGCGCGGTGTTTTAGGCTCAATCGCCATGGCACCAAATCCTCTATGCGTTTACTAAAACGCTCTATGTTAAAAAAAATCCCGTTTAGGTTTTTTCTGACCTGTCCGCGCTGGGCTTTTGCCGCGAAGGATTCGCGAGCCGCGCTGAACTGTTGCCTAAGTATGACAGAGGAGGCCTAAATTACCTACTTCGACGCCAGATTTAGCCCTTTGAGCGTGCGTGAACGTTCTGCAGGAGCCCAAAACCGATTAACGTGGCGAACATTGATGATCCTCCATATGAGATAAACGGAAGCGGCACCCCAGTCATTGGCATGAGCCCTAATGTCATTCCAATATTTTCAAAGAGTTGGAAGGTAAACCATGCGATAACCCCCGTGCTCATTAAACGCCCGAAGGGATCGGTTGTGCGCCGGGCAATGGAAAAGGCGCGCATGAGGACCAACAAATATAAAATGAGAATAAAGCCACTTCCTATGAATCCAAGCTCCTCTCCGGCAACGGTAAAGATAAAGTCAGTTTGCTGTTCTGGCACAAAACGCCCATTTGTTTGAGGGCCATTGAACAGGCCAGTGCCGAGTAAGCCCCCAGAGCCAACAGCGATTCGAGCTTGTCGCAGTTGATACCCTGCGCCTTGCGTATCAGCAGTCGGGTCAACAAATGTTTGCAAGCGATTAAGTTGATACTCACTAATGGCACCAGTTTTTGTCGCCACCACTGCTCCTAGGACCGCAACGATTAGTAAGCCGGCGACCCAACGCGATGGTGCACCAGAGACTGCAATAATTGTTACGACAGATGCGCTAATAATAAAAGCAGTGCCCATGTCGGGCTGCACAATAATCAACAGAACGGGTATCCCTGCGATTACTAGCGCCTGTATTACATCTTGTGAGGTTGGTTCATCACTATTGTGACTTCGCTCTGAAAGCAACATGGACATTCCAATAATAATTGCAATCTTTGCCAGCTCTGCCGGTTGAATTTGGAAACCACCTGGCAGGGAAATCCATGCACGTGCACCATTTACCGTACTTCCAAGTCCAGGAATCAAGACAAACACCAATCCAAGTACGCCTAACGCCCAAAAAAAAGGCGTATACGCCCGCAGCAATCGATAATCAATAACCGTTGTGCCATAGGCCAATAAAACTCCTATTGCAATATTAATGACATGACGTTTCAAGTAATACTGAGGATCTAAACCATTGCGCGCATACCAATCACGTGTTGCTGCATAAACCAGCAAAGTACCCATCACAAGAAGTAAAGCAACTGCAGCGGTCAGTACAGGATCAAAGCCATGGAAAATTGATGTCCGGCTTCGCCGATATAAGCGTTGGCGGGCAGATATCTGACTCATGGAGCAACCTTAGGCTTAGTTGCTGGAGAAATCCCAGGAAGCTTTATAGGTGGTTTTCCATCTGCAAACAGAGCAGCACCTGGCACTACTTCATTCGCACTGACACCAAATAGCGCCTCGTAAATCTTGCGGACTCCAACTCCTGATGTCGAAGCACCAAATCCACCTTGGCTAACCATCATTACCACTGCATATCGTGGTTTTTCAGTTGGTGCATATGAGGCAAACCACGATGTGTTGTCTTTGAGAGAGCCGTTGAGGTTGCGACCAAATACTTCGGCGGTTCCAGTCTTTCCACTAACTGATATCGGGAATCCTGCAAAAGCTCCGGCTCCCGTTCCGGAGATTACTACTTCGCGCAATGCGCCCTGTAAAAACTTTAAAGTAGATTTAGAGGCAGTTAATTTACCTAGCTTCTGAGGCGAGATAGTTTTTATAACTGTCCCGTCGGTTTTAACAATAGCCTTTCCAACCATCATCTGCCAGATAGTCCCGCCATTACCGATAGCTGCATACATCTGAGTCAATTTCAGTGGCGTAACAACAGTGTCACCTTGACCAATGGAAAAGTTTACGGCATCTCCTGCACGAATCTTGTCACCATCGACACAGTTTTCTTTAGCCAGTAAAACTAAGAATGGAGTCTGCTGCGCTTTAGTTGCTCGAGTGGTGTAGTTACAGTAAAAATCTTTATTCTGTTGATACCAGCTCTTTTTATAGGCTCTGTCGGCAAGACGTGAAGTAGATTCAGCGGGCACATCAATGCCTACCTTTTGAGTGATGTTAAAACTTTGAGCAGCCTTAAAGAAATAATCATTAGGATTAGATTTTGGGCGAAGGCCGCCATCTCGAAGCCACTCATCAAAGGCGATTCGATACCAGATAGTGTCACATGAGACCGCTATAGCTTTACGTAATGTCATTACTCCTTGCGATCTACTTTCAAAGTTTTGAAAGGCTCTATCTCCAACTTGAACTTCGGCCGGACAGTTATACGAGGCATTGAGGTCATATCCGGCAGATGCCGCTGCGATAACTGAGACTGATTTGAAAGTTGATGCTGGAGCAAATAGCCCTTGCATCGCGCGCGAAAGTGCTGGGACTCCCTTTTTCTCACTAAAGAGATCTGAGGCCTGCTGAACCGTTAAACCTTTTTCGAAGGCGTTCGGATCATATGTTGGGTATGAAGCGATGGCTAACACTTGGCCATTACGAACATCCATCACAACGGCTGCCCCCGAATCGGATGTATATCCATTTGCCCGACCTCGCAATACTGCATCTTCAAGAGCTACCTCAACTGCTGCTTGCAACCTCGCATCCAGAGATGTCACTAAGTGATTGCCTGGAATAGAAGCAGTATTTTTGCCTTGAGCAGTAACTGCCTCTTTTCGATCTACAATCAACGTTTTTATGCCTGGGGTTCCGCGCAGATAAAAATCATATGAATACTCTAAACCAGACTTTCCAATCGACTCGCTGCGAAAATACTGTTTTCCGTTTCCCTTAGCAAGATCAGTATCTGTTAATGGACCAACGTAGCCAAGAACATGCGCCGCATTGAGACCGGCAATTCCTGGATAATTTCGAATCGCTATCGGTTCGGCATCTACTCCAGGAAATTCATCGGAACGTTCAACTATCTGAAGTGCAGTATCTGGATCAGCCTCTTTTGTAATCGGAATCGGTTGGTATCGTGAACCGGTCCAACATCCGGCCCTCTGACCTGTGGGCAACTCCCCACAAAGACGAGTATTTCGATAAATGTCCTTATATTTGAGTTTTAAGAGTTTGCTCAAACGTTGCATCACGGCCATACCTTTATCTGGCTGTTGATCGATGGCGATTCGATCAATTGTTATCGCTAACCCCACTTTGTTTAAAGCAAGAGGTACACCAGATGAGTCAACTATTAGTCCTCGTGTCGCAGGATAGATAACATCTCGGCTTTGAATACTCAAAGCTGCATCGCGATAGATAGGACCGGCGGCTACTTGGAGGTAGAAAAGACGTCCAAATAAGGCGACCATGAGTGAAATAACTAATATTTGAAAGACAAGTAGATTAAGTCGCGAGCGCTGGTTCATATCATCGACCGTGTGTCAAAGGTAAATGCATGTAAACGTGAAAAGATTGGCAAAACTATTGGCGTTACGACAAGAGACCATATTGAAATTCCAAAAATAGTAATCGCGATTTGACCGAAGTTTCCAACTTGAAGACCAAATAAGAGGCCAGTGAACACGTAGGCAAATTCAACTAAGAGAACTGCAGTTGTTGTAAAAAAAGTAAAACTCAACGGACTTCCCGACAGACTTTCTTTTCCAGATCCAAAATATGCAACGCCATAACATGCGGCGATCATTAATAACGTCCACTGCCCAATAGGGCCACTCGAGCTCTGAGAGAAGTCCATTAAGAGCCCCCCGAAAAAGCCTGCAAGGGCAGCTACTTCAGGCGTACTCAGTATCGCCCAAACCAGTGTGAAGATGAGGAAGACCGAGAAACCACCACCAGGTAAACGAAATTGATTAACCACCGCTTCCTGAAAAACATAGACCGCTAGAAACATCGGCAGTGCAATGTATACCTGGCGCGCAGTCATAACTAATTACTCCGTTGGGGTCGGCGAAGGCGTGACGAAAATGGTTACCGTAGGAATAGGCGTCGGCTCTGGTTTTACTGGAACAAGTGCATCACCTGGATTCATCGTTGGCGCACCGAGAACTACTGCAACTACGCCGAGAGCAGAAAAATCGGTATACAGGAGCACCGTTGCGATCTGCGCAATGGAATCGGCCGAGTCATCCACGGAGGTTACATATCCCACTGGCACGCCTGGAACAAATGGTCGATTTGCAACGCTTCCCCGCGACAGCAAAATATCGCCCACTTTGACGTTGGTTAAATTGTCGATTAACTGAAGGCTGGCCGAACGACCTCCTTGACCCGAAAGAATGCCTATCTGCTGGGTTCCTGCAATCCGGATTCCAATTTTAAATGTTGGATCAGTTGCTAATGAGATCAAGGCTGAATTGGAATAAACCTCTATAACTACTCCTGTTAACCCATACTCTGATAAGACTGTCATATTCTTTCTAATTCCAGCGTTTGTTCCGGCATCAATCGTTATTGTTTGTGAAAAAGATTGACTAGATCCCTGACTAATAACACGAGCGTTCACTATTTTATAGCCGGCAGTGCCAGCCAAATCCAAAATAGCTTTTAATTGATTCAATGCCGCATCTGCGCTCGTACGAGTTATTAATTGGGCTTTTAACTTGGCATTGTCGGCACGTAATTTCTCAATCTGAGCACGGGTACGGCCCAAGTGAGTTACATCTGAAAAAAAGTTTTTGAAAGGAGTAAGCGCCGCATTTCCTGCACGTTGAAATGGAGAAAGCACGCTCTGAGTCCCTGAGCGTGCATTTTCCAGTAATCCAACACCTCGTAAATCAAGGGTGATGAGAAAAAGAGCGGTAACAATGAGAATAATTAAGAGCAGACGGTTTCGCCCTCCACCATCTCTGCGCATCGCTTAAGAGTTCCTATCGGCGTGGTTCGGAAATTAAAACTTTTTCTAAAGCTTCAAACTCTTCGATGCACTTTCCAGAGCCTTCAACCACGGCATCGAGTGGGTTGTCTGCAACATGAATCGGCATTCCCGTTTCTTTAAGGAGGCGTTCGTCAAGACCTTTCAACAACGCACCACCCCCAGTCAAAACAATTCCGCGATCCATAAGATCTGAGGCTAACTCTGGAGGCGTCTTATCCAATGTGCTTTTAACCGCGTTAACGATGGCATTGATTGGCTCCTCAATGGCTTTGCGAATCTCGGCAGCTGAAACAATAATTCGCTTTGGAAGTCCTGTAGCTAGGTCTCTACCTGGAATTTCTGCCTCACTTTCACCGGCTAGAGGAAACGCCGAGCCAATTGCCATCTTGATCTCTTCTGCCGTGCGCTCGCCTACTAAAAGCGAGTATTCACGCTTAACCCAGTTAATAATCGCATTATCAATAGCATCACCACCGATACGAATTGAGAGTGAACAGACAATTCCACCAAGAGAGATAACCGCAACTTCAGTTGTGCCACCTCCAATATCAACGACCATATTTCCAGTTGGTTCGTGAATAGGTAGACCGGCACCAATTGCAGCGGCCATTGGTTCTTCAATAATATAAACTTTTCGGGCACCGGCTGCATATGCTGCATCTTTAACTGCGCGCTGTTCAACACCTGTAATTCCTGAAGGTACGCAGACGACAATGCGAGGCTTTGCTAAATAGCGACGGCGGTGAACCTTTTGGATGAAGTAACGCAACATACGCTCAGTAGTTTCAAAGTCAGCGATAACGCCATCTTTGAGCGGGCGAATGGCAACGATATTTCCCGGAGTACGGCCGATCATATCTTTAGCTTCTTTACCAACGGCTAAAATACCGCCGGAATCTTGATTGACAGCGACAACTGATGGCTCGTTCAAAACAATTCCACGCCCTCGTACATATACGAGAGTGTTCGCAGTGCCGAGGTCAACGGCCATATCACGGCCAATAAACGACATTCTGTTTTGTGACGACATGCTTATACTCCTTGATTAATTAGGGAAGAAAATTTTAATCTCTCGCGCAGCAGATTCTGTTGAATCGGAGCCATGCACAATATTTTGAACAACTTTGGTTCCTTGATCTCGAGCTAAGTCTCCACGAATCGTGCCAGGTGCAGCAACTGTTGGATCAGTAACGCCAGCTAAAGCGCGAAAACCCTCGATAACGCGGTCACCAGATGCAACGATGGCAACAATCGGGCCTGACATCATGAACTCAACGAGTGGCTCATAAAAAACCTTACCGACGTGTTCAGCGTAATGTTTTTCTAGTAATTCCCTATCGGCATTTAACATTCGCAACGCATTAATGGAATATCCCTTAGCTTCAATACGGGAAATAACCTCGCCTACTAAACCACGATGGACTCCATCTGGTTTTACTAGGATCAGCGTTTTTTCAGTACTCACCCGCCTAGTCTATTAGTCCTTTTCCTGCGCCTGCGCCATGAGGGCTGCGCGAGCGGCCTCACCTTTTCGTCCAATAATGATGGCGGCGACCCACAGACCCGCAAAAATCATCCCTATGACAATGAAGGATGGCACGAAGAAGCCAAAGGAGATCATGAAAATCTGAAGTATTGAGGCGAGATAGAAAGCTGAGCGGCGCTTGAGAAGCCCAGCCGTTATAAATAGCAGAAATGAGATTGTGCAGCCAAAGATGATTACCGAGGCGGATTGGTCCTTGGTCGCCAGCAAGATTGCAAAGCCAAGAGCCAAGGACTCCATTACCAGTACCGAAGCACCTAAAACCCTCACTGAGAGAACCTCTTGCGTATGTAACTCCGAGCTTCGCCAACAGTAACTACAGATCCCGTCACGATGATTCCAATCGTGTCATCACTTAGCGGGCGGGAGGTATCCCTAACTGCGCGATCAATGGCGGCATGCAGGTCACTCACCTCAAAAACTCGATCGGGTCCAAATACTTTTGAAGCAATTTTCTCAAGTTTACTCGATGGCATTGCACGATCAGAAGAGCTTTGAGTGAGGATTACATGATCGACAACTGGTTCTAATTCTTGCAAAATTCCAACGGCATCTTTGTCAGCAAAGATTGCAACTACAGCGACGATTTCATCGAAGTTAAACTCATTTGTCAAAACCTCTGCTAGGGCTTTAGCGCCATGCGGATTATGTGCTGCATCCAAGATTATCGTCGGGTCGCGATGAACAACTTCGCAACGTCCTGGTGAAGTGGCCGCAGCAAAACCGGCGCGGACGGCCTCAATATCTAATGGCTGTTCACCGAAGAACGCCTCCACTGCAACTAGCGCGCTTGCTGCATTTGCGGCCTGGTGCTTGCCATGAAGCGGTATGTAAATATCTTCATAGGTATCGTGTATTCCATTAATCGTAATTAACTGACCACCCACTGCCACTGCACGCGATGCAACTGAATACTCAATACCCTCGCGAACTACATCGGCACCAACTTCGGCGGCTTTTCGAATTAACTCTTTTGCCGCTTCGGGCTCTTGCTGAGCCAGAACAATAAAGCCACCCTCTTTAATAATTCCAGCTTTCGTACTGGCAATCTCGTGAAGTGTGTGGCCCAAATACTCCATATGATCAAAGCCAATTGGCATGATTACTGAAACGTCGGCATCAATGACATTTGTTGCATCCCATTCTCCACCCATACCAACTTCGATTACTGCCACATCGACGGGATGCTCGGCAAAGGCTACAAAGCCAAGTGCAGTAATGGCCTCAAAAAAAGATATTGGGTCCGGAAATTTTGTATCCATCAAATCGAAATATGCTGCAATGTCGTTGTAAGCAAAGATCAACGCTTTTGGGTCAATTGGCTGACCATTAATTGCAATACGCTCCAGATAAGTTTCAAGATGCGGACTCGTAAAACGTCCTGTTCGAAGGCCATGTGCAAATAAAAGAGAGTCAATCATTCGAGTTGTCGTCGTTTTACCGTTCGTGCCACCAACGTGAATCGTTGGATAGGTCAACTGCGGTGAGCCGAGAATATCTACAAGGGCTGCTATTCGCGCCGTCGTAGGGGCAATTCTAATTTCAGGCCAACGAGCTAGAAGCGCTTGCTCTATCGCATCAATTCGTTCTTGATCTTCTGGAGAGATAATCATGCCTGAACTAACTTTAACAATTGCGCAGTGATGCGTTCGATATCTGAAGATGTCTTCACTAATCTCTCGCGAATCTCGGCTACAACGACTTCGGGAGCCTTAGCCATAAAGCCTTGATTATTTAACTTAACCTCAGCGGTTTGCTTATCTCTTTGCGCACTAGCTAAATCTTTTTCAAGTCGAGCTCGCTCTGCGCCGATATCGATTGAGCTAGTTAAATCAAACTCAACAGTTACATTTCCGATTTCACAGTGTGCACTTGGTGTGATTTCGCCTAAATCTAGCCGTAACACAAACGCCATCGCATCTAAGTAATCAGTGAGATGAGCTGGAGCGATAAAACGGGCCGGTATCTTCTGCGAAGTTTTAATTCCTTGATCATTACGGAATCTACGCACATCAGTAATAATCTCTT
>CAYGHJ010000037.1:0-10649 GCA_964349605.1 uncultured Candidatus Planktophila sp. | reverse complement strand
CTAACCGAGAAATGGTTCTACGTCGTTTAGTTGAATCCCTTGGTCGCGATCGCACTAAGCATCAAGTCGCAGAAGTTACATCTCTTGGCTTAGTCCAAATGACACGCAAACGCGTTGGTCAAGGTCTCATAGAGGCTTTTTCAACCACATGTGATGCTTGCGGTGGTCGCGGGATTCACATTCACATGGAGCCGGTCAAGATGAAGGCACCGATGCCACAGCTCGACGTCCCATCGGCTCGACATGAAGATGCTGAAGAAAAGGATGCCACCGAGCACGAGTTCCACGAATCACTTAACGCCGATGTATCAAATGATGCGCTGGCCGAGATTGAGTCAATTCAGCCTGAAGCTAAACCCGGAGGCCGTAAACGCCGCCGGGCCGCATCATCGGGCATTATCACCGCTTGATATAACTCCTGATTTGAGCCTTAGCGCCCAAGCAGGTAACCTTTACCCTTCACCACCCACTACAAGAGTCCGGAGTACCACAGCGTGGCAAATATTAAGTCTCAGATAAAGCGCATCAAGACCAACGAGAAGGCACGCCTTCGCAATAAGTCTGTGAGCTCATCTATCAAGACCGCTGTCCGTAAATTCCGCGATGCCGTAACTGGTGGAGATGCAGCTGCAATCACAACTGAACTTCGTAGCGCCTCACAGGCCCTCGATGTTGCAGTTCAAAAGGGAGTTCTTCATAAGAACTCTGCAGCTAATAAGAAGTCATCAATGGCTAAGGCTGCCGCCAAAGCCGGCGCACGTTAAATCTTCTAATACCTTAAAGCGAGGCTAGGTTCATGCCTGCAATTTCACTTGCCAAGGCGCCTCAACCAGCATCAACTGATCCGGCGCAGATACGTAACTTCTGCATCATTGCCCATATCGACCATGGCAAATCAACTCTTGCCGATCGCATGTTGGGTATCACTGAAGTCGTAGACCCACGAAATATGCGCGCGCAGTATTTAGATCGCATGGATATCGAACGCGAACGCGGAATCACAATTAAATCTCAGGCTGTACGTCTGCCGTGGCGAAGTGGTATCGATGGCGGCGAATACATCTTGAACATGATCGATACACCTGGTCACGTCGACTTTACTTACGAAGTCTCACGTTCACTCGCTGCCTGTGAAGGCGCTGTTTTATTGGTTGATTGCGCCCAAGGCATCGAAGCCCAGACTTTGGCAAACCTGTACTTAGCGATGGAAAATAATTTAACGATTATTCCAGTCTTAAATAAAATAGATTTACCTAACGCTCAACCAGAAAAATTTGCCGCCGAACTCGCAAAGCTCATTGGATGTGAACCTGAAGATTGCTTGCGCGTCTCAGGTAAAACTGGTGATGGAGTAAAAGAACTCCTCGACCAAATCGTCAAACAAATACCCGCGCCAAAAGGCGATCCCGATGCACCGGCCCGCGCATTAATCTTTGACTCGGTCTATGACAGCTATCGCGGCGTAGTTACCTATGTCCGTGTAATCGATGGTCATTTAACTCCGCGCGAACAGATTCAGATGTTTTCGACTGGCGTACGCCACGAAGCCCTTGAGGTCGGAGTAATTTCTCCAGAACCCGTTGCATCTAAAGGGCTAGGCGTTGGTGAAGTTGGCTATTTAATTACCGGTGTAAAAGATGTTCGCCAATCTCGCGTAGGTGACACGATTACAACGTATAACAACCCCACAAAACATGCATTAGCTGGGTATAAGGATCCAAAACCAATGGTTTTCTCGGGTCTATTTCCATTAGATGGCGCTGATTTCCCAGCCCTGCGTGAAGCGCTCGACAAACTGCAGTTAAATGATGCCGCCCTTGTCTATGAACCCGAAAGCTCTGCCGCACTTGGTTTTGGTTTTCGCTGTGGCTTTTTAGGACTGCTGCACATGGAGATTGTACGTGAGCGCTTAGAGCGCGAACACAAATTAAATTTGATCTCAACTGCACCGAACGTTGTCTATAACGTGACGATGGATGATGGGAAAGAAGTTCGCGTAACTAATCCATCTGAGTTCCCTGATGGCAAAGTTTCAGTAGTGAGAGAGCCCATTGTTAAATCGACGATTCTTGCACCCTCTGAGTTCATCGGCACAATTATGGAGCTCTGCCAAGAGCGGCGCGGGGTATTACTTGGCATGGATTACATCTCTGAGGATCGTGTTGAGATTCGCTATGACCTGCCACTTGCAGAAATAGTCTTTGATTTCTTTGATCAATTGAAATCTCGTACTAAGGGTTACGCCTCGCTAGATTACGAGGAAAAGGGCGATGCCGAAGGCAACTTAGTCAAAGTCGATATCTTGTTACAGGGCGAGGCCGTAGATGCATTTAGCGCCATTGTTCACCGCGATAAAGCATATGCATATGGTGTCATGATGACCGGAAAGCTCCGTCAACTTATTCCACGCCAGCAGTTTGATGTCCCTATTCAAGCCGCGATTGGATCTCGAATTATCGCGCGCGAAAGCATTAGTGCAATCCGCAAAGATGTTTTGGCGAAGTGTTATGGCGGAGATATTTCCCGTAAGCGCAAACTCTTGGAGAAGCAAAAAGAGGGCAAGAAACGCATGAAGATGGTGGGCCGTGTTGAGGTTCCACAGGAGGCCTTCGTGGCGGCCCTTGCCACCGATGCCGATATTGAAAAGGTGAAAGCTGCTCGAAAGCTCTAACTATGGCGCTCTCGTTCTACGTTCACATTCCATATTGCATTAAGCGCTGTGGGTACTGTGATTTCAACACTTATACGCCTAACGAACTTCAAGACGGTGCAACGTTAGAGATTGTTAGTAATGACTACGCAGATGCGGTTTTAAGAGAGCTCGACGCAGCACCCCTAGGTGAAGTTCCAACGATTTTCTTCGGGGGAGGAACTCCGTCACTGCTTCCAGCCGATGATTTAGGTCGGGTTATTGGAGCGATTAAGGATCGCAATGGTTTGAGTGAAAACTGTGAAATCACGTTAGAGGCAAATCCAGACTCTGTTACAGCCGAAAAACTCAGCCGATATATTGAAGTTGGATTTAACCGAATCTCTTTTGGAATGCAGTCAGCCGAGCCTCACGTCTTAGCGGTCTTAGATCGCACGCATAATCCTGACAATGTAAAGAAGGCCGTGGATATGGCACGGGCCGCAGGATTTAAGAGTATAAGCGTCGATTTAATTTATGGAACGCCTGGTGAATCTCTCGATGATTGGCGTGAAACGGTAACAACTGCTTTGTCACTAGATATCGATCACATTAGTGCGTATGCACTAATCGTAGAGACGGGAACTAAGTTAGCTGCGCAGATTAAACGTGGTGATCTATCAATGCCCGATGATGATTTAATGGCTGATATGTACTTACTTGTAGATCAACTCAGCCAAATACATGGATTCTCATGGTACGAATTATCTAACTGGTCTAAACCTGGGCATGAATGTCGTCACAATATTGCCTATTGGGAGAATGCGAACTGGTGGGGGCTTGGACCAGGCGCGCACTCGCATATTGATGGACAACGGTTTTGGAATGTTAAACACCCAACGACCTATAAACAAAAGCTTTTCTCAGGAGAGTCACCAGTACTGGACAGTGAACTTTTAACGGCTGAGCAGATTGCAGTTGAGTCAATCATGCTGGGGATTCGAATGCGTGAGGGCCTAGCGATTGACGCGCTTTCCTCAGCTCAAATTGATCGCTTAGCCAACTTTGGTGAGAATGGATTCATAGAAATCACAGATAATCGAGTGGTATTAACCCCCA
The DNA here is from genome assembly GCA_964349605.1 of uncultured Candidatus Planktophila sp. GTDB lineage: Bacteria > Actinomycetota > Actinomycetes > Nanopelagicales > Nanopelagicaceae > Planktophila. The sequence continues at coordinate 6,901 of CAYGHJ010000037.1, read as the reverse complement.
CAGGGCGGTTGATTGCAGATCGAATCGTGCGAGAAATTACTTTCTAGTATCCTTGCCAACACTATGTCATCACGCCGCCTAGAAATCCTTCGTGCAATTGTCGACGAATACGTCACAACGCAGGAGCCTGTCGGCTCAAAGTCAATCGCCGATCGACATGGCCTAGGCATCTCCCCGGCCACAATTCGCAATGAAATGGCGGTATTAGAGGACGAGGGCTTAATTACTCAGCCGCACACAAGTGCCGGTCGCATCCCCACAGATCGCGGCTACCGAGTCTTCGTTGATAAGTTAGCTGAAGTTAAGCCATTATCCAGCGCAGAACGTCGAGCCATCGAGGTCTTCTTAGAGGGAGCCTTAGATCTAGATGATGTTGTTATGCGCACAGTTCGTTTGCTTGCCGATGTAACTAAACAAGTAGCTGTTGTGCAGTATCCCTCGATGGTTAAATCACGGGTCCGGCATATCGAATTAGTATCTCTGACCCCAGCTCGTCTCATGATGGTTCTGATTACTGATGCAGGAAGGATCGAGCAACGTGTTGTTGAGTTGACTGAAGATGTATCTGAACATTTCCTCCACACTTTGAGAGCTCAGTTGAACGCTCAAATGATGGGACACCGTTTACCTGATATTGCCGACCGAATTAGCGGTATTTTAGAGAGTTATTCACCAAGTGATCGTAAGAATGTTGCGATTGTTATGTCGTCGGTCATTGAAATGGCGATGGAACGTCATGAAGAGAAGATAGTTTTAGCTGGAACTGCAAACCTAGCAAGGTTCCAAGAGGATTTTTCAACGACTATGCATCCAGTTTTAGAGGCCTTAGAGGAGCAAGTTGTTTTACTGCGCTTGCTAGGCGATGCGGGACAAAGTATTAAAGTGCGCATTGGGGGCGAGCAACACGATGTCAATCTTCGCTCGACATCTTTGGTGGCCGTTGGTTATGGATCGGATGAGGTACCACTAGGTGCGCTTGGAATTATTGGACCCACACGCATGGATTATGCAGGTTCAATGGCAGCAGTATCGGCAGTTGCCAGATATGTCGGACGATTCATTAGCGAAGGTGCATAAGTGGCAGATCATTACCAAACTTTAGGAGTTTCGCGCGAAGCATCGGCCGATGATATAAAACGTGCTTACCGAAAATTAGCCCGTGAACTTCATCCAGATGTAAATCCAGATCCAGCAGTTCAAGATAAGTTCAAAGAGATCACAGCCTCTTATGAAACATTGAGCGACCCGCAGAAACGCCAGAACTACGATATGGGCGGAAGCAATTTTGGTGGAGCTAACTTTGGTGGCGGATTCAGCGACATCATGGATGCATTCTTCGGTGGTGGTGGTTCTCGTGGTCCTCGTCCACGTATGCGTGCGGGTCAAGACTCACTCATTCGAATTGAAGTTTCTTTGTTCGAGGCCTGCTTTGGTGTCGAGCGTGACATAAGTGTTGAAAGCGCTGTTGTGTGCAGTAAATGCGAAGGCAGCGGCGGAATAGATGGTGAGCAACCAACCGTGTGTAATGTCTGTAAAGGCCGCGGTGAGACACAACATGTAGTTCGCTCTGTTATTGGACAGGTGATGACTTCGAGACCATGCCGCCCGTGCTCAGGTTATGGAAGCATCATCGCCAACCCGTGCCGTGAATGTGCCGGCGAAGGTCGAGTACGTGCTCGCCAAGATCTTCATGTGAAGATTCCAGCTGGCGTTGAGACGGGTAACCGTATTCAACTATCTGGCCGCGGAGAAGTTGGACATGGTGGTGGACCAGCTGGCGATGTCTATGTTGAAATAGTTGAAACCGAACATGAATATTTAATCCGGGATAGAGATGCATTGCACATGTCATTATCGGTGTCAATGACCGCTGCAGCGATCGGTACAAAAGTTAGTGTTGAATCTCTAGATGGCCCAGTCGATGTGCACATTAAAGCCGGTACTCAAAACGGTACTCCAGTAGTTATCAAAGGCAAAGGCATGGGTCGACTTCGCAATAGTGGTCGAGGAGATTTAATAGTTCATATTGAAGTTGCTACTCCAACTAAGTTGAGCCGTGAAGAAGAGGAGCTACTGAAGAAATTCGCACAATTACGGGGAGAAAGCGCTGGGGATGCGCATGTGAAGAGCCATGATGGTGGAATCTTTTCTAAAATCAAAGGTGCATTTACAAAATAATGTTAACTCTATTTTTCGTAGATGATCTTCCCACCAAAGTTGGGCAAAGTTACGAGTTCAAAAATGATGATGCTAACCACGCTATCCGAGTTCTGCGCATGGGTGCAGGCGAAGTATTTATGCTCGCAGATGGCACAGGTGCTTGGAGCCAAGTAAAAGCATTTGCCATTAAGAAAAAGTCAATGGAAGTCGAAGTGACCGCAACTGGTTTTCAGGAGCCGCTTGCAACAACTATCACCGTTGTACAAGCGTTGCCTAAGAATGATCGAGCCAAAGAGGCGATTGAACTTTTAACTGAGGCGGGCGTTGATCGAATTGTTCCTTGGGCTGCGGCTCGAAGTATCGGAAAAGTCTCAGATAAGTTTTCAGTTACTGCGCGTGAAGCCAGCAAACAGTCGCGCCGATTACGCATACCTGAAGTAACCGATATCGCTACAACTGAGCAGATTTGCGAAGCAATACAGTTGAGCGATTTAGCAATCGCCTTTCACGAAAGCAGTGATGTGAAGCTCAGTGACTGCATCTCATCACATAACGTTGAACACTTACTAATAATTATCGGTCCAGAAGGTGGAATTACCTCGACCGAACTCGAAGCCTTCAAAGCGGCCGGCGCTAAGATTGCGCTAATGGGCCGCCCAATTTTGCGCTCAGCGCACGCTGGAATCGCTGCCATCGCAGCCGTATCTGCACTTCTGAAGGTATGGTGATGAGGTGGATTTAGATTCAACCTGTCTCTTTTGCAGAATAATCACGGGTGAAATTCCGGCAGATATCATCTTTCGCAGTGAAAACGTTCTCGCTTTTAATGACATCAACCCACAAGCTCCAACCCATGTATTGATTATTCCGACGGTTCACGTAGAAAATGCTGCCGCCTTAGCTCGAATATCGCCAACTATTACCGCCGAGCTCTTCACTGCGGCTGCGCAGATCGCAACCGAGAGAGCCCTTTCTGGCTACAGAAACGTCTTTAACACTGGCGCAGAGGCTGGTCAGAGCGTTTTCCACGCCCATCTTCATCTTCTTGGTGGTCGCTCGCTGGCATGGCCACCCGGTTAAAGATAGATTTAGCCTTACATGGAGCGCACATTAATCACCATTCCTATCGCCATCCCTATGGTTGCACTCATTGGTCCCCATGATGACAACTTACGTGTAATCGAGGCAGCTTTTCCTACAGTCAACATTACTGTTCGAGGAAATGAAATTACTCTTCGTGGGCCGCACAATGATTGCAAAGACATTGAAAATCTCTTTGATGAACTGTTGGTTGTTATTAGATCCGGAAATAACTTAACCGTTGATGCAGTTAATCGTTCAATTGCAATGCTCGAAAGTAATCCAGTAGATCATCCTGCCGAGGTCTTATCACTTAATATTTTGAGTAATCGAGGTCGCACAATTCGACCTAAGACTGCAAACCAAAAGCGATATGTAGATGCAATTGACAACAACACAATAACTTTTGGAATTGGTCCTGCGGGTACTGGAAAGACTTATTTAGCGATGGCCATGGCGATTGCGGCTTTGCAAAATAAAACTGTTAATCGGATTATCTTGACGCGCCCAGCCGTTGAAGCAGGAGAGCATCTAGGGTTTCTCCCTGGGACTCTGAGCGAAAAGATAGACCCGTACTTACGCCCTTTATTCGATGCTCTTCACGACATGATTGATTTGGAAACAGTGCCTCGCTTAATGCAATCGGGAGTTATCGAAGTTGCACCTCTTGCATATATGCGCGGCCGATCTCTCAATGATGCCTTTATTATCTTAGATGAGGCTCAGAACACTACGCCTGAGCAGATGAAAATGTTTTTGACTCGACTGGGCTTTGGTTCAAAGATGGTTATTACTGGCGATGTAACGCAGATTGACCTGCCTAATGGTCAGCATTCTGGTTTGCGCGTGGTCAGAGATATTTTGGACGATATCGACGACATTGCCTTCCTTGAGTTAACGGCCGAAGACGTAGTTCGCCATCGTTTAATAGGAGATATTGTTAGGGCTTATGACCTCTTTGATGAGCAGCGTCATTTAATTCGTCCGATTCGGCAATAAATGGCTATTGAAATTACAAATTCATCAGGGCAGTTAGTCCCTACAGCCGAAGTAACCTCACTGCTTGAATTTGCGATGCACCAACTCAATCTCAATGCCGATTGTGATTTGAGCGTTGGCTTTATTGACGATGAATACATGAGCGAACTTCATATTAAATGGATGAATGAGCCTGGTAGTACTGATGTCCTCTCTTTTCCCATGGATATGCCAGAAAATGATGGGGATGTCGTAACTCTAGGTGACATCATGATAAGTCCTCTCTTTGCTGCGACCCAAGCGCAGGTTGCTGGGCATTCGATTGAACATGAAATTTATATATTGGCGGTTCACGGCCTATTACACATACTTGGATATGACCATTCAGAACCAGAAGAAGAGCGCACGATGTTTGCCCTGCAGGAAGAGATAGTAGAAAACTGGAAGAAGACACAATGAGTGGGATCGCAATTATCAGCATCATCGCATTATTAGCCTTTGCTGGCTTTCTCGCAGCGAGTGAATCGGCACTTACCTCAATTTCACGAATCGTTGTTGAAGAGCTAGAAGGCAAGCGCGGTGGTGCACTACTGCGCAAGTACAGTGCTCAGCCTGCTCGTTACTTGAACGTAATTCTGCTCGTACGCAAATTATGTGAATTAACTGCGACGGTATTGCTTGCTTCAATTTTCCTTCGCAACTATCCATCAGCTCAGGCGATGGCGCTCACTGTTTTGATTATGGTTGTTCTCTCTTATGTAGTAGTAGGTGTAGGTCCACGAACTTTAGGTAAGCAGCAACCACATAAATATGCTCGCTATGGAATTATCGTGGCCTATGGCCTGGCATTTATTTTGGGGCCAGTCACTAAACTGCTTATTACCGTTGGAAATGCGCTGACTCCGGGCAAAGGTTTTCGCTCTGGCCCATTTACTTCAGAGGCTGAGTTACGTGATTTAGTGGATCAGGCTCATGAGCGTGGTCTTGTTGAATCTAATGAACACGAGATGATTCACTCAGTATTTGAGCTCGGAGGTACATTAGTTCGCGAATTAATGGTACCGCGCACTGAAATGGTCTGGATTGAAAAGGATAAAACATTACGTCAAGGTCTATCTCTCGCCTTACGCTCTGGTTTTTCTAGAATTCCGGTAGTTGGAACTGGCCCCGACAATATTATTGGAATCGTGTATGTTAAAGATTTAGCGAAGCGCGCATTGGATCATCATGAGGCTGAGCAGAGTGAAAATATTGAACAGCATATGCGCCCTGCTAACTTTATTCCAGAAATAAAGATGGCCGATGAACTCTTAAAAGAGATGCAAAGAGATCAGATTCACTTAGCAGTCGTTGTCGATGAATATGGTGGCACTGCCGGAATTATTACCATTGAGGATATTATTGAAGAGATTGTTGGAGAAATCGAGGATGAGTTTGACGATGGTGAAGATCACTTCACTTGGCTTTCACCCGATAAAGCTCGCGCAAATGCGACCCTACATATAGAAGATTTGGCCGATGAATTAAAAATAGAGATTAGTGAATCTGACTTCGAGGATGTCGACACTATTGGTGGGCTTATGGCACAAAAGCTTGGACGAGTTCCAATCGCTGGAAGCACAATCTCACTTAATGGGTGGTCTGTTACATCTGAACGCCCACTCGGTCGCCGCCGCAGAATTAGTAGCGTTTTAATTGAGCGGTTAGAAGTTGAGATTGAGGACCACGAGTAAGCGATAGAATCGCCCAATGCGCATTGTTCGTTTTTCTCCCGGCCCCGATTCCGGTCTTGGCACTGATCCACTTTTTGGAGTTTTGGAAGATGATGGTCTTGTCCACGTCATCACCGGTGATCCTATTTACTCTGGCATTCAAAAGACGGCAGCAACAATTGCTCTCACTAAAGTTCGCCTCTTAGCGCCAGTTATTCCACGCTCCAAGGTCGTCTGCATTGGCAAGAACTACGCCGATCATGCCGCTGAAATGGGTGGCGTAGTACCAGATGAACCAATAATCTTTTTAAAGCCAAATACCTCAGTGATCGGTCCTAACGACACAATTATCTGGCCAGATATGTCAGAGCGAGTAGATCATGAGTCCGAGCTTGCGATAGTTATTGGTCGACTCTGCAGAGATGTTCCACAAGAGCGCGTTAATGATGTGATTTTTGGCTACACAATTGCAAATGATGTTACCGCACGTGATTTGCAGAAGAGAGATGGTCAGTGGACTCGAGCTAAGGGCTTCGATACTTTCTGTCCAATAGGCCCATGGATAGATACTGATTTTATTCCTGGAACACAGTTAATAACAGCCAGCGTCAATGGTGAAATTAAACAATCGGCTAACTTAAACGAAATGATATTTAAAGTTCCAGAGATAATTAACTTTGTCTCTCGAGTCATGACCCTCTTGCCAGGCGATGTAATTTTGACTGGCACTCCAGCAGGCATTGGCCCGATGGTCGCTGGCGGCACGGCAACAATGAGCATTGAGGGTCTTGGCGAGTTAACTAACAAAGTGAGTAGAAATTGAGCACAGCAGTAGGAAAAAAAGTTAAAGTTCGATTTGCACCCTCTCCGACTGGAGATTTGCACGTTGGCAATATCCGAACAGCTTTATTTGATTGGGCTTACGCTCGTCACACAGGTGGAACTTTCCTCTTTCGTATTGAAGATACCGA
>CAYGHJ010000036.1:0-11130 GCA_964349605.1 uncultured Candidatus Planktophila sp. | reverse complement strand
TTGACTTATAGCACGCTGTTGAGTTCTCAAGGTACGGATGCGCACTGGTCCCAGGATTTCTCCTGTTTTCAGGGCAGACTGCCAAACCTAGTCCATACATGCAGCCACGGTCAAACTGGGCTATTTATTTGAACTAGAGCTGATAATCGATGCTGTTCGGCCTAAAACGTCCGATTCACAACAAGAACGCAACTATAACTCGCACGCTCAATTGGGTCAAATCGGCCATTTCGACATTCTCGCCTCCAGGAAAACATGAAATAACGTTAGCGGGCTAAGCTTTTAGCGGCTCACAACAGAAATCAAACTAACTCAACTGCGGCAAGGTCGCGCTTGCCTTTTCTCAAAACCGCATATTTGCCGCATAAAAATGAGGATTTCGTCAGAGCGAACTCCTCAGATACGACCTTTTCATTATTGAGATATGCGCCACCATCTTTTATTACGCGACGCGCAGCTGATTTCGAATCTACAACACCTGTTTCTGCTAAGAGATCTACCCACGTAGGAAACTCTTGATCCTTTGAAATAACCGTGCGCGGAAGTTCAGCTAAGGCACTTGCAAGAGTGGCTTCATCGAGTTCTGAGAGATCACCTTGGCCAAAGAGAGCACGCGCTGCAGCTTCTACTCGGATAGTTGTATTTTCGCCATGTACGAGGCTAGTTAATTCGCGTGCCAGTTCGCGATGCGCATATCGTGCACCTGGATTTTCGTTATGAGATTTTTCTATCTCCGAAATATCTTCATGGGATTTAAACGAGAATACTTTTAGAAAGTTAATGACATCTTTATCTTCGGTATTTAGCCAGAACTGGAAAAATGCATACGGTGATGTCATCGTAGGGTCTAACCAAATGCTACCGCCGGCAGTCTTGCCAAACTTCGATCCATCTGATTTTGCTAACAATGGAACAGTTAGTGCATGCCCGCTTGAAGATTCAACACGGCGAATTAAATCGAGGCCGGCAACAATGTTGCCCCATTGATCTGAGCCGCCAAGTTGCAAAGTGCAGTTGTTGCGTCTAAACAATTCTAGGAAATCATATGACTGCAAAACTTGGTAGGAGAATTCAGTGTAAGAGATTCCCCCGGCCTCTAAACGTGCAGAGACAGATTCTTTGGCGAGCATTTGATTAACTGAGAAATGTTTTCCAATATCACGCAAGAATTCAATAGCGCTAAGAGGCGCGGTCCAATCTAAATTATTTACAACCACTGCTGGATTTACTTTGGTATCAAAATCTAGAAATGCCGCAACTTGTTTACGAATTCCCATAACCCAACCCTCAACGATTTCACTACTGTTGAGTGTGCGCTCGTCATTGCGTCCGCTTGGATCACCAACTAAGCCAGTAGCTCCGCCGACTAAAGCGATGGGATTATGTCCAGCCAATTGAAAACGGCGCAAAACTAAAAGAACCACAAGATTGCCCACATGTAATGAGGCTGCAGTCGGATCAAAGCCAATGTAGAGCGTTACTGGTTTTTTGAGTGCCTCAACCAGAGCTTTTTCATCGGTCGATTGTGCGATCAGGCCACGCCAGCGTAGATCTTCAATTAGATTCATGCGCTCATCATCTCTGAAAATGCCTGCATCCTGCTGGCAATTATCTGCTCCGTTTTTGCATTAGCAATTTGGGCATCTTTAATCTGCCTAGCAACTAGTTCAGGCGCAGTGCCGCCTAAAGTTGTCCGTGAATTTATAGCGCCATGCACTGTTAAAACTGCGCGCACTCCCCCGTCCAACTGTGGATGAACGTGGAGAAACTGAGCATCGGTTAGCTGGTGAAGTTGAAGATCTGAAGCCTCACACAGAGCTACACATTTTCCTGCAGCCTCATGAGCCTGCGAAAATGGAACTCTTTTTTTAGCTAAATAATCGGCGATTTCAGTCGCTAATGAGAAACCCGTTGGTGATGCTAATGCCATTTTCTCGCGGTCAAAATCCGTCGTTGCAATCATTCCAGTGAGCGCGGGTAGTACTAGCAACAATGTATCGATACTGTCGAAGAGAGGCTCCTTGTCCTCTTGTAAATCCCGATTGTAAGCAAAAGGTAATCCTTTGAGCATGGTTAATACGCTCATGAGATTTCCTACGAGCCTTCCTGATTTACCGCGTGCTAACTCGGCCATGTCAGGATTTTTTTTCTGAGGCATAATTGAAGAACCTGTTGAATATGCATCTGCGACTTTGGCCCATGCAAACTCCGTTGAAGACCAGAGTGTCCACTCTTCGCCAATTCGAGAGAGATGGTTACCAATCATCGCAAAAACAAACAACGCCTCTGCGACATAATCTCGATCACTGACGGCATCAATACTGTTAGCAAATGATGTAGCAAATCCTAGATTTTTGGCGGTGAATTCAGGATCTAATTCAAGAGAAGAGCCAGATAATGCGCCTGCACCTAGCGAACTCACGGATGAGCGTGATAGCCAATCATTAATTCGATCGAGATCTCGGGCAAATGCATGCGCGTGCTTTGCAAGTTCATGGGCAAAGGAGACGGGTTGGGCGTGTTGAATATGTGTAAAACCAGGTGCTGGATCATTAATGTATTCGGCGGCTTTACTCAGTAGCGCCTCTTGGAGTTTAGTAATGAGCGTTGCAATCTCTAACATATGGTCGATAGCAAAGAGACGAAGATCGGTCGTTACTTGATCGTTACGGGAGCGGCCGGCCCGAAGTGCGCCACCGGCTGCACCAAGTTTTTCATTTAATCCACGTTCAAGGGCGCTATGCACATCCTCATCACTGGCTATGGGTAGAAATTCACCTGTAGCCACTTCAACGTTCAGAGATTTAAGCCCAGCAAGTAATGCTGCCGAATCAGTCGAATCAATCAACCCATTTTTTGTGAGAACTGCCAAATGAGCCATTGAGGAGCGAAGATCGTAGGGTGCTAATCGCCAGTCAAAATCTATGCTTCGAGAGAGTGCAAATACACTCTCTTCGGGTCCTTGGCTAAAACGTCCGCCCCAAAGTGACATTACTTCCTCTTTCCCTCGCCACGTGCGTAGATAAGCAATTCTTTCGCTAAATTCGCTCCACCCGTGGCTTTCTTGGATACAAGGATAATCGTGTCGTCTCCTGCAATTGATCCGATAACCCCAGTGAGATTTGCGTGATCGAGTGAACTTGCTAAGAACTGCGCAGCCCCGGGAGGTGTGTGAATGACCGCTAAATTTGCACTGTGATCTACAGAGAGAATCAGAGTAGATGGAACCGGTCTGCTTCGTGCAATTGCATCATCGGAGCTTTCACGGATTTCATAGGTTGATTCCCCCGCAACGTTACGTGCACGGATAGCACCAATCTCCTCTAAATCACGACTAGCGGTGGCTTGCGTAACGTTGTAACCCGCTTTCTTAAGCAAAGCTACTAAATCCGATTGTGAATGCACCAAACCGGCTTGAATGAGTGAGATTGCCTTTGCTCTACGCGCTGTAACTGATTGTGCACTAACTGGCATCAATGACTACCTTTCTAAAGATCGCAATAAACTTCTCAAGCTGCGCATCACTGACGATTAGAGAGGGTGCAATGCGAATCGTGTTGGGTGTTGCTGCGTTGACAAGTAGACCTCTATTTCGAAGTTCATTGGCAACTGTGCCAGCATCGAGAGTTTCGAACTCAATTCCAAGAAGCAAACCTGCGCCACGAACTTCCCTCACTCCTGGAATCAATGCAAGCTCTTGCATCACATAATCGCCCTGCCGTTTAACAGATTCAAGTAACTTCTTCTTTTCAATAAAATTAATCGCCGCCAATCCAGCGGCAGTAGTGACTGGATTGCCTCCAAAAGTCGAACCGTGATCACCGGCTTGAAATAAATCAGCGGCCTTACCCAGAGCGATCATCGCGCCCAGTGGAAACCCCCCACCTAAGCCCTTTGCTAGGGTAATCACGTCAGGGGTAATACCGGAGTACTCATATCCGAACCAATCCCCTGTACGACCCATTCCAGTTTGCACGGCATCAATAACAAGGAGTGCGCCTTTTTCATCGCAGATAGCTCGAAGTTGTTGCAGATAATCAATCGGCGGAACTACTACTCCAGCTTCGCCCATAATTGGTTCAATGATTACCATTGCAGTTTTTTTATTAACTGCTTTACGCATCGCTTGAATATCACCATATGGCACGTGCTTAACACCTTTAATCAAGGGCAAAAATGCCGCCCTTTTAGCGGGCTGGCCAGTTAGAGAGAGCGCACCCATTGTTCGACCATGAAAGGCTCCAAGGGCTGCAACTACGTTAACTTTCCCAGTCTTTCGTGAAAGTTTAAACGCCGCCTCATTTGCTTCAGCACCAGATTGGCAGAAAAAGACTTTCGCCTCTTTGACGCCAGTCAAAGAAACCAATTTTTCAGCTAACTCAATGACATTTGGATGGGCGTAGAAGTTACTTACATGTCCCAAAGTTGAAATTTGTTTATTAACAGCCTTAATAATTTCAGGGTGTGCATGGCCAAGTAGATTGGTTGCGATTCCACCAAGAAAATCTAAGTACTTTTTCCCATCAGCATCTTCGACAACGATGCCCTTGCCTTTTACTAATGCAAGAGTTGGAACGCCATAGTTATTTTGGATTACATTGCTCCAACGTTGTGTAAAATCTTTATTAGTCATGCGAGCACCAATGTTCCACCAGTACCAGCAAGGGCTGCAGCAAAGTTCTGTGGATCGGTTCCGTCAATAATTCGTACCGCTTTAGCACCGTGAGCTATCGCATCAAGAGCGGCCTGAACTTTAGGTGCCATGCCCTGCGAAAAAGTCGATTTAATCGCCTCTAACTCATGCGAAGTAATTGACTCTATGAGAGAGCTCGTATCTGGCCAGTGCTTATAAATACCAGGGACATCGGTCATGATGATGAGCACAGAGGCATCAAGTGCGCCAGCCAATGAGGCTGCCGCCAAATCGGCGTTTACGTTCAATCCATTATCGGATCCAATCTCTGCAGATATCGGTGCAATAACTGGGACGGTTCCGCTCTCGACAAGCTCCATTACCTGTGAAATATTTATGGAAACAACATCGCCCACTAAACCTAGATCGGTAACTGAGCCATCTACTAGCTGAGTTCTCTTTTGCGAAGAGATGGTTGGCAAATCACGACCAGAAATTGCCTGAGCTCGTATTCCAGAATCGTTCAAAGCTTGAGCCACTTGCGGACCAACCTCTTGAGTTAAAACTCGCTCAACGATTTTGAAAATCTCTGGCGTGGTAACTCTAAATCCACCTATGAACCCACTTGCTATTCCAGCCTCTTTGACCGCCCTATCAATCTGTGGTCCGCCTCCGTGAACCACGACTACGGATTCGCCAGTCTTTTGAGCCGCGGAAATTGCCTGCGCAAAACCACCTGATTCATCGACCATTGCATGGCCGCCAAACTTCACGACGATCATGTGGAGTAGGCCGAGTTTTCGTGAACATAATCATGGGACAAATCATTCGTCATAATCGTGGCAGAGCTGGATCCGCAGTTCATTGATATTTCGATTTCTACCAATCGATGTGAAAAGTCAACTAAAGATTTATCAGCGGCAGCAGCGCTACTGATACAGAGCTGTACTCCGTTGAGTGTTACATCAATTCTCTGAGGATCCATATATGCATCTGCCGTACCAACTGCAGCAAGGACGCGACCCCAATTGGGATCTCCACCGAAAATTGCAGCTTTGAGAAGATTATTTCGAGCACACGCACGGGCAATGGCAACTGCATCGCTCTCTGATGCAGCGCTACTAACACGTATTGCTACAGTTTTGGTAGAGCCCTCTGCATCGGCAATAAGTTGCTCTGCAAGTGAACCACATACTTCCATAAGAATCTCTTCGAACTGTTCATCACTGATTGAGATTCCGCTGGCACCTGATGACATCAGTAACACTGTGTCATTCGTTGACATGCAACCATCGGAATCGATGCGGTTATATGTGCGATCGGCGGCGCGAGCAAAGATTTCTTGAAGTTTTTCAGAGACAATCGCATCGGTCATAACAACAGACAACATTGTTGCAAGTCCTGGGGCTAACATTCCTGCACCTTTTGCGATACCAGCGCACTCAACACCGTACCTTTTTACCACAGCGGTTTTAGGTACCGTGTCGGTAGTCATGATCGCTTGTGCGCTCAAAAGCAAACCCTCATTATTCATTTTCTGTGCAATCTCATCTAAGCCATTGAGAAGTTTTGGCATAGGCAAGAGTTCGCCAATTAAACCTGTGGAGCAAACGATTACTTCGCCGGCAGATATATCCAGCAAACGACCCACGTGTTCGGCTGTTTTATGCGTATCCGCGAAACCTTGTGGACCCGTGCATGCGTTGGCCCCGCCTGAATTCAAAACAACTGCACGTACGATTGCCTCTTTTGCTACCTGTCTCGACCAAATAACTGGAGCTGCAACTACTTTATTACTCGTGAAAACGGCGGCCGCAGCAAAGTGTGGACCGATATTTTCTATAACGGTTAAATCAAGTGCGCCAGAGCTTTTTAATCCAGCGGCAGTTGCGGCAGAGATAAAACCTTGAGGCAGCCTCATGCTCCAACTCCATCGTGTTCAATTCCAGTCTTTTCATCCAGACCAGAGATTAAATTGGCATTTTGAATGGCTTGCCCAGCTGCGCCCTTTCCTAAATTATCGATGGCAACCGAAACGATCAAACGGTTCGTGTGTTCATCAACGGCAACTTGCATTTGCACCTTATTGCTTCCGCTTAACGCACTCGTCTTTGGCATCTGACCTAATGGCAGTACATCTATAAAGTACTCATCACCGTAGGCATTCGTATACATTGCATGGGCTTCAATAGTTGTAAGTGGTTGAGTCAACTTGGCGGTAATGGTCGAAAGAATTCCGCGAGGCATAGGAGCGAGAATTGGAGTGAAAGAAATCTTCGCTTGCTTTTGTCCCACTGCAGAAAGCGCCTGTTCAATTTCAGGAATGTGTTGATGGACTCCGCCGAATTTGTAGGAGCTCAATGAGCCCATTACTTCACTTCCAATTAGACTAATTGAGGCGTTTCGACCCGCACCGGTAGTTCCTGAGGCGGCAACAACAACAATATCTTCAGAGTCAATCAAATCCATTGCAGGGGCAATACCTAGAACTATTGATGTTGCATAACAGCCTGGATTTGCTACACGAGTTTGCGTTGCAATTGCCCCACGTTGACCTTGGCCCAGCTCTGGCAACCCATAAACCCAAGCACCAGCATGTGTGCCACCATAATATTGCCGCCACTGCTCTGGGCTCTCTAATCTAAAATCAGCACCGAGATCTACGATTTTAACGTTCTCGGGAATAGTGGCAATGAGTGCAGCTGATTCACCATGAGGCAATGACATAAAAACCAGATCGAAATTGGAAAAATCTATCGAAGTTACTGATTCAAACCTTTTCCCAGAATACCTCTGCAACTGAGGATGAACAGATGTTACCAATTCTCCAACTTGAGAATGAGCCGACACCGCTAATACTTCAAATTGCGGATGTCCCGATAACAATCGCAGGAGCTCTCCCCCTGCATAGCCGCTAGCACCAATGACCGCTGTTTTCATGAAATCAGCATAAATGAATATCGATATTTATGCAAACCGTTGCATATTTATGCGGTACGAACCACTGCCCCACATTTCGTTGCGGCAACATCGGTTGCAGCCTGCCGCATTGCTGAGACTTCCTCGCCCGTGAGCGTTCGATCTGGGGCTCTGAAAGTTAAAGTGAAGGCCAAAGAGATCTTGCCATCGCCGATTTTGTCGTATCTATCGAAGAGGGTGATGGATTCAAGGAGTTCTCCGGCCCCTTCGCGCAGGGCCGCCTCAACGCTTTGAGCACTCATATTGGCATCAACAATTAAAGCTACATCTTGAAGGGCTGCGGGCATTGTTCCAACTCTTTGAGGTCTTACCAAATGCGAGGACGGCAAAGCGCCCAGGGCTACGGCAAATGCAACAGAGCGTTCTGGAAGTCCATAGGCGGCAACGATTCTGGGATGAAGCTCGCCTGCATGGGCTACGGCCTTACCATCGACAATCAACTCTGCGCAACGGCCAGGATGCCACGGTGCTAAATCTGAACGCTGCACACTCCATTGAACATTGCACAGTTGCAAAATATCCTGTGCCATCGAAATTGCATCTTGCCAGCCATAGCTTCGGGCTTTGCCTTGCCAATCTTCATTTTCCACTTTTCCGACTAACAGACCAGCAACGTGATAAGCCTGCGGCGGTACGCTCGCAAATATCTCATCAATTAACTTTTGATCTGGTCGTTGAGAGAGCTGTGGAGAAATGGCAGTTACTAACTTCTTAGAAGATCGAAAAATTGAGCCCATCTCAAAGATTGCAAAATCCTTTGCGCCTCGACTTATGTTGCGCTGAGCCACTTCAATCAGACCGGGGACAAGGTGAACTCGCATAAGTGGGAACTCTTCTGACATTGGATTGGCGACGCGATAAGTTGCGGCACGTTCTCCGAGGAATCCCATTGAATCTATTGTTGCCTGATTAGTGAATGGAAAACTCTGCACTTCAGCCAGGCCACGGCTGGCAAGCATGGTCGCTACCGCTCTTCGTCGCTTTTGATCAGGAGTCAAAGTTGCGTGCAATGGACGTTGAGGAAGCAGTGATGGAATTTTGTCGTAACCAATCATTCGGGCTACTTCTTCGGCAAAATCCGATGTCGTGAGTAAATCAGAGCGCCACGATGGTGGGTCAACTGCAAAGTTCTTTTCATCAACATCGCAACCGATGGTGCGTAATACTTCAGCTATCTTTTCTGACGAAATTTCAAAACCAAGAATTGAAGAGATTTTCGCCGGATCAATTGTCACTACAGGTGCATAGCGTGGTTCGCCATCGACACAGGTAGCTACATGAGTGGCTGAACTATGAGCGCTCAAAAGTTGAACAAAACGCGCTGAGGCAAACTCGGCTAATGAAGGGTCAACGCTTCGCTCTAACCGTCGTGATGCCTCCGATGAGATTTTGTGGCGACGTGAATTCTTTGCAATTGCCGTTGGATCAAAACGAACTGCTTCAAGAGCAATATCGGTAGTAGTTTCGGAGATTTCTGAAGAAGCGCCACCCATAGTGCCGGCTAAAGCCAACGGTTTTTCATCATCCCAGACCATCAAATCGTCGGGATCTAACTGGCGAACCTGACCATCTAACGTTGTAAAGGGTTGGACAACGCCAGCGCGTTTAATAGTTAAGCCACCTTTGATCTTTGATTTATCAAAGGCATGTAAGGGTTGTCCGAGTTCGAGCATGACGTAGTTAGTAACATCGACAACCAATGAGATTGAGCGCATTCCCATTTTTTCAATCCGCCTGCTCATCCACAGCGGTGTGGTTGCCTTTGGATCAAAGTTAGCAAGAGTTCGCAAATAGAAAACCGACGCAGTGGAGGGGTCAGCTATCTTCGCGCTTACACCTATACCGCTCTCATTGAACTCTAGGTTACGCAGCGCATCTACTGGATCATTAAATTTAAGAGCAAGTGAACCCGCAACTTCACGGGCAATGCCTCGAATGCTGAGTGCATAACCTCGATCTGGATTAATTGCTATATCGAAAATAACATCTTTAATCTGCAAAGCCGAAATCGCATCGCTCCCAATTTCAACCTTCTCTGCATTTAAAACCATAATCCCAGTGTGTTCGTCACTTATTCCCAATTCACGGGAAGAACAGATCATTCCATTAGAAACCTTGCCGTACGTCTCTCGCGCAGTAATTGCGAACCCACCTGGCAAAATTGCACCCGGCAGGGCGGCTACAACCGTGTCCCCCACAATGAAATTTGTTGCGCCACAAATCACATAACGCGTTTCACTTTCACCGCAATCAAGGCCAACGTAACGAATTGGTTTCTTGAATTCAGTAATCTCCTCAACCGAAAGAACCTTTGCGAACACGAGTGGTCCAGAAAGATCTGAACCTTTCTCGATTATTTCCTCAACTTCAAAACCAACTCGAATAAGGGCATCGGAGATATCTTCTGCGGTTATTGAGGAAGGAATATCAACGAACTCCTTAATCCATGACAAAGGTGTCAGCATTACAGACCAACTCCAAACTGGCGAGTAAAACGGATATCGCCTTCGACGATGTCATGCATATCGGTAATACCGTGTCGAACCATGAGGGTTCTCTCTAAACCCATTCCAAAAGCAAAACCGCTATATACATCGGTATCAATTCCACATATTGCGAGAACTTTTGGATTAACCATGCCGCAACCGCCCCATTCAATCCAACGATTGTTAAAGAAAATATCTACTTCAGCACTTGGTTCGGTGAATGGGAAAAATGATGGACGCAACCTTGTTGTGACACCTGGGCCAAACATATGACGTGCAAAGTTATCAAGAGTTCCTTTGAGATGTGCCATTGTGATGCCCTTATCAATGACCAAGCCCTCCACTTGGTGAAAGACTGGACTATGAGTCGCATCGAGCTCATCGGCGCGAAAAGTGCGCCCGGGGCAAATTATGTAAATAGGTGGTTTCTGCGTCAGCATCGTGCGAATCTGTACAGGTGATGTATGTGTGCGCAAAACCATGCCAGATTCAATGGGTTCAACAAAAAAAGTATCTTGCATCGTTCGTGCTGGATGATCTGGCGGCATATTTAGCGCATCAAAGTTAAGCCAGCCTGATTCAAGCTCAGGACCCTCTTGCACCGCATAGCCCTGCTCAATAAAGAAATCGGAAACCTCATTTTTGATGATAGAGATTGGATGAAGTCCTCCGCGATGTTCTCGTCGTACTGGCAAGGTGATGTCGACAACCTCTTCAAGTAAAACCTTTCCGTCTCGTTCGGATTCAAGTGTTGCATTCGCCTTGGCTAAAGCGGCGGCAATCTCTGCTTTAGCATCCCCAATTAACTTGCCAAAAATAACCTTATCTTCAGGGGCCATAGAACCTAATGCTCGTGATGCTAATGAAATCGGAGATTTATCGCCCGAGTGCGCTAACCGTGCGACTTTCAAGGCATCGAGATCGACCGCGCCATCAAATGCAGCGCAGGCATCGCTTACCCAGGTGTCAATCTCATCTTTGCGCATGGGCGCCAGTCTAACGGGTCGAACTTTATAAGGCGTGCATATTTGC
>CAYGHJ010000035.1:0-11237 GCA_964349605.1 uncultured Candidatus Planktophila sp. | reverse complement strand
TTCAAAGTTGGCGATGAGGTCTATGGAGAAAGTGCGGGAGCGCTATCGGATTTTGCGGTATTTGGGAAGAATTCTTTAGCTTTGAAGCCGACTAACTTAAGTTATGAAGAGGCAGCGGCAGTACCTATGGCGGGATTTACCGCGATTCAAGCTCTACGCGATAAGGCAAAAGTTAAGGCCGGGCAGAGGGTTTTAATCGTTGGAGCATCAGGGGGAGTTGGAACTTTTGCAGTCCAGATTGCAAAGGCGTTTGGTGCCAACGTTACTGGTGTTTGCAGCACTGGAAATGTTGAGATGGTGAAATCAATCGGTGCCGATCGGGTTATAGATTATACAAAGGAAGATTTCTTTTCTGGCGTAGATAAGTACGACGTTATCGTTCAAACTGCTGGTAACTACACATTGAAGCAGCTTCGTGCGGCGTTAGAGACCAATGGAACCCTCGTTCAAGCCGGAGATTCAAGTGGGGTGAAGGCTGTAATTGGAATGGGATTTGTTTTTGGAATGCTCAAAACTCTACTGATATCTAAGATGTCCAAACAGAAGATGCCGGCATTTTTAGCAAAGCGAAGTAAGACAGATTTGATTGCACTTACTGATTTGATTGAATCAGGAAAGGTCAGACCAATTATCGATCGAAGGTATCCGATGGCGCAGGTGGCACAGGCCGTTACTTATTTAGAGGCCGGACATGCACGCGGCAAGGTTGTCATAAACGTGTGATTCGAAGTAATTACATACTATCTTTGCAATGATTTTTGAATTAGGCTCTCTCTAAATCAAAATCACACTCATATTTAGGGGTTACATCAGAATGTCAAAAACTATTCACGAAGGGGCAGTTGCGCTCCAGCCAGAGTTAGTTGAGTTAAGGCACCGCCTGCATCAGCGACCCGAACTAGGTCTGCATTTGCCAGAGACGCAGGCGATGGTTCTTGCGGCACTGGATGGGCTCGGTTTAGAGATAACTCTCGGTAAATCACTCTCATCAGTGACCGCAGTGCTGCGAGGTGCAAAGCGCGGCAAAGCTGTACTTCTTCGTGGTGACATGGACGGACTTCCGGTAACAGAGGAAACCGGTGTGGATTTTTCAAGCACAATCGATGGTGCGATGCATGCCTGCGGCCATGACTTACATACTGCAATGCTGGTTGGCGCCGCTAAACTACTTACGGCTCATCGCAATCAATTACAAGGCGATGTTGTTTTTATGTTTCAACCTGGCGAAGAGGGCCAAGATGGCGCAGGGCACATGATCAAAGAGGGTGTGCTCGATGCTGCCGGTGTCCGCGTCTCTTCGGCCTATGGCATTCACGTTATGTCTTCTCTCATTCCATGTGGAATCTTTACAACCAAGCCAGGCCCGATGATGGCTGCCGCCGATGAATTGCATGTGACTGTGCGCGGTGTGGGAGGTCACGGATCTGCGCCACATCTCTCACGCGATCCGATTGTGGTTGCGGCGCAAATTGTTGGAGATCTGCAGACATTAATTACGAAGCGCTTTGATATTTTTGATCCGCTCGTTCTTAATGTGGGAACCTTTCACGCTGGCACTAAGGCAAATATTATTCCGAGTGAGGCGAAGTTTGAAGCTACGATTCGCACTTTTTCTATCGCATCTCGTGAACAAATTCTGCGTGAATCAGTACAACTCTGCGAAAAGGTCGCCGAGGCATATGGTTTAACTGCAGATGCTTTGGTAGTTGAGGGATATCCACCCACGATCAATAATGAGCAGCATGCAAACTTTGTAGCCGAAACGGTTTCGGAGGTTTTCGGCGCCGATACATTCCTACCCATGCCATTTCCTATCGCAGGTGCAGAGGATTTTTCTAGAGTCCTCGAGCAAGTACCAGGAAGTTATATCTTCCTTGGAGCGAGCACCTCTTCGGAGTACTCAACTGCGCCAACCAACCACAGTGCACTGGCAGCATTTGACGATAGCGTCCTGCAAAAAGGCGTTCAGATGCATGCCGAACTTGCAATTAGGGCACTTGCACGAAATAACTAGCCTATTTTGTTAATTCAATCTTGAGGTACCTAGAATGGATGCCGTGAAGGGCGAAATTCTTTCGACGAGGAAAGATATTGATGAATTAGCAACTCATTCGATCTCAATGGTCAGTGACTTACTTAGCGAATCGGATAAGAGCCGTAGGCGGCGAGATAAAGTAAACCGAAAACGCTTTGCCAGATTGCTTAAAGATCGAGCGGCTGTCGAGCTAACAATGTCATTGACCGATGAAGTCATGCGCATAACATCATTGCCGCAGGCGGCAAGAACTCTGCGGGAAAATTCGAAGTTAGCAACCATAAAGGGCCTTGGGTTCTTTGATTTTCTCGGCTTGAAGATTGCAGCGCCTATCTCAAGGATAGTTCCGGGTTTAGTCATGCCTTTTGTGCATTGGCGAGTTCGCGCTGCCGCCAATGGAATTATTTTGCCAGCCGAAACCGCTGCTTTACGCCAACATATTGAGGGTAGAAATAGGGATGGAGTTCGACTCAATATCAATGTGTTGGGTGAGGCCGTTCTTGGCAATGCTGAGGCGAATGCACGATTAAAGGCGGTTCTAGAGTTAATTTCACGGCCTGAAGTTAATTATGCATCGGTAAAGATCTCATCGATTGTCAGTCAGCTCATAACAATCGACCATGCTGGCTCTGTCAGACGCGCAGCGATACAACTTCGAATTCTCTATCGCCAAGCTCAAATCTCTGGAGTCTTTATCAATTTGGATATGGAAGAGTTTCGAGATTTGAGAATTACGGTTGATGCTTTTAAAGAGGTTTTAAGTGAAGCAGAGTTCTTAGCGATGGATGCTGGAATTGTTTTACAGGCATATTTGCCTGAATCACATTCAGCTTTTGCTGAACTCGCGCAATGGGCGTTAGCGCGCCATGCTGAAAACGGTGGGCGAATAAAAATTCGGATAGTTAAAGGTGCAAATTTGGCGATGGAGAAGGCCGAAGCTGAACTCCATGGGTGGGTGAGTGCTCCCTATGCCAGTAAAGCCGATGTGGATGCTAGCTATGCCAGGCTCATTGATGTAGCGCTACGCCCTGAGTACGCACAGGCGATAAGGATTGGGGTAGCAAGTCACAATCTCTTTCATGTTGCCTGGGCGATAGATGTAGCTCGTATGCGCGGAACCGGGGATCAATTAGATATTGAGATGTTAGAGGGAATGGCCAATGCTGAAGCTTTGGCGGTGGCACATGAGTTCGGTCGAATTCTTTTGTACACGCCGATCACACGGGAGGAGGATTTCCCAACAGCCGTTGCATACCTTGTTCGACGCTTAGATGAGAATACTTCAGTAGAGAATTATCTGCGTGCCTCATTTGAAATGAGAGCTGGCAATAGTGAGTTTATCTCCCAGCGTGATCGTTTTATCAAATCGCTACAGGATAGGCATGTGATTGCAACCAAATCTCGCCGGCATGAATTAGTCATAGAACACCCAAGTGTTGAATTGGTTCTAGATGAGTTTACAAATGCGAGTGATGGAGATCCTACTAATACAGAGTTTCGTAGCGCGGTGCATAATGCGATTTCGACCGAGTTTGCCCAGGAGTTATTTCAAATCCCGATAGTTATAAATGGCAACGAGATTTTTACTTCGGAGGTGGAGCCGGGGGTTGATCCTAATGCTGGAGGATTAACGTGGTATAAATATTGTGTTGCAGGTGTGCCAGAGATTGATAATGCAATCGCAACTTCGCAAGATGCAGTGGCCACATGGAGCGCGCTGGGTGCACGTGGACGCGGTGAGATTCTCGAACGTGCAGCGCTAACTATGGCGGCGAGCCGAGCGAAGATAATCGCAGTGATGTCGAGGGATGCTGGGAAAACCTTTGCAGAGGCGGATCCCGAAGTAAGCGAAGGAATTGATTTTGCGCGCTATTACGCTTTGTCGGCGCAGGAAAAAGAGAGTGGATCAACACCGGTAGGCGTTGTACTCATTGTTCCACCATGGAACTTTCCATTCGCAATAACCCTTGGGGGAGTCTGCGCAGCTCTAGCATCTGGTAATACTGTCATTTTGAAACCTGCTCCAGAAACCGTTGCCACTTCATATCTAATCGCCGAACTTTTGTGGAGTTGTGGTGTACCGCGCAATGTCTTGCAATTTGTTCCAACCAGAGATGATGAAAACGGTATGTATCTCGTGAGCCATACTGGGGTCAATGCCGTCATTCTTACGGGTTCCTTTGATACGGCGTTAATGTTTACGAAATCTGCACCGCAGATAAATCTGATCGCTGAAACTAGTGGAAAGAATGCCATCTATATCTCAGCAAGTGCTGACATTGATAACGCAGTTAAGGATTTAGTTCACTCTGCCTTTGGCCATGCCGGGCAAAAATGTAGTGCAGCCAGTTTTGCAATAGTGGATACGAGTATTTATGAAAATCCAGCCTTTATCAGTCAGTTAAAGGATGCCGTGCAGTCACTGGAAGTTGGTGCGGGAAGAGATTTCTCAACATCAGTAGGTCCTCTGATTCATCCCCCTAGCGGCCCACTTTTAAGGGCATTGACGAGCCTAGATGAAGGGGAGAGCTGGCTACTAGAGCCTCGAGCTTTAGATGCCAATGGTTATTTATTCTCCCCAGGGGTGAAGATGGGCGTTTCTGCTAACTCCTGGAGCCATCTCAATGAATGGTTCGGACCGGTACTTGCGATTATGCCAGCGCCAGATTTTGCAACCGCGCTCTCTTTGCAAAATGCAACTGATTATGGATTAACTGCCGGTATTCACTCGCTCAATACCCGCGAGTGCGAAATCTGGATAGATAGCGTTGCCGCAGGAAATCTCTATGTCAATCGGGGAATAACTGGAGCAGTAGTTAACCGGCAGCCTTTTGGTGGATGGAAGCGAAGCAGTGTCGGTGCAACATCAAAGGCGGGTGGGCCGAATTATTTAAATTCTTTGCGCAACTGGTCACCAATGCATTCTTTGGATAGCACAAAAGAGAGTTCACAGAAATGGTGGGATGAGCACGGTTCTAAAAATATCGATGCGGCAGGCTTGAGAGTAGAGAGAAATTATCAACGTTACCGCCCATATTTCAATGGCGTCACTGTCTTTATTGATTCTGATACTCCAAGCGATGTCATTGAGTATGTTAAATGGATCAGCGAACTTGTAGGCACGCAAGTTTTATGGAGCGCGAAGGATAATGAGATTGGGGAGTGCGAGAAAGTGCGCTGGCTCTCAAAGAAGCCAGCTCCTACCGCAGAGCTGTTGAAGCGTGGAATTTCACTTGATCGCCGGCCTATTGCCTCTAGGGGAGATATTGAAGCGCCCCGCTGGTTATTGGAGCAAAGTGTCTCGATTACTAACCATCGATACGGAAATGTTGGAGCGGGTCCAGTTCCCAAAGTGTAGAAAATATTTTTATTTTTACTCAACAAATCTTTTAAAAAGGAGTACAGTTTTGATTAGTGAGGGGGATGGTAACCTTTTTGGCACGACGAATTATCAACTGCCAAACCCACATACTGACCTCCCCCTCACCTTAAACTTCAATTGCACAAGCTCGCGCTAATCTCTTTATCCACATGCTTGTCTGCCTCTTTTAGATAGTTGTTCCCGTGCTACCCGATTCTTATCCCCTGGCAATATAAGGAGGATGAAAATGGTGAAATTGCGCCGAACTGCCAAGAACCTGATAGTTAGGGAATGGATTGAGCTTTCAGGCACCGTCCATCGCAGCTTCTGGAGGATTTCCAATGGAGTTGCTGGCCGTTGGCTGGTTGAGGCCATTGAGATTGCGGGAATATAGGTAGGCTTAGCACCATGTTAAACGACATTTTTTCGACGCTTCGTACCTATCTGAACAAGGTAACCGATGGCGATAAGAAGGCAACTGAGGTTGCATCAGCGGTCAATCAATGGCTTCGCGAAGGTGGCGAGGCTCTCAAAATCAAAATTGAAGATGAGGTGGAGCGCTCGGTCTCCAAAATGGGCTTCGTAAAGCGGGGAGAGTTTGAAGCACTTAAAGAGGAGTTCGCCCGTTTGAAGGTAGATCTAAAAAATGAGAGCCCGATAAAGACTAAGCCGAAAAAGGATTCAACTGCAAAGAAAGCTGCACCCAAAAAGAGCGCAGCTAAGAAAGCTGCATCTAAGAAAGCGAGCAAGTAGATGCAACCAGAGTTGAACGTTGATGGCAGCTCTTTAGTAGAGGAGATTCGAAACGAACTTGTTGAAATCGATTCGATGGCTATCAATGATCATGCAGAGCGTTTTGAAGCTCTGCACTCAACTCTCGTAAAAGCACTCTCTTCGATCGATGGGCTCTAGCAGGTTAGTTAAAGGATGAAGATACGTCTTGATGCCGAACTCGTACGCCGCGAACTTGCGCGTTCGCGCGAGAACGCATCGGATCTCATTGAGTCACGCTCAGTTTTGGTTAACGGCATTCCAGCAACTAAACCGGCCACAATGGTAGATGCCGAAACCTCAATTAAATTAGCTGGCAAGCGTGATGATTTCGTCTCGCGTGGGGGTCATAAATTAGCTGGGGCATTAGATGCCTTTGACGGCGTTGTTGTAGAGGGCAAACGTTGTTTAGATGCTGGTGCATCAACAGGCGGATTCACCGATGTACTACTTCGTCGAAATGCGGCTCACGTTGTGGCAGTAGATGTTGGCTATGGCCAATTAGCGTGGGCGCTACGACAGGATGCTCGGGTTAGCATTTTAGATCGCACAAATATTCGCCACTTAACTGGTGTGGCAGTAGGCGAGCCCATAGATTTAGTTGTTGCCGATCTTAGTTTTATCTCTTTGACATTAGTTTTACCCGCGCTTGCGGCAGTCTCTAAACCAGAGGCCGATTTCGTCGTCATGGTTAAACCACAATTTGAAGTTGGTCGTGAAAAATTGGGAGCCGGGGGAGTAGTACGGGATCCAGCGCTACGAAAAGCGGCAGTAATTGATGTTGCGGATTCAGCATATGACGTTGGCTTAGGAACGATGGGGATAGTTGCATCACCACTGCCGGGCCCTGCTGGAAATGTTGAGTATTTCCTCTGGTTGCGCCGCGGTGCACCGGCTATTGATCACGAAGCTCTGGATTTAGCAATCACCGAAGGTCCGGCTTAATGCGCAATCTCTTACTTGTATGTAATCCCACGAGGGCACAGGCCATTGAAGCGGCCATAAAGCTAGCAGCGGATTTTAGTAGCGCAGGTTTTTCTATCTTTTCTATCTCCGATATTGACATCGAGGGAGTGGTTCGCGCCAGCGTTGATGAATTGCCGGAGTTAGAGGTTGCCGTCGTTTTAGGTGGCGATGGAACGATGTTGCGCGCGGCAGAGGTAACGAGAAAGCAGCGAATTCCGCTGCTGGGGGTGAATCTTGGCCATGTTGGCTTTTTAGCCGAAGTTGAAAAACTCTCACTTGATGCCGTGGTCAGAGTGATTACTGAGAAGCAATATGTAATTGATCCCCGTATGACTCTCAAATACTGCGTCAAAAGAGATGGTCAAGAAGTTGCCTCAGGCTGGGCGCTCAATGAAGTTACGGTAGAGCGCCAGCATGCAACGATGGTGGAGTTATTTCTGGAAATCGATGATCGCCCTATCTCCCGCTGGGGCTGTGATGGTTTAATCTGCTCAACTCCAACTGGCTCAACTGCATATGCATTCTCTGCCGGTGGTCCAGTTGTCTGGCCCGAGGTCGATGCTTTAGTGGTACTTCCAATTTCAGCGCATGCTCTTTTTTCCCGTCCGCTTGTTATATCTACACACTCGCAGATTGTTGTGCGCATTGATTCGGCCGAGGGACTTTTATCTGCCGATTCGCTGCGTAACTTTGAATTACTTCAAGGCGATCGAGTGCATATTTCGAAAGATGCGCAGGTTGTTCAGTTAGCTCACTTAACCGATACACCATTTAGCGATCGTTTAGTGGCAAAGTTCAAATTACCAATTCAAGGCTGGCGCGGTGAGTGAACGAACATTTCTTGATGAGATAACGATTCGTTCTATCGGTGTCATAGATCAAGCAGGGCTGGAAATATCTAAAGGGTTAACGGTTTTAACTGGCGAAACTGGCGCAGGTAAAACGATGATTCTAACGGCGCTCAATCTAATTTTAGGTGGCAAGAGTGATAGCGCTTTAGTGCGAAAAGGTAGCGAAAGATTAGTGGTAAGTGGAAGGTTCTCTATCCCAACCGATCAGATTGAGGTTTTTGAGAACTGCGGCGTTGTAGTCGAAGATGGGGAACTGATTATCACTCGCTCCGTGAACGCAGATGGAAAAAGTAAAGCGACATGTAATGGAATAACCGTGACTGCTAATACGCTTAGTACGGTAAGTGAGCTACTAGTTGAAGTTCATGCACAGGCGGCAAATGTAAATATTAGTAAAAATTCAAAACAGCGTGACTTACTTGATAAATTTGCTGGCAAAGAGTTTGAAGTTGCCTTCGCTGAATACTCCACAGTTTTAACGCAGTACCAGGCTTTAAAAACTAGAATCGCGGGGTTTCGAAAAGCTATTGAGCGCGCCGATGAAGAGTTAAAGAGCTTGCGCGAGTTTGTTTTGGCGCTCACAAATCTCAAACTTAAAAGAGGCGAGTATCCAGAGATTAATTCGGCCATTGATCGATTGGCTAACGTTGAAGAGCTTCGCATCGCTAGTACATCTGCCATGAACGCCGTTGATGATGAAGAGGCTGGAGCACTAACTTCTGTGGGTGTTGCCCGGAGAGCGTTAGAAAACGCCCGAAGCAAAGATCTGGCACTTGAAGTGATCTATGGTCAGTTAAGCGAGGGTTTTTATCTCATTGAAGATGCTAAGGGTGCACTTGCCAGTTACTTGGCTGCTTTAGAGGCCGATCCACATCAATTGGATTACTTACAGGCCAGAAAGGCCGATATTCATGGGCTCGTTAAGAAGTTTGGCGGTGGCAACGAGATTGCATCTGAGGCCGATGCGTTAATTGAACGATTTGAATCATCGGCCAATGAGATAGCTGATTTAGAGGGCGGTGATAATCGCTTAAGGGAGATGGATGCCGAGTTAGTAGGCATTAAAAAGCGGCTTGTCATAGCGGCTAAATCGCTTTCAGCGCTTCGAAAATTGGCTGCAGAGAGATTGAGCTCGGAGGTTACCGTTGAAGTTCAAGCACTTTCGATGCCGCACACAAGTTTCTCTGTAAAAATTGAAAGCGTTGATTACGCAGCGTTGAAGGAATCTGATTTTACAACCTTTGGCTGTGATGAAGTTTCGATGTTTATTTCAGCACATAAAGGTGCACCCTTAGTCTCACTTGCTAAAGGCGCAAGTGGCGGAGAAATGTCACGCGTGATGTTGGCTTTGGAAGTTGTAATTGCCGCCACACATCCAGTGGGTACCTACATTTTCGATGAGGTCGATGCTGGCGTTGGGGGAAAGGCGGCTATAGAAGTAGGTCGAAGGCTTCATTCGCTCTCACGCCACGCCCAAGTTGTAGTTGTTACGCATCTGCCTCAAGTAGCTGCCTGGGCAGATTCCCATTTTGTCGTTACTAAGGACTCCGATGGCTCTGTTAGCCAAAGTGATGTCCGAAAAGTTGATGGCGAAGATCGAATTGAAGAGATTGCGCGGATGCTAGCGGGCTTGGAAAACTCAGTGAGCGCGCGAGAACACGCCGCCGAACTACTATCTTTAAAGATGGATTAGAAGCCACTGAAAAAGTGATAGGTTCGACTCCCATGGGCCAGCAACATGTGACGAAACACCTCTTTGTATCCGGCGGAGTCGCCTCATCTCTTGGCAAAGGACTTACCGCCTCATCTCTTGGACGATTACTAGTAGCCCGAGGTCTTCGCGTAACGATGCAGAAGTTGGACCCATATTTAAATGTCGATCCAGGAACGATGAATCCATTCCAACATGGTGAGGTTTTTGTAACCGATGATGGCGCTGAAACTGATTTAGATATTGGGCATTATGAGCGCTTTTTAGATACAAATCTGCATGGATCGGCAAACGTAACGACGGGCCAAGTCTATTCACGGGTTATTGCTAGAGAGCGTCGCGGAGAGTATCTAGGCGAAACCGTTCAAGTTATTCCACACATTACAAATGAGATTAAAGAGCGAATACGCGCAATGGCCGCTCCTGATATCGATATCGTCATTACTGAAATCGGTGGGACTGTTGGAGATATTGAATCTCAACCTTTCTTGGAAGCTGCCCGACAGATTCGCCAAGAGGTGGGTCGTGACAATGTTTTCTATCTGCACGTCTCATTGGTTCCATATATTGGTCCATCGGGGGAGTTGAAGACTAAACCGACACAACACTCAGTCGTGGCTCTTCGAAGTATTGGTATCGCACCCGATGCGATTGTGCTCCGCTCTGATCGAGGGATTCCACTCTCGGTTAAAAAGAAGATCTCGCTTATGTGTGACGTAGATTTGGCCGCCGTTGTCGCCGCCGTTGATGCCCCCTCAATTTATGACATCCCGAAGGTACTTCACGCTGAAGGTTTAGATGCATATGTTGTTAAGCGTCTGGGCTTAGAGTGCCACGAGGTTGTGTGGGGTGAATGGGATGACTTACTTGAAAAAGTACATCACCCTAAACATCATCTCCGAGTTGGTTTAGTCGGTAAGTACATAGATCTGCCTGATGCCTATCTATCCGTTTCAGAGGCGTTGCGTGCTGGAGGCTTTGCAAATGAGGCCAAAATTGAAATCGTGTGGATTGCAAGTGATGAGTGCGAAAGCGCTGAAGGTGCACAGAAGAATTTAAGTAATCTCGATGCTATCTGCGTTCCTGGTGGTTTTGGTGTGCGGGGCATCGAAGGGAAGGTCGGCGCGCTCAAATATGCGCGCGAGAATAAAATTCCAACGCTTGGCCTATGTCTTGGTTTGCAGTGCATGGTAATTGAAGCTGCACGAAACTTAGCCGGAATCACAGATGCTAATTCCGCGGAGTTTTCAGATTCCGGAACCCCAGTGATTGCAACAATGGAGAACCAAAGAGATATCGTTGCGGGAAATCAAGATATGGGCGGAAGCATGCGGCTGGGTCTCTACAGGGCAGATCTCGTTGCGGGTTCGATGGTCGCGGCTATTTACGGAGCCAATGAGATATCTGAACGCCATCGACATCGCTATGAGGTCAACAATAAGTTCCGTGATCAGATATCGGCAGCAGGACTTGTCTTTTCTGGCTTCTATAAGGAGCTTGATTTAGTGGAGTTTGTAGAACTTCCTAAAGAGGTGCATCCTT
>CAYGHJ010000034.1:0-11646 GCA_964349605.1 uncultured Candidatus Planktophila sp. | reverse complement strand
GTGCTCGATAATTTCACAACACTATTGTGTCTTAATTCGACACCTTTGGCCACTTTTGGCCCTTGGCCACGCTGGGCAATAGGGTAAAGCCATGAGTACATCTGCCACAATTTCCGCGCGGATTCTCCCCCCAGCTACGGCAATTCTCCTGTTTTTGCAGGGTTTTATCGTTGTCACCGGTGGAACGGTTCGAGTAACGGGCTCTGGTCTTGGCTGCCCAACCTGGCCAGAGTGCACTGGCAGCTCATTCGTACCGGTTACCGGTCAAATTGAAGGCAGCCTCCATTCATGGATTGAGTTTTCCAACAGACTATTAACCTTCGTACTGGCTATCGCCGCCCTTATTACTCTGATTGCGGTGCTGGTAGCCAGACGCAGAGATCTCCGAGTTTTAGCGATTGGACAGGTTTTAGGAATTTTTGGGCAGGGCGTCTTAGGTGGCATTACCGTGCTGACCAATCTCAATCCTCTTTCAGTTGCATCTCATTTCCTTCTTTCGACAATACTCATCGCCGCCGCAACATCTCTGCATTCAAGGCGGCGAAGAGGCGCGCGCAAAAAAATATCGGCTCGAATGCCCAATAATCTCTCCCGAGTCCATATATCGCTCTCATTCGTTGTTATCGCACTTGGAACTTTGGTAACTGGAGCTGGACCTCATGCAGGAGATTCAGATGTACCTCGTCTCGACTTTCGAATTCAAAGCCTAGTTTTGCTTCACGGAGCTGTCGTAGCGCTTCTATTGGCTTTAACGCTTGCATTCATTATCTCTCACCAAACGAGCGAACTTACGAAGAAACGGCTAGCAATCTTTACCATCCTCACTCTGGGTCAAGGCGCACTTGGTCTTATTCAATATATTCAAGGTGTCCCCGAACTATTAGTTGCTGCGCATATTCTTGGCTCCGTTTTAGTGTGGATTACAGCATGGAGAGTTTGGCTATCAGTACAACGAGAAGAAATGGACATAATGTAAATGAATGCGATATCAACCTGGAACGAACTCGATGACCGCGCGGTTGCTTACGCTCGTGCACTTGCCGCGGACTGCGTACAAAGAGTTGGCAATGGCCATCCAGGAACTGCAATGTCATTAGCGCCCGTTGCTTACCTTTTATTTCAGCGTCACTTAATTCATGACCCTTCCGATCCACAGTGGCTTGGTAGAGATAGATTTATTCTCTCCTGCGGACACTCTTCGTTAACTCTGTACACCCAGTTATTTTATAGTGGCTACGGCTTGGAGATGGAAGATCTTAAAAGCTTTAGAACATGGGGTTCATTAACGCCTGGTCATCCTGAGTTTGGACACACCGCAGGTGTTGAAATGACAACTGGACCACTCGGACAGGGAGTTGCTACTGCAGTAGGAATGGCAATGGCATCGCGGTATGAGCGTGGATTATTAGATGGCGCAGCACTTCCCCGAAAATCTATCTTTGATCACACCATTTGGGTGATTTGCTCAGACGGTGATTTGCAAGAAGGTGTAAGCGCAGAGGCATCATCTCTTGCAGGAACTCAGGAGCTTGGTAATCTCATTCTTATTTACGATGACAATCGAATTTCAATCGAAGGCGATACGCATAACGCCTTTACTGAAGATGTCTCGATGCGATACCGCGCTTATGGATGGCAGGTTATCGAAGTAGGTACTAGCGACGATGGAAGTGTCGATATTCGGGCTTTAGATGCAGCTATGGTTGAAGCCAAAAGCGAAACGACAAAACCCAGCCTTATCCGCTTAAAAAGCGTCATAGCGTGGCCAGCACCAACGCTTCGCGGAACTGGAAAATCACACGGATCGGCCCTCGGTGACGAAGAGATCGCGGCAACAAAAATTTTACTTGGCTTAGATCCGAATGAAAATTTTGCAATGCCTAATGAAATTATGGGTCATGTCAGAGCTGTCAGAGATCGCGGAATAGCGTTGCATTCTCAGTGGAATACGGCGTTTAGTGCATGGGAGAAAGAAAATCCTGACAACGCCTTACTTTTAGATCGGCTTCGAAACCATGCGCTACCTGATAATTGGGATTCGGGTATTCCGGTATTTGCACCCGGAAAAGATATTGCAACGCGTGCCGCCTCTGGAGATGTTATCAATGCAATCGCGCAAACTCTTCCTGAGTTTTGGGGTGGCTCTGCAGATTTAGCGGGATCAAATAACACAAGTATCGATGGTGGTGGTTCATTTTTACCGGCAACGAGTGCAATCAAAGGTGCAGATCCATACGGCCGAATAATTCACTTTGGTATTCGTGAACATGCGATGGGTGCAATTCTCAATGGAATCACGCTCCATGGATTGACTCGATCTTTCGGTGGAACCTTCGCCGTCTTTAGTGATTACATGCGCCCTGCAGTACGTCTTGCCGCTTTAATGAAGATTGCAACAACTTTTGTGTGGACACATGATTCAATCGGCGTTGGAGAAGATGGTCCAACACATCAACCCATTGAGCACTTTGCCGCATTACGAGCCATCCCCGGCTTTGATGTCATAAGGCCCGGAGATGCTAATGAAGTTGCTGAGGCATGGAAAGCGATAATTACTCGAAATAAGCCAGCTGGAATTTTACTCTCTCGCCAAAATTTGCCAGTCTTAGATCGAAGTATCTGTTCTCCAGCATCGGGTACAGCCAAAGGCGCGTACATATTAAAAGATGTAGAAAGTCCAGTTGCAATTCTTATAGCAACGGGCTCTGAACTCTCTTTAGCCATTGATGTTCACAACGCACTTGCAGGCGATGGAATTAACGTGAGGGTGGTAAGCGCACCATGTCTTGAGTGGTTTAGCGAACAAGATCTCAACTATAGGGAGTCGGTGCTCCCTGCATCGATTGCATTAAAAATAAGCATTGAAGTTGGAATCGCCCAAGGATGGCGTGAGCTTATCGGAGATTCAGGTATATCAATTTCGCTAGAGCATTACGGTGCATCGGCCGATGCTAAACGCCTCTATAACGAGTTTGGATTTACCGTCGAAAGTATTGTGAAACGTATTAAGGCGGCGATCTAGTGAGCGTTGAGGATGTTGCGAAGGCTGGGACTTCCATTTGGCTAGACGACTTATCGAGAGCAAAAATTTCAGGAAATGATGCCCACTCGCTCCCATCTCGCATCGCAACGTCAGGGGTCGTGGGCGTAACAACTAATCCAAGTATTTTTGCTGCTGCCATTGCTGGTGCTGATGAGTACGCCCAAGATATATCGGAATTGAAAAGTCTTACCGTCGATGAGTGTGTCAAGCGATTAACAACCGATGATGTTCGCAATGCATGCGATCTTTTCAAAGAGATATACACGCGTACCAAAGGAGTAGATGGTCGCGTGAGCATCGAGGTGGATCCCCGTTTAGCCAGCGATACCGAGGGTACTATCGCTGCAGGAAAAGAACTGTGGAGAATCATCGATCGTCCAAATCTCATGATTAAAGTCCCAGCAACCCTCGAAGGTCTTCCCGCGATCACCGCCTTAATTGCGGCAGGCATCTCTGTAAATATCACTCTAATATTTTCAGTTAAGCGCTATGGCGCGGTCGTCGATGCCTACATGGCGGGAATTGAGGCCGCTACTAATCCATCACATGTCCATTCCGTGGCATCTCTTTTTGTAAGTCGAATTGATTTAGCCGTCGATGCGATTTTGAAAGCAGATGGAAGTGATGCCGCTCAGGCACTTCTCGGCAAAGCGGCAATTGCAAATGCACATCTGGCCTATCAATTATTTGAAGAGAAGTTTGCATCACCGCGTTGGCTTGCTCAGGCAGAGCGGGGCGCGCATAAACAAAGACCTCTATGGGCATCTACTGGTGTAAAAGATCCAGCCTACGATGACACCCGCTATGTCGTTGAATTAGTTGCGCCAGATACTGTCAACACGATGCCACAAAGCACACTCGATGCCATCATTGATCACGGCATAGTTCGTGGTGACACTATTACCTCAAACTATGCGCAAGCGGTCGAGGTCTTTAAGTCATTATCTGAACTCGGTATCTCCCTCAACGAAGTTACCACCGCATTGGAGATTGATGGGGTCAGAAAATTTGCGCAAGCATGGGATGAGCTTTTGCTATCGGTAGCAAAAGCTCAACTCCGATGAGCAGATTGAGCGGCAGAATTGTCTCGCAGATTGATAGATCTGATCCGCGTTATGTAGCTCTTCGCGAGTTTCATAATCGACTTGCGATTAAAGATTCTTCTATTTGGGGGTCCCAGGCTCAAGCCGAGGCAATGCTTCGATTGAACTGGATTGATCTTCCTGAATCTTCAAGAGAGTTATTACCCCAATTAGATGCGCTGTCGGCTAAGCATCGCGACAAATCACATATTGTTTTGTGTGGCATGGGTGGATCATCTCTTGGTCCAGAGGTAATTGCTCAGAGTTTTAAGCGTCAACTCTTTGTTTTGGATTCAACAGATCCTAATTACATAATGCACGCTCTCTCATTTGATTTGAATAAGACGTTAGTTGTTGTCAGTTCAAAATCGGGATCAACTATCGAAACTTCCTCACAGCGCGCACTCTTTGAAAGAGAGTTTACGAATGCGGGGTTGAAACCTACAGATCACATCGTGATAGTTACAGATCCAGATTCACCACTCGATACACAGGCGCGTGCAGATGGATTCACAGTTGTAAATGCCGATCCACATGTTGGGGGTCGTTTTAGCGTGCTGAGCGCATTTGGACTTGTCCCGGCCTCGCTCATTGGAGTTGATGTCTCGATCTTGCTCGATAATGCAAGTGAGACGAAGAGCGCTTTTCTAAAGGATCCGGCGATCGTTGTGGATGTGGCATATGCAATCTCCTATTTATCTGGACAATATATGTCTTTCACCGATAGCGGTTGCAATATGCCAGGTCTTAGCGATTGGGCCGAACAATTAATTGCCGAATCAACTGGGAAGAATCAAGTGGGACGTCTACCCATTGTGATTGAAGATGGAATTGGGAGTGAAATTTTCTCAATCGCCTTCAATGGAACCGCAGATCTAGTTATCGAAGCCGATCTAGCATCGCAATTCATAATTTGGGAGTGGGTTACAGCCCTTGTTGGTGCCGCTCTCGGAATCGATCCATTTAACCAACCTAATGTGACTGAAGCGAAAGAGGCGACCGCTGCACTCTTACATGAGTGGAATGGAGTTTTGCCAAACTTTTTCCCCGATGCAACCGATGGCTCGGTTGAGATATTTGGTCGTGGCTCAACAATTCACGAAAGCCTCACAGATTTAATTGAATCGATTCCTGAGGATGGTTACCTCGCCGTAATGGCTTACTTAGATCGTCGCGATGATGCGGCGATTCTTGAGCTTCGCTCTATTCTTTCCGAAAAATCTGGGCGGCCTGTAACTTTCGGTTGGGGACCACGTTTTCTACATTCAACGGGACAGTTCCATAAGGGCGGCCAACGCAACGGCGCCTTCTTGCAGATTACTGGTGGGGTAGATCGTGATTATGAAATCCCGGGCCAAAACTTTGGCTTCAAAACACTGCTCACTGCACAGGCCTTAGGCGATGGGAAAGCGCTGGCTTCAAGAAAATACCCACTACTGAGATTGAACTTAACCAATCGAAGTGTGGGTATTAAGGAAATTCTTAACTGCCTTAAAACTTATTAATCATCTTCTCCGCGAAGTTTACGTAGGGCATCTTCAAGTAAACGCTCCCCCTCGGCATCGGTGCGGCGCTCTTTTACATAGGCCAGGTGTGTCTTATATGGCTCACTCTTAATTGGATTTGGTGGATTATTGCGGTCGCGCCCGGCTCGGAATCCACACTTTGGGCAATCCCATTCAGCTGGAATTACAACGGTTTCCTCAACGGCAAATGAGGGACGGACCTCGTGACCATTAGCACAAAAATACGAGACATAGGCACGAGCGATTGAATCACCACGCTCGGCTTCACCCATTGGTCCTGCACCGACACGACTTCCGCGAATTGCACTTGCCATTAACTACTCCCTAAAAATAAATGAAATGTGAAATATTTACTTAAGTACAAGGCTCAGCGCGACTACTAAGGCAAACCATAGGCCACCGACCACAATTGTGATGCGGTCCAGGTTGCGCTCAACAACTGAAGAGCCTCCGTAATTAGATGAGACTCCGCCACCAAAGAGATCTGATAATCCACTTCCCTTTCCCTTATGTAAAAGGACGAGAAGAATCATCACAACGCTCGTAATAATGAGCAAGATTGAGAGAGCTAGTTTCACGGTTAGTAAACTCCTTGTTTCGTAGAGGGTAAGGATACCTTCAAATTGGTGGTCAGAACTACTTAAACCTGGGCGTAGAACTTCACTATCTTTGCCAACTCTTCAGGATCTAGGCTTGCACCTCCAATAAGTGCCCCATCTACATCGGGTTTAGCCATGATTTCGGCGACGTTAGAGGATTTAACTGATCCGCCATAGAGAATTCTCATTCCCGCTGCGATTTCAGCTGAACCAATATTTTCAATCTCTTCACGAATTGCAGCGCAGACCTCTTGCGCATCCTCTGGCGTTGCGACTTTGCCGGTTCCGATAGCCCATACCGGTTCGTAAGCGATGACAATCTTCTTTAGCTCTGGCTTAGTTAAACCCTCTAATCCAGCGCGGATCTGCCGTATCACATGCGAGACATGCGCCCCAGATTCACGAACGGCTAGCTCTTCACCAACACAGAAAATCGGAACCATCTCATGGGCAAGCGCGGCCTTAATTTTGCGATTTACCAGGGCATCGCTCTCTGAATGGATTGAGCGGCGCTCAGAGTGGCCTACTAAAACATATGTACATCCGAGTTTGTGCAACATTGAGCCAGAGATATCTCCAGTGAAAGCACCACTTGCTTCGGGTGATAGATCTTGAGCACCGTAGCTCAAACGCAAACGATCGCCATCGATTAAAGTTTGAATTGAACGTATATCGGTAAATGGCGGAATGATGACTACATCTACGGCGTCATAATCTTTATCGTCGAGTGAGTAGACAAGTTTCTGTGCCACCGCAATCGCCTCAAGGTGATTTAAATTCATTTTCCAGTTGCCGGCCATCAATGGTTTACGCATGTTGCTCCCTATAACCCTAAAGCCACTAGGCCAGGAAGTTCCTTGCCCTCAAGATACTCAAGTGATGCTCCACCACCGGTAGAAATATAACCAAAATCGGAGTCGGCAAAGCCAAGGGCGCGAACTGCCGCCGCTGAATCGCCTCCACCTACAACAGAGATTCCTGAAACTTTTGTAAGCGCCGTTGCAACGGTTTTTGTTCCTGCTGCAAATTTTGCAAACTCGAAGACGCCCATTGGACCATTCCAAAAAACAGTGGCACATTTTTCAATTTCACGAGCAAAAGCTGCCGCTGAAACCGGGCCGATATCCAACCCCATTTGATCGGATGGAATTTCATCGACAGAGACTAAAGTTGGAAGCGCATCCGCACTAAATTGCGAAGCAACGAGAATATCGGTTGGAAGTATAAGTTTTACGCCCTTCTCGTTAGCGGTTTTTATCAGCGCCTTCACAACTTCAATCATCTCAATCTCTACCAATGATGTGCCGATCTCTTTACCAAGGGCGGCTAGAAAGGTGAAGACCATTCCGCCGCCAATTGCTAAAACATCGACTTTATCTAGGAGATTTTCAATTACACCTAACTTGTCTGAAACCTTTGCACCGCCCAAAACAACTCCATATGGGCGTGCAGGATTGTGGGTTAGTTTTTTCAATACCTCAACTTCGGCCTCAACGAGTAATCCAGGTGCATGCGGCAAGATCTTTGGTAATTCAAAGACCGATGCATGTTTGCGATGTACCGCACCAAAACCATCTCCGACATATACGTCGGCAAGCTTTGCTAATTGGGTGGCAAAAACTAACCGTTCACCCTCATCCTTACTGGTCTCTGCAGGGTTAAAGCGAATATTTTCAAGGAGAAGGATTTCTCCGGCTTTTAATGAATCTGTCGCTGCGCTAATCTCCACATTACTGGCATTTCCTATGAAGTGTATCTGCTGATTAAGAAGCTCACCTAAGCGCGCTGCCACTGGCGCTAATGAGAACTCTGACAGGTTTTCCCCCTTAGGTCGACCTAGGTGCGCTGCGATTACTATCGAGGCTCCTTTACTCAGCAAAAGCGAAATAGTAGGCAGCGAGGCTTTGATTCGACCATCATCTTTTATAACTCCGTTTTTTAAGGGAACGTTTAGATCACAACGAAGAAAGACCCGCTTGCCAACTACATCAATAGAATCAAGGAGAGACATTAAAGAGTTTTGCCAACATAACTTATTAGGTCGACGAGGCGGTTTGAGTAACCCCATTCATTGTCATACCAACCAACAATCTTTACTTGATTGCCGATTACCTTAGTTAAGCCTGAATCGAAGACACACGAAGATGGATCTGTAACGATGTCGGAGGATACAATTGGATCCTCGGTATAGGTCAAGTAGCCTTTAAGCGCGCCATCAGCGGCCGCCTTCATTGCCGCATTAATCTCTGCCGCAGTTGCCTCTTTCGCAAGCTCTACCGTTAAATCTGTTGCCGATCCAGTTGGAACTGGAACTCGCATGGCATAGCCATCGAGCTTGCCCTTGAGCTCTGGCAAGACAAGTGAAATTGCCTTAGCGGCCCCTGTAGAAGTTGGAATCATATTTAATGCAGCTGCACGCGCACGTCGAAGATCCTTATGAGGAAAATCTAGTATTACCTGATCATTTGTATATGCGTGAATCGTTGTCATTAAGCCTTTAACAATGCCCCAATTATCGTTAAGTACCTTGGCCATCGGTGCCAGGCAGTTAGTTGTGCATGATGCATTTGAAATAATGTGATGATTAGCTGGATCATATTTCTCATGGTTTACGCCCATTACAATTGTGATGTCCTCATCACTTGCCGGTGCTGAAATAATTACCTTTTTTGCTCCTGCACTAATGTGCTTTCCAGCATCTGCAGCCTTAGTAAAATGACCGGTTGATTCAAGAACTACATCGGCTTTAAGTAACGCCCATGGTAAATTAGCTGGATCGCGCTCAGAGAAAACTTTGATGGTCTTTCCATCGACTGTAATTGAATCGTCGGTGAAAGTGACTTCAAGACCTAAGCGTCCAAGAATTGAGTCATATTTAAGAAGATGAGCCAGCGTCTCATTCGGAGTCAGATCGTTGATTCCCACTATATTTATCTCTGGATTAGTCAGAGCTGCACGAAAGAAGTTGCGTCCGATTCGTCCAAAACCATTAATTCCGACATTTATCATGAAATCTCTCCTTGCTACTTAAGGGGCTAGAAATAGAAAAGCCCAACCGTTGGAAGTGCCTTAAAACTGCCACAACGTTGGGGTCTTATAGATAATCCTAGCAGTGGCTATCTGGCCAATACTGCACACATTTCCGACGAAAGCGGCAGATTAATTCAATAAATCAGGTGAAAGTCCGCTTTCTGTATCTGGTATTCCAAGTTCACTGGCACGTTTATCGGCCATTGCAAGCAGTCGCCGAATTCGACCCGCAATGGCATCTTTAGTCATGGGCGGTACCGATAACGAGCCGAGCTCTTCTAGAGATGCTTGACCATGCTTAATTCGCAACTCTCCCGCCTCTTTTAAATGTTCAGGGATTGTTGCGCCAAGGATCTCCATAGCACGGGCAACCCGTGCCGAAGCGGCAACAGCGGCTCTAGCTGAGCGCCGAAGATTTGCATCATCGAAGTTAGCAAGACGATTGGCTGTTGCTCGAACCTCACGGCGCATTCGACGCTCTTCCCATGCAAGAACTGATTCATGTGCACCCAGACGGGTAAGTAATATGCCGATGGCATCTCCATCGCGAATCACGACTCGATCAACTCCGCGTACCTCTCGCGCTTTCGCCACAATTCCCATGCGACGCGCCGCTCCTACAAGTGCTAAAGCCGCCTCTGGCCCTGGGCACGTAATCTCCAGTGAGGATGAACGTCCGGGTTCGGTGAGAGAACCATGCGCAATAAATGCTCCACGCCATGCCGCTTCAGAATCGCAAATTGCTGCAGAGACTACTTGGGGAGGTAGTCCGCGTACAGGTCGACCATGGGAATCTACGAGTCCGGTTTGTCTGGCCAATGAATCTCCAGCTTCAATGACACGAACAACATAACGTGAGCCTTTACGCAAACCGCCTGAGGAGAGAACGGCTAAATCAGAGCCATGGCCATAAATATCTGCGATGTCTTTGCGCAATCGACGTGCACTCTGGGAGGTATCCAACTCGACTTCGATCAATATCTTGCCCGCGGCGATGTGTAAGCCACCAGCAAATCGAAGTAAAGAGGAGACCTCGGCCTTTCTGCAACATGGTTTAGTAATAGAGATTCGACTGAGTTCGTCTTTAACCGATGCTGTCATTGCCATGGGACTATCCAACCAAACTTTGGCGCATAATGTGGCCCAAATGAAGAGCTAATCGAGTGACATCGTGATGGACGCTTCCGGGTGCTTTGCGAATATCCACGGCAACTACCTGTCCACCTAGTTTTCGAGCAATCGATGCCAAGGCGGGTTCATCTCGAATGACACAGGTATCGACTAAGAAGTAATCAATTTTTAACTCTGGAGCATATTGGGCAAAGAACTCAAGATGCTCTTCAGGAGTAGATCCGGCAAACTCGTCGCCAGATGTATTAGCCTGAGCATCTAGATTCAGAATCATTATCTTCTTCGCTGTAGTTCTAACTAATGCATCTAACTGCATTGGAACTAATAAATGCGGCATAACACTTGAAAACCAAGAGCCAGGGCCCATAGTTATCCAATCCGCTTCCCGAATTGCAGTGAGCGCTTCAATCCGAGCCGGTGGATTTTCGGGGATGACACGAAGGGAATCAATACGACCTCTCGCCGTGGCTACCTCTTTTTGACCTCTAACAAGAATGCGACCGGTCGAGGTATTAAAACTCGCCTCAATATCTAAGGGAACTGCCGCCATAGGAAGGACTCGTCCAACTACTTTTAATAGTGAACCCACTCGATCTAGGCCTATAACAGGGTCCTGATCCTGACTCCAAAGTGAGGCCAAAAGTAAATTCCCCATGGCATGCCCATTAAGGGCGCCATCGCTAACGAAGCGCATCTGCATAATGTCGGCCCAGGTTCGACCCCATTCATCATCGGCACAAAGCGCCGCCAATGCCATTCTCAAATCTCCAGGAGGAAAAATTGGAAATTCCTCCCTCAACCTTCCGCTTGAACCACCATTATCGGCAACTGTAACAATTGCCGTAATTTCTGAAGTGATTTCGCGCAAAGCCGATAAGACTGCCGCTAAGCCATGACCGCCACCGAGGGCGACAACTTTGCCCATACTTATTCGCGTCCCACATCTCGGTGAGTTGGATAAGCAGACAGCCCTATATCCAGAGCGTTTAGTTGTTTAGAAATCTCCTGTGTAATCGCAACACTGCGATGTTTTCCACCGGTACAGCCGACGGAGATTGTCAGATACTTTTTACCTTCATGCAAATATCCTGGAATCATTGATGCAACTAATGCAACATATTTTCTAACAAACTCTTCCACGCCAGTACTTCCCAAAACTCTTTCGCTTACTTGCGTTGTTAAACCTGTCAATGATCGAAGCTCTGGAATCCAGTGAGGGTTAGGTATGAAACGAC
>CAYGHJ010000033.1:0-11655 GCA_964349605.1 uncultured Candidatus Planktophila sp. | reverse complement strand
CATCGCGAAATGGTCCATAGAAAGCCGATGCGAATTTTGCCGCATAGGCAAGGATAAGAACATCGCTACGTCCTATCGAATCAAGTGATTGGCGAACTACCCCAACTTGTCCATCCATCATGCCACTTGTTCCAACCATGTGAGCGCCTGATTGCGCAAGTACTTTAGCCATCTCTCCATAAATATTAAGAGTTGTATCGTTTTCTACATTTCCATTGTGATCAAGTACGCCGCAATGTCCGTGGCTTGTGAACTCATCTAGACAGAGATCTGCCACAATCACCAACTCATCTCCGGCGAGTGCACGAGCATCGCGTATCGCAGTTGAAAGTACGCCCTCTGGATTCAACGCCTCGCTTCCCAACGGGTCGCGCTTTTCGGGAATACCGAAGACCATAACACCACCGATACCTGCTTCTAGCGCTCGATCGATTTCAGCTTTGTACGAATCCTTCGTATGTTGTACAACTCCTGGCATTCCTTTAATGGGCTTTGGTGTTGTCAAACCTTCCCGAATAAAAACCGGAAGAATCAGCGAGGCAGGTGCAATACTCGTCTCGCGCACCATAGCGCGAAGTACCGCTGTGCTTCGAAGTCGGCGGGGGCGTTCAATTAGTTCCATGTTTTCACCTTATCGCTAATGAAAAATTAAAGAATGAATAGTCTCGGCTACGGCCTCCGGTGTTGGTTTCGCAGAGATGGCACCGACCTGCAAACCGTGAGCTTGTACTGCAGCTGCCGTAGTGGAGCCTGCACAAACTAACGGAACTTGTGGCTTGGAAACAAAATAAGTCAAGGCATCCACTGCACTAGGAGAGCGTAGGAGTACGGCGCTGAATGCACCATCTCTCAGAAGATTGGCCGATTGAGGCTCTCTGCGCACGCGCGAAGTTCTATAAACCTCGGCCGTGTGCACATCCCATCCAGATCTCCGCAAAATTTCGGCCAAATTTGGCAAAGCGAGATTCCCCCCTGGTATTAAGGCATGCGATTTCGAATCGTGCATCGCCAGTTCTTGCCCCAAAATCTCAGCCCTAGAATCGGAGGGCAGGAAAATTTCCAACGCCCCATAATCTCGCAGAACCTGCGCAGTTGCCTCCCCTATGGCTGCAAATTTCAGATTTGCATGGCTTTTCAACACCGCGCGAAACTGCTCCTCTCCTACTAAATCCACCCAATAACGGATCGAATTTCTGGAAGTGGCTATGACCCAGCACTGCGAAGAACGCAAAAACTCCATCAGTTTCAATCCCGCGCTTTGATCGCTAGCGGCCGTGATCTCCACGTAGGGATCGATGAATGTTGGGATCCCAAGTTTTCTGAGAGCGATTGAATCGATATCGTTATCCTGACTTCGTATCAAGAGCACAGGATTAACCACGGGTCGAACCAATTCGCAAACCCAGTTTAGTTTGCATAATCTGGGATGCCACAGAGAGACCGAGAGTATGTGCGCTCAATAGATCTAGTAGCTCTAACTCACTTTGGCTTGCAAAACTTCTCTCATGCTCATCTCCATCTGTTGCAGAAAGTTCGGCAACAAGGTGCAGTTTTCCATCGCTATACGTTGCGAGCGCACCGATAGCCGTGGCACATGTCGCTGAAATTCCAACCAGAACCGCCCGCTCTGCCGTTGTCGTAACTCTGGTATGCGGATCCTCTAACACTGAAAGCATCTCAATCAACTCAACATCATCGCTACGACACTCAACTGCAAGTGCGCCCTGGGCCGGAGCGGGAAGTAGTTGATCAATGGTGAAGTATTCGGATATTTTCATCGCATATCCAACACGGTTTAAGCCCGCCACTGCTAGGACGGCTGCATCAAACTCACCCCGCGCTACCTTTGCCAAGCGAGAGTCCACATTACCGCGCATGGGATGGAGTTTAAGATCAGGGCGAATATGGCTAATCCGGGCGGCCCGTCGCGGGGAGGAAGTTCCAACGTTCGCACCCGCCGGTAGTTCTAAGAGTGTGAGATTATCTCTGGAGATAAGTCCATCTCGATAGTCCTCCCGCTTTGGAACTGCCGCAATAACAATGCCAGGTTCAGGTAGGGAGGGTAGATCCTTATAAGAGTGAACAATCAAATCAACCTCGCCGGTTTTAAGAGCGCTCCTTAGCGCACTTACAAAGACGCCTGGTTGCGTGGCCTGTGTTAGCGAGATAGCGGGGTCATCCCCGGCGGTGGCGATAATTAATTCACGTATCTCTAAACCCGTACTGGAGTTCAATGATTGTGCGACGGCACGCGCTTGCGTCGTTGCAAGAAGACTTCCCCGTGTCCCTAAAACAAGACTGCGCTTAGACATCTTTTGTTGTTTCAACATCAATTCCAAAAAGCACCTGCAGAGCTTGGCGATAATCGCTCTGGTCGCCCGAATTAATTAGAGTGCGTGCTCGCACAGAGGGAGTATGAAGTAAGGCATTTGTTACCCGTCGCAATGAGTGCTCAACTTGGGCGGCGACCTCATCTCCAGATTTCTCACGCACGCCTTGAACTTCAAGATCTATAAAAATATCTACGTGAGATCTCATGGCAACCACGGCCGGATCCATCGACCTAGCTAACTGCTCGTTCTCAAATTCATGGACTGCTTTTTGCACTATCTCATGGGCTTGAAAAATCTCCTCACCATACTCCTTTGGTGCATTGTCACGAATAACTTCAAGATCAATGACGTCGACTTCAGCTAACTCTCTTACTTGCGGCATAAGATCTGAGGTAAGTCCTACATCAATAATCGGAAGTATATGCGCACCGCCGCGAGCTGCCTTTATTAAAGCATCATCGATAACTGGAATTTGATTTCCGCTGCATGCAATAACCAAGGCTGCCTGGGAAATAGCCGCAGCCAGACCATCACTGCCTATCTCTTTCGCATTGTGAGATTGAGAAAATTGATGGGCCCGCCCACTGGAGGAATAAACAGAGATATCGTGGCAGCCCCGCCTTTGTAGAGCGGCAACTACCACTCGTGCATAAGCACCTGTTCCGAGTAAAACTACAGGCTTGCCTACTATCTCGCCGTACCGTTCTTGCACAACGGTTAGCCCGACATCTACGATCGATCTACCCGCTGCGCCAAGACCCGTTGAGTGTGTTACCACTTTCGAATTAGCCAGGGCACGCTGAAAGAGCTGCTCCAATAGTGGTGTTGTGCACTTCTCTTTTTGAGCCAATTTAAAAGAGCTGCGGACTTGGCCAGCTATCTCTGCCTCACCAATAATCATGGACTCAAGGCCCGCCGAGACCGCAAAAAGATGTTGAACGACTTCCATGCCACTAAATACTTGTAGTACCTTATTGATCTCAACCCCATTTAAACCCGAGACCTCTCCAATCACTGCAAAAACATGATCAACGGCGCCATGGAACTTTTCACTATCAACATAAATCTCAAAACGATTGCACGTGGAGATAAGAACTCCACCCTTTATCCCATGCTCGCTGCTGGAAGAGTCGAAT
Organism: uncultured Candidatus Planktophila sp.; assembly: GCA_964349605.1. Classification (GTDB taxonomy): domain Bacteria; phylum Actinomycetota; class Actinomycetes; order Nanopelagicales; family Nanopelagicaceae; genus Planktophila. Next base: position 8,186 of record CAYGHJ010000033.1, on the reverse strand, counting down.
AGGCGGTTACGTACCTCACTTGCTCCATGCTCAAGCATTTCGAGTTTAGCAAGTGAGAGATTGTGATGACTCGCACCAATTAATACCAACGCCACTCGCGAATAGTAGTCCCAATTCAATGGCATGATGCTCTTGTGTCACTGCCATCGATCCATCCACTTATCTCGGGCCTGACCGCTGATTCCCATGTTATTAAGGCTTACCAAGGTATCCGCAGCTCGTACAAACCAGTCTGGATGATGCGTCAGGCAGGTCGATCCCTTCCCGAATATCGCTCCCTCCGGGAGGGGATTCCAATGCTGGAATCCTGTCTGCGCCCAGAAATCGCCGCTGAAATCACACTCCAACCAGTACGACGCCATAAAGTAGATGCCGCGATATTCTTTAGTGACATTGTGATTCCACTGCGTCTGGCAGGTCTAGAGGTCGACATAGTTTCAGGAATCGGACCCGTACTCAAACACCCGGTACGTACAAGACAAGATTTAAACAATCTGCGCGAACTCGATATAGATGCACTGACCCCAATTACCGAAGCGATCCAGATAGTTATTGCAGAACTTGGTACAACGCCATTAATCGGTTTTGGTGGGGCTCCTTTTACACTGGCTTCATATTTAATCGAGGGAGCTCCCTCCAAAGATTTACCAATTACTCGCGCCTTAATGAAGAACGACCCGCAACTCTGGCACGACATACTTTCTTGGGTATCTCGAACAACAAGTACATTCATCCGCGCCCAAGTAGTAGCAGGAGCGAGTGCGCTTCAACTTTTTGATTCATGGGCTGGGAAATTATCTCTGGCAGATTTCATAACATTTGCGGCGCCACATTCTAAATCCGTGATGGCCTCACTTTCAGATCTTCCGGTAGCCCGGGTTCACTTTGGAACTAAGACTGGTTCAATGCTGACACAAATGCGCGATGTTGGTGCGACCGTTATGGGAATTGATTCAGAGACTCCACTGGATGTTGCAAATGAAATTTTGGGTGGAACCGTACCTCTGCAAGGAAATATTGATCCGCAAAAACTGAATGGCCCCTGGGATGAAATAAAACTTCATGTCACTGATGTTATTGAACGTGGTTCACTTGCACCGGCCCATGTAATCAATCTCGGTCATGGAGTACCGCCAGAGACCGATCCAGAACTCCTTACCCGAATGGTCGCCTTTATTCACGGAGATGGGGCTTAACAATGGCGCATGATCACAGCAATGTCGCAACGAGTACAAAACCACGTTTAGATTACGCGCAACGACCCATGTTAGTTTTCTGGGAGACAACGCGTGCATGCCTGCTAGCGTGTAAACACTGCAGAGCTAGCGCCACTGCAGAAGCTCTTCCGGGCGAACTCACAAACTCTGAAGGAATTGAACTAATAAATCAAGTTGCCGCCTTTGGAAGGCCATTTCCAATACTTGTTCTTACCGGTGGTGACTGTCTATTGCGTCCTGATATTTTCACTCTGGTCGAACACGCAGTTAAATTGGGAGTACCGGTTGCTCTCTCTCCCTCCGTCACACCATCACTTACACCGGAAATGGTTGAGCGAATTCGAACAAGTGGAGTAAAGGCAGTTTCAATTTCTTTGGATGGCGCAATTGCCCAGACACACGAAACAGTACGCGGCATCCCCGGACACTTTGAAAAAACAATCGAAGCGATTCGCGCGCTGACTGCAGTTGGAATGACAGTCCAAGTCAACACAACAGTGATGCGATCCAATGTCGATGAACTTGCAGAAATTGCCAAGATTGTCGCAGATGCGGGTGCGCAGATTTGGGAGGTTTTCTTCCTTGTTCAGATGGGTCGCGGTGTTTCAACCGAAGCCATTACAGCACAAGAGCACGAAGACATCTGTCATTTTCTCTACGACGCATCGCAGTACGGTTTCATTATCCGAACGGTCGAAGCGCCATTTTTCCGACGCATTGTCACCCGCCGACTTGCTGGGGATGATGCACCAACCAGCGCTCTCTATGCGAGATTGTCGCAGCAATTAATTTCGCTAATGGGTCCGGCAACGATGCGAATGCGAGCGCACACGACGGCTACGCGCGATGGTAAGGGAATTGTCTTTGTCGCTTATGACGGTGAGATTTATCCGGCCGGATTTTTACCACAACCTCTAGGAAATGTTCGCGATCATCCCATCGCTGAAATCTATAGAGATAACCCTCTCCTGCGTGAGATTAGATCCTCTAATTTCTCTGGTCGATGTGGCTACTGCGAATACGCCGATTTATGCGGAGGCTCGCGTGCGCGCGCATATGCCACCACGGGTAATGCACTTGGCGAAGACCCCGCTTGTATCTATCAACCTGAAGGATCCCCGATGGCACTACTCAGTGAGTGATTATTTCTTTAAGGGTGCAACCTTCCTGGGGTTGCCAATCATGGTGATGATCTCCATCACAAGTCTCTGCTACTGCTTCGGCCTACTTATGTACTCTTCCCAAATCTCCATCGCCTGTTCAACAGAGAGACCACGTATCTGATCCTGGTGCAAACCGACGCTGTGCTCGAGTTTATTCAGTAACCACTTGGGGCAGGTGAGTCCTCTGGTTCCGGTGATGCATCAATGTTGCCAACTTTTTCACCGAATAATTCGAGAACATCGAACAGTGCTGTTGTTTTAGGCGAGGATGGAGCAGATGCAACTCTTTTCTTCATTTCATTGTAGATTTCGGAATCACTGCGAGCGCCAATCGCCCAGACCTGAGCTATTTCAATTATCTCGCCGCCAGATTTATCCTTCGTGCTTCTCCAAATAATGCGCCAACTTCGATCGCCGACAGTAAGTTTGCGCCACCCTATTAGGTCGCCAAGCAAAGGCTCACCCGCCCCGGTATTAAGTTCCAAAATCAACATTTTGGTGATGATCTTCCGCATAACTGAAGGATTAAGGTGAAACAACTTATTCAAGTCATCAATTGCGGGATCTATAAGCCGAATGTAAGCCACGGCTCTAACGTCTTTCTATGGAGTAGATAATTTTTGAGATGCTGCGAACTCAGCAGCCGCCTCTGCGCGAAGTTCCGCCGGATCAAAGCCAAAATGTTTGATAACTGCATCGATGTCGGTGCGGTTGCCGTTATCAGTAGCAATACGGCTTAGGACTAACGCAGTACTTTGGAGATCGCGCTCAAGCTCTTCAAGTTTTGTGATGCGTTCAATCCCCACGATAACAGCTTGTGGCTTGCCGTATCGCTCAATGACAAAATCTGTACCAGCATTTGCACTGCGCACAACGGATGGCAAACCACGTTCGGCGGCCTCTGTGACAGAGAATGTCTGCGCGTGAGGGAGCAGAGTAAACATGTCTAATACTGTACAGGATTCTGTATAGGTTGCAAAATGGTTAAACACGCGCTCGCCGCTCGCTCACCCGAGCGCAGGCAGGCCGCGATACCCAATCCATCATAGGAAGCTCCAGCGAGCAAAACTCCTGGATAAATTCCGAGCTCCTTACGAGCCTTTGCTACAAGTTCTAGATGTCCGATTTCAAGTTGTGGCATCGCATCAGGCCAGCGCTGCACAAAATACTCAATAGGTTCTGCGCTAATGCCTGTCGCATCTACCAAGTCTTTGTGCAACCGTGCGATGAGTTCAGAATCTTCCAACTTTTCAATCTCTCGTTCATCTACGCGACCACTAGAGAGACGCATTAAAAAATATTTTGGATCGACAAGATGTGGCCACTTTGTTGTAAGAAAAGTTGCTGCTTTAAGAATCCGTCCACTGTTGGAGGGAACTAAAAGACCCGTAGCTTTTAACGCCTGAGCATCTCTTGCTGCCGCCAACGGATATGCAACAAGGACGGTAGCTACTGAGGCATAGCGAATCTTCTCTAAAATATTCGCAGCGTTTTGTGACAAGGAGCGTATTAAATGGGCTGTCACTCTGGCAGGAACTGCAAACACAACTGCATCAACTTCAATAATCTTTCCATTTGATTCCGTAATTTGGTAACGACCATTCGGTAGTTTTATTACTGACTCGACAGGCGTTGATGTCCGTACTTCAACATCGGCATCAATCAAAATTCGATCAACAAGTGTGGAAAGCCCACCGGGCCAAGTAGCAAATGAGAGCGGGGGTCCACTCTTTTGGCCACGTCGACTCATCATTACTGAACTACCAGTATCAGCTATTGCTGCCAGCTCTGGAGTAAGGGCGCGCAGACTTAATTTATGCACGTTGCCCGCATGGAGACTTCCGAGAATAGGATCGACAAAACGCTCAACAACTTGGCGCCCGAAGCGTTGGCTTACATACTCACCTACCCCGATATCGCCAACGAGAGCGCGTCGCGGTGTCAAGGGCTCAAGCCCAGCTCTTACCAACCCCCGCATAGACATCACGCCAGATGAAAGGACCGGACGCAGTCGGCGCGGGCCAGATGGACCAACGCCGGCGGGAAGGCGGCGCAGTCCGCGGCGCATCCAGAGCCAAGAGCTACCTGGGTTAGAAGTAATGAGTTCGCCACTTAACCCCAACTCTTCTATGAGCTCCTTCATCCCTGGGGCCAAAACATGAACCGCCTCTGCTCCCAGGTCAATGTGATGTCCGGCAAAAAACCTAGTTCGTATCGCGCCGCCAAGTGATGGCCTGGCTTCAAAAAGTGTGACGTGGACACCTTGCTGACTTAAACGTCTGGCGCACATCAATCCACTTACGCCACCGCCTACCACTGCAACCGTGGTGCGTTCTTGAGATTGCGCATTTAAATGGTGATTTATCAAAGCACCTCCAATCCAGCTCAAAAAATTGAGTTACCTACTGCTACCGAAGAGTCTTTCATATTCAATCGAAGATAGGTAATCGGCTTGAAAATACCCTCGCAACCTATTGGCTGGCATAATGCCCTAATGACTCAGAGCAGTGGAAAAACCTTAGCTAAAGAGATTAATGAGACGATCCGATTCACATCATGGACAGTATTTCGTCGCACTGAATTAAGTAATCAGCCAGAGAACTGTATTATTGAACTACTTGCAATCCTTGCCAAAGCAGAGAGCGAAGATGTTCAGCTGCGCGGCATTTACGACGTCTCGGGAATGCGCGCCAATGCCGATCTTATCTTCTGGTTCCACGCACCGCGCGCCGAACAGATACAAGCGGTCCTGCGTGAAATAAGGCGATCTACTCTTGGTAAATCCCTCGAGGTTGTCTGGGCCGCCATGGCACTGCATCGTCCAGCCGAATTCAATAAGGGCCACGTCCCCGCTTTTATGACCGGAGCTTCTGCTAAAGAATGGCTCTGCGTTTACCCTTTTGTCCGTTCATATGATTGGTATCTTCTCCCAGAAGATGAGCGCCGCGCGCTCCTGGTCGAACATGGAATGGCTGGCCGAGATTTCACCGGAATTCTAAGTAACACTGTTGCCTCCTTTGCGCTGGGAGATTACGAGTGGATTCTTGCCCTTGAATCAAATGAACTTCCGGAAATTGTCGACCTCATGCGCGATCTGCGATCAACAAAGGCCCGCCTGCATGTGCGGGAAGAGATTCCCTTTTACACCGGACGGAAAATTGAACCTGGGTCAATCGGAGATTTAATTTCGTGAACTATGACGCAATTCTTCTCACCACGTTCGGCGGACCGGAATCTCCAGAAGAGGTTATGCCTTATTTAGAACGAGTAACTGCAGGTCGAGGAGTGCCCAGAGAGCGATTAGAGGAGGTGTCGCATCACTACTTGGTCCTAGGAGGAGTAAGCCCAATAAATGAACAGAACCGAAGGCTTTTAGAATCTCTGCGCGCAGAATTTACTAAACGCGGTATCGAAACTCCCATCTATTGGGGAAATCGAAACTCCCATCCCTTTCTAGCCGAAGCCCTTCAGCAAATAAGCGCCGATGGCCATCGCAGAGTCCTTTCCTTTGTGAGCAGCGCTTACTCCTCGTATTCAGGCTGTCGCCAATACCGCGAAGATCTGGCACAGGCGCTCATTGATACCGAGCTCGGCGAGATTTTAACAATTGACAAAGTTCGCCAGTATTTTGATCACCCGGGATTTATTACACCCTTCGCCAAGGGGCTAACCGAAATTCTAGAAACGCTAAAAAAAGATGGAGCCTCCGCATCTGATTGCCATATTTTCTTTACAACTCATTCCATTCCTATCTCAATGGCAGAAACATCTGGACCCGCAACCCTGCGCGATGCATCCAACAACGGTGCTTATGTGGCACAACACAATGCCGCCATCGCGTGCATTCTCGCTGCGGTGGCTACGCAATTTGCCAGTGAAGTACCGCAATGGTCGTTGGTCTATCAATCTCGAAGTGGTGCCCCACATACTCCGTGGCTCGAGCCCGACATTGGAGATGCCTTGCGTGCGACAGCTACATCAGGGATTTCAACGGCCATCGTCGTTCCGATTGGTTTCATAAGCGATCACGTCGAAGTCATATGGGACCTAGATTATGAGGCCAAGGAGATAGCCGACGAATTAGGAGTTCGATACTTTAGGGTAGCCACCCCGGGAACCTCTCCCGAATTTGTGGCAGGGATAGTCGATCTCATTCAGGAGCGACAAACTCAGCGTGAAAGCAAAGAGCTCTCATCGATTGGAGCTCGCATCAATTACTGCAGCGCTGAGTGTTGTCCAAATCCACGTAAAGAGCTTCCAACAGTGGCGCAAGCTACTAATTAATTCACAATGGCAAAGGCTAAGAGAAAAGAAACCTCCTTTTCGTGGCCTACTCTAAAAATTCTCTCCTCCCTAGCTCTGGGAATGTTCCTAGCGGCGTTGGACCAGACGGTGATGTCCACGGCGGGGTTAACGATTGCAACGAACTTTGCACAAATTCCAAATCAGAGTTGGTTACTAACAACTTACCTATTGGCCTCTTTGATTACAACTCCTATCTACGGCCGGTTATCAGATGGCTTTGGACGACGCCCGCTCTTTCTTGCAGCCCTAGTGCTCTTCCTTATTGGATCGGTTATCTCTGCCGTTTCCCCAACTTTCCTGCTGTTGCTTCTCGGCCGAACCATCCAAGGTCTTGGAGCTGGCGGTCTCTTATCTCTCGCCTTTGCCGTAATTTCCGATCTAGTTCCGCCGCGCGAAAGAGCACGTTACATACTTATTTTTGTAGCTGTTTTCGGTTCGTCAAGTTTGCTCGGTCCAATAGTGGGTGGAGTGATAGCTACTCAAAACTCCATTCTTGGAATCGCTGGTTGGCGGTGGATATTTATCGTGAATATTCCAATCGCACTTATTGCCATATACCGTGCCCTACGTTTTCTACACATTAAACAAGAACTTCACCGACACTCATTTGACTGGTTTGGAGTCGTACTTTTCAGTATCTTCGTTTTCTCTCTTTTGCTCATCAACCAAACATTTATTTCATTAAGTGTTACTCATTGGCGCCCATACTTGATTTTCTCACTTCTAGGTAGCGCCATACTTTTTATTGTGGCCGAACGGCGTTTGGGAGAGAGCGCATTGATTCCAATCCACTTTTTCAAAAATCGACTCTTTGTTATTACCTTGATAGCAAGTTCATTCTCAAGTGCGGCAATTTTCCTAGCTCTTGTTGTTGTTCCACTTTCGGTTCAAATTGTGCATGGTAAAAGCCCTGCAATTGCAGGATTACTCCTTTTGCCCATGGGTGTAGGCAATCTCATCGGTTCTGTCCTAGCCAGTCGATCAATTGCTAAAACAGGTTACTACCGATGGCTTGCAACCGTTGGGCTTTGCGCTTTTTCGCTTGGATTTTTGATTCTATATCTGAACCACCAATTGTGGTCAGAAACAATTGCGGTTATGACCATAGGATTCGGTTCAGGTTTTCTCACTCAGTTTGGATCAGTTGTTGCTCCGCATGCGCTGGGCAATAAAAATAGAGGCTCTGGTTCGGCAATAAATAGTTTTGTCAGGCAGCTTGGAGGAGTTCTTGGTGTCGGAATCTCTCTAACCGTCATCTTCCAACTTTGGAAATCACATGGAACTCTGACCTTTGGCAATCTAGAAAATTCTGGAAACTCCCTAAGGAATCTGGATATCGTTATCCGTGAGGGCTTCGTTGTTGCTGTAAATACTGTTTATTTGACTAGCTCACTTCTATTGCTCGCGGTCGCCTTTTTAACTCGTTGGATTATCAATGAAAGACTCGAATGAATCAGACAGGTAAATCACTATGAAAGAGATTAAGCGTTTTCAAATTCGC
>CAYGHJ010000032.1:0-11691 GCA_964349605.1 uncultured Candidatus Planktophila sp. | reverse complement strand
ATAGATCGGCATCTGCAGCTTTATCTAAGCGCGGTGCAGATTTCCATTCATCCAAAAGGGTCTTCAATCTATCGCCAGTTGCTTTCCATGACTCGCTCAGTGCTAGAGACTCGGCCTCTGCGACTATTTTTTCCTTTTCAATTACAATTTGCTCATGACGAGCTTTCTTTGCCGCGTTCTCGGCTGCTTTTTTAGCCTCATAGGCTTCGCGATGTCCTTCAATTAAAGGTTCAATCTGTTCAACCGATTGCGATAGGGCCTCTAAATCACCTACAGCATTTAAATCTTTTATGGATTCACGAAGTTTTTTGACAGCACTGTATGCATCTGAGGGAACAAGAGCTCCGCTCTTAACGCGCGCGGCCAAGAGCGCTACTTCGGAGGCGAGCATTTCAAATTTGCGTACGAAATAAGTAAGCGCCTCTTCTGGTGTCTTTCCAGGATAGGACCCAACGGCTTTTTCACCGCTTGATGTTCGAACGTAGACGGTTCCATCCTCACCTACTCGGCCAAATGCTGCAGGATCTCCAATCAGAGCACTTGCTGCTGATGGAGTGGGAAGCGGATGTATGTCGGTCATGGTGGTAATCCTTTCAGCGCGTTGTTCATATGAACGTCGCTATGTATGGCGCGGGCTCTTCGAGGATTACCTCAAAGCGCGTGAATTCTGCGTTTGTGTAGGGTAAAAGGTACCCTGTACTAGCCAGATAGCCCCAATCGAGGTTACGGCTAAGGGATGAGGGGAAAAAGATGCTTGTAGCCTCATTTGCCGCCCCCATGTTTGCTACTAACTGCTGGGTAATCGCCACCGCCCCTGGGGCAGAGTGCGTTGTTATAGATCCAGGTATGCCCGATGTGAGCCATCAGTTATCGGCCATTCTCGATGAGTTCAAACTTAAGCCCGTTGCCGTTTTTGCAACCCATGGCCACTTAGATCATACCTTTTCGATTAGACCCATCGCCGATGGTTATGAGATTCCGGCATATATTCATAGCCAGGATCGAATCGCCCTTGCCCATCCTGAACGGGTTTTATCGCCAGAATTTGCTGCGACATTGGAGGGCATGGAGTTTGTCGAGCCAAGAGATGTAAGAGAATTGCGCAATGGGCAGCTTCTTGAAATCGTTGGGCTTAGTTTCACAGCTATTCACGCGCCGGGCCACACGGCAGGCTCATTGATGTTTGAAGTATCTAATGAACTACTTATTAGTGGTGATGTTCTCTTTGCAGGATCGATTGGACGCACGGATCAACCTAGCGGTTCCGCTAAGGATATGGAGGAGAGTTTGCGAAAGAAAATTCTGCCCCTTAGTGACCATTTACGGGTTTTACCTGGACATGGGGATGAAACAACTATTGGTCGCGAACGAAAGTACAACCCTTATTTGAACTCACTTAAGCAGCGCTTCTAATGGCCCGAGCGAGGATTCAGGCCCCTAAAGGGGTGAGTGAGTACGTACCGCCACGATCGAAGTTATTTGAGTTCGTTCGCGAATCTTTGATTGCACCTGCTCGACTTGCTGGCTATCAACTGATGGAGCTGCCTGTTTTTGAAGATACTGAACTCTTCAGCAGAGGAGTTGGTGCTTCAACTGATGTGGTGACAAAAGAGATGTACACATTTACCGATAGGGGAAATCGCTCGATCACTTTGCGCCCAGAGGGAACAGCTGGAGCAATGCGCGCAGTTATCGAACATGGTTTAGACCGAGGTCGCTTGCCCGTAAAGATTTGGTACTCAGGTGCTTACTTTCGTGCCGAACGGCCGCAGGCCGGACGTTACCGTCAATTCTATCAAGTAGGTATCGAGGCGATTGGTTTAGATGATCCGGCAATTGATGCTGAAGTCATTGCTATCGCAGATACGGGCATTAAATCAATTGGATTGAAGCAGTATCGCTTAGAGATTACTAGCCTTGGTGATGCGCAATCGCGCGCGGCACATCGCATTGAACTTCTGAAATATATTGCAACTCTTGATTTAGATGAGGCAACTGCTTCCAGAGCGTTAATTAATCCCTTGCGGTTATTTGATGATAAACGAGAAGTAATGAAGAAAGCTATGGCGCAGGCACCTGTTCTAATGGACTATCTAAGCGAGGCATCTCGTAAACATTTTGAAGAGGTAAAAAATTATCTAGATGTACTTGGTATTTCATACCAACTCAATCCCCGGATGGTGCGAGGCTTGGATTACTACACGGGTACTACCTTTGAATTTGTACACGATCTCCTAGGTGCTCAATCTGGCATTGGCGGAGGAGGCCGCTATGACGGATTAATGACTGAACTCGGAGGTCAGGAGCTCTCTGGAATTGGTTTCGGTCTTGGAGTGGATCGTGTTTTGTTGGCAGCTGAGGCTGAAGGTGTCATCGCAGTCGATCACTTTGTATCGGACTTGTTCATCATTCCGCTTGGTGATGAGGCAATGCCGAAAGCTTTGCAATTAGCGACAGATTTACGAAGTGCGGGAAAAATAGTTGAAATAGCCTTTGGTGACCGCTCCTTAAAGAGTGCAATGAAGGCAGCCGATAAGAGTGGTGCGAGAAATGTGGTGGTCCTTGGTGATGAAGAGGTTGCTAGGCAAAGCGTTGAACTGAAAAATATGAACACCGGCATATCGGTTTCAGTTACAATTGAATCCATAATCAACGCACTGTAGAAAGTGAAACCACACACATTATGCTAAGAAGCCACGATGCAGGCACGCTACGTAAATCCGATGTCGGTACGGTAGTTACTTTGGCAGGCTGGGTTTCGCGCCGCCGTGATCATGGCGGTGTGGCATTTATCGATCTTCGAGATGCATCTGGTTCAGTGCAGGTGGTCATTCGTGATGAAAAAATCGCAGGCGCGCTGCGCGCAGAATGGTGCTTGCTCATTACCGGCGAGGTGCTTGCCAGGCCAGATGGAAATGAGAATTCAAATATTCCAACGGGTGAGATTGAAGTCATGGGCGACACCGTCGTCGTACTGAGTGAATCGGCCCCGCTTCCATTTCCCATCGATAGTGGCAACGACTCAGATATTGGCGAGGAAGTGCGACTTAAGTATCGCTATTTAGATTTGCGTCGAGAAAAACCTGCGGCAAACCTACGCCTTCGATCAAAAGTTACATCAACCATCCGACGTGTTATGGAGGATGAGTCTTTTCTTGAGATTGAAACACCCTATCTGACACGTTCAACGCCAGAAGGCGCTCGTGACTTCCTTGTACCTGTTCGGCTCCAACCTGGAAGCTGGTATGCCCTGCCACAGTCTCCACAACTATTTAAACAGTTACTGATGGTTGCAGGAATGGAAAAGTATTATCAGATAGCCCGTTGTTTTCGTGATGAGGATTTTCGTGCAGATAGACAACCTGAATTCACTCAGTTAGATATTGAGATGTCCTTTATTGATCAAGAGGATATTTTAGTTCTGGCTGAAAAAATCGTCGCCAAGATTTGGTATGAGGTTCTTGGATATGAGATTCAACTTCCTTTGAAACGTATGACGTATGCCGAAGCTATGTCTCGATATGGATCAGATAAACCAGATCTTCGTTTTGGCAATGAACTTTCAGAGCAGACTGAATTCTTTGCAGAAACCACTTTTAGAGTTTTCCAGGCACCCTATGTTGGCGCGGTTGTGATGCCAGGGGGAGCAAGTTCGCCGCGACGCGAGCTTGACGCTTGGCAAGATTGGGCGAAAGCGCGAGGGGCAAAGGGTTTGGCCTATATATTAATTGATGGCGATGGCGCTTTAAGTGGACCCGTTGCAAAAAATTTAAGTGAAAGTGAGTCCGCTGGAATTGCGTCAGCGACCGGAGCTAAACCTGGGGATGCCATCTTTTTTGCCGCTGGTGAGCGCAGCGCATCGTTAAATCTTTTAGGTGCCGTGCGGCTTGAAATAGGAAAGCGCTGTGGGCTTATCGCGCAGGATTCATGGGAGTTTTTATGGGTTGTCGATGCGCCTATGTTTGAAGCAACAGATAATGGGGGATGGACGGCGGTTCACCACCCTTTCACCGGTCCAAAACCTGAGTTTGCATCAACTTTTGCTAGCGATCCTGAACATGCATTGGCATATGCCTATGACATAGTTTTGAATGGAAGTGAGCTAGGTGGAGGCTCAATCCGTATCCATGATCAGAAGATGCAGAGCGATGTCTTTCGTGTAATCGGTTTGAGTGATGAGGAAGCGGCATCTAAATTTGGATTCTTGCTCGAGGCATTCAATTACGGCCCGCCTCCCCATGGCGGAATTGCATTGGGCCTTGATCGAGTCTGCGCCTTACTTACTGGATCTGATTCAATTCGCGAAGTCATCGCTTTTCCGAAGACCGCTAGCGGGGGAGATCCTCTAACTGGAGCCCCAACTCCCATTACTGCCGCTCAACGAAAAGAAAGCGGCATTGATGGCGCAGCAAAGAACGCTCCTCAGGTAGGCTAATTGCATGGGACCAGGCGGAATAGCAACTATCATCGCAGCGAGCGGACTCTTTATTATCGCTATCGCTATAAGTTATGTCGTAATCAGGGTCGGCCGATTTATTGACGAGGCTAAGCTCTCTCTTAAATCTCTGACCGATGAGACTTCACCTGTCATCGAAGAGGTCCACACAACGCTCACTCTTGTGAATGCTCCACTTAGGAGCTTCAACAGAATTACTAAAAACGCTGAAGATATTTCAGATAAAGTCGCTAACGCAACGAGCTCTTTTATGAATAAGAACGGCTCTGCAGTTAAAGTTGCCGGAGCAATTTTGGCCGCGGCTTCCAAGAAAAGGTCACGCTCTAAGAATAAGTCTGAGTGATCACAGTACGTGGAATCCGCCGAGATCCGTGCGCGCTGGCTGCGTTTTTTTGAAAGTGATAATCGCCAAGGTCTAACCCACACCGTCGTACCCTCGGCCTCGCTTATCGCCGATGATCCGAATCTGCTTTTAGTCAATGCCGGAATGGTTCCATTTAAACCATATTTCTTAGGTGAAATTCAACCACCCTTTAAGCGCGCAACCTCGGTACAAAAATGCGTTCGAACATTAGATATCGATGAAGTTGGTAAGACCACACGCCATGCATCATTTTTCCAGATGTGTGGAAATTTCTCTTTCGGTGATTACTTTAAAGAGGGTGCTATCTCACTGGCCTGGGAGCTATTAACCCGAGCAATCGATGATGGCGGTTATGGTTTTTCGCCAGATAAGTTATGGGTAACGGTTTTTCTAGATGATGATGAAGCTGCCGATATTTGGCATAAAAAGATAGGCGTTCCACTAGAGCGAATTCAGCGAATGGGAATGAGTGATAATTTTTGGTCGATGGGTGTACCTGGCCCATGTGGTCCCTGCTCTGAGATTTACTATGATCGTGGAGCTGCTTACGGGAAAGATGGCGGGCCGATTGCTGATGAAAATCGGTACATTGAAATCTGGAACTTAGTATTCATGCAGAATGAACGTGGAGTTGGTACTGGCAAGGATGATTTCCCGATTCTCGGTGAATTACCTGCGAAAAGTATCGATACAGGCCTTGGCCTTGAACGTGTAGCTTCAATTTTACAGGGTGTAGAAAATATCTACGAGATTGATACAACGATGCAGATTCTTAATAAAGCATCAGAGTTGACTGGTGTGAAGTACGGGGCATCAGAGAGCTCAGATATTTCATTGAGAATTATTGCTGACCATGCACGAACATCAGCGATGCTCATTGGCGATGGCGTAACTCCAGGCAATGAAGGTCGAGGATATGTACTGCGTCGCATGATGCGCCGAACAATTCGCAATATGCGTTTACTCGGTTCAATGGATCCTATTATGTCCGATTTAACGGTTGCAGCAATTGGGGCAATGGGCCCGCAGTATCCTGAATTAGTTACCGATAAAATGAGAATTCTCTCCGTGAGTATTTCTGAGGAAGAGAGTTTTTTGCAAACCTTAAAGAGTGGAACAACTATCTTTGATGCTGCAAGCGCTGCTTTAAAGAAGAGCTCGATATCGATGTTGCCCGCTGCCGAGGCCTTTAAATTACATGACACCTATGGTTTTCCATTTGATTTAACGCTAGAAATGGCACGCGAAAAAGGTCTTGAAGTCGACGAAGTTGGTTTTAGACGTTTAATGCAGGAGCAAAAAGATAGAGCTAAAGCTGATTCTCGCGCTAAAAAAAGCGGCCATGCCGATGTTAGTCAATATCGCGCAATCGCTGATAAAAATGGAAAAAGTGAATTCTGCGGTTATACATCGACCACGAGCGAATCTTTAATTACTGGACTATTTGTTGATGGGATTTCAGTAAGCAGCGTTGATGCAGGCTTTGATGTTGAAGTAATCCTAAACCGCACACCTTTCTATGCAGAAGGTGGCGGGCAGTTGGCCGATGGCGGACGAATCACGTTAGCTAACGGCGCCGTTATTGATATCGAGGACGTACAGACACCAGTACCCGGAGTTTTTCTTCACCGTGGCCGAGTAGTCAGCGGAAGCATCGAAGTTGGCAGCCAGGCTCTGGCTCAGATTGATGAGGAGCGTAGAGCTGCAATTTCTCGCGCCCACACAGCAACGCACATGGTACATAAGGCTTTCCGTGAGATTTTAGGAGAGACGGCTACGCAAGCCGGATCTGAGAACTCGCCGGGACGCTTCCGCTTCGATTTTCCTTCAACTGGAGCAGTACCGATGAGCGTAATTAACGAGGTTGAGTCTCGAGTAAATACATTGCTGCTAGATAATTTGCAGGTTACCGCCGAAACTATGTCTCAGGCGCGGGCCAAAGAGATTGGTGCAATGGCCCTCTTCGGTGAGAAGTATGGGGATGTTGTTCGTGTAGTCAGCGTTGGAGATTGGGCACGTGAATTATGCGGTGGTACTCACGTCCTTGCCTCTGGAGAGTTAGGTGTTGTTAAATTATTGAGCGAGTCTTCCATTGGTGCTGGTGTACGTCGGGTTGAGGCTTTAGTAGGCGTTGATGCATACAAGTTTTTGGCACGCGAACATATTTTACTTAATTCGTTGACCGCATTAATCAAGGGCGCACGTGTTGAGGAATTACCGGAGCGAATTTCGGATTTACTCACAAAAATAAAGGATATTGAGAAAGAGCTCGCGAGTCTTCGTTCGGCAGGTGCTTTTGCTCAAGTAAGCGAAATCGCTAAAACTGCTATCGAAATAAATGGAGTTTCAACCATCGTGGCTCTTCTCAGTGATGGAATCTCAGGTGAGGATTTGAGAAAAATTGCATTAGAGCTTAGGGCACAGTCAGCAGTCAGCGTCGTAGCGTTAATTAGTGTTAACGATTCCAAACCAGTCTTAGTAGTGACGGCAAGTGATGGCGCTCGGAAGCTCGGAGTTAAGGCGGGTGCTTTAGTTAAAATAGGTTCGACCATTCTTGGCGGCGGCGGCGGCGGTAAAGATGATTTTGCACAAGGTGGTGGTACAGATGCATCGAAAACCGTCCAAGCTCTGGAAGCGATTACCACCGCGCTCAAGGGGTAATTGCGACCATGCAAAGAGGTCGTCGTATTGCCTTTGATTATGGGGATGTCCGAATCGGTGTGGCGGTTTGCGATGCTGATGGAATTTTGGCCTCACCTCTAACAACTTTGCGAAGTACTGATAAGGCATTGAAGAATAAACTGCTAGAAATCTTCCGAGAGTTCGAGCCCATCAGAATCTATATAGGCAAACCCTCAAATATGGATGGCAGTTCTGGATCTGCTGTTGATAAAGCTTTGGAATTCTGCGATTTTCTTGTAACTTTGACGCATTCTCCTGTCGAACTAATAGATGAACGATTATCGACGGTGAGTGGCGCAAGAAGTTTGCGCGATTCCGGGGTAGGCTCGAAGGAATCGAAGTTTCGAATTGATGAAGCCGCCGCAGTTGCAATTTTAGAGTTTGCACTCTCGATTGAAAAAAATAGAACGTGAAAATTAAACCGCTGGTATTGGCGATGGTTTTTGTTCTTGCATTGACCTATTCACTTCATCTGATTCGAAGCAACACTTCAACGGCGCCGGATTATGCCTCTCGAGTAATTGGGGTTAATGAGCCGGAGGTAGTTGTGGAGATCGCATCCGGTGCAACGGGCTACGAAGTGGCAGAGGTTCTATTTGAAAATAAAGTTATTAAATCCGTTTCGGCATATTTTCGTCTTGCCGTTTCGGATAAAAGCTCTGAAAGAGTTTCTCCCGGCTCTCATCGACTCACTTTATCTATCTCTGCGGCGCAAGCGCTTGAACAGTTACTTGATCCAACACGCATTCCAAATTTAATTAAAGTATTTGAAGGCGCTTGGAGTTGGGAGATTGTTGATTCGCTACTCGTTTACGGATTTAAGCAAGTTGAAATATCTCAAGCCTTCGATTCGCTTATTCTTCCCCCTGGATTTAGTAATCCAGAGGGTTTGCTATTCCCGGCTCAATATAGTTTCCCGCGCCAAACTAGTGCGAACCAAGTGCTCCAAGCAATGATTAATCGTTTTCGAAGCGAAAAATCTGGACAGGAGATTCTTGACTCTTCAGGTACATATACACCATTACAATTACTGACAATTGCCTCCATTGTGCAAGCCGAAGGTGACACGGCGGATTTTAGTAAAGTTGCTCGTGTAATTTTTAATAGGCTCGAAATTTCTATGCCTCTTCAGATGGATTCCACCGTCCACTATATTAAAAAGGTCCGCGGACAAATATTTCTAAGCACCTCATCAACGCTCATAGATTCCCCATACAACACTTACAAAAGATATGGCTTACCACCAACCCCAATTGGAAATCCAGGGGTGCGTGCAATGGAGGCAGCATTGAATCCAGCGGTTGGAGATTGGCTCTATTTCATTACCGTTGCACCCGGAGATACTCGATTTACTGCCTCTCACGAAGAGTTTGTATCGTGGAAGGTTTTGTATCAAGCAAATAGGAAAGCTGGTGCATTCGATTGATCAAAGCGGCCGTCCTTGGTTCTCCAATTTCTCACTCTTTAAGTCCATTACTTCACACGATCGCATATGGCGAACTTGGTCTAGAGTGCGAATACACTAGAATCGATGTTAAATCGGGCGAGTTGAGTGGTTTTCTGGAAAGTTGTGGGCCAACCTGGTCAGGCTTTTCTCTCACGATGCCGCTAAAAGAGGAGGTATTGGATTTTTCTTCTAATATTTCGCCATTGGCTGCACGAATTCGAAGCGCAAATACGTTAGTTCAAAACCCTTCACAAGTATGGAGCGCTTCAACGACCGATGTCTCAGGATTCACCCACGCCTTATCAGCACAAGGAAAAGATGCTAGCGGTCATGTTTTAATTATCGGGGGTGGAGCCACGGCGCGAGCGGCGGTTTCTGCATGTGATGGAGTTTCAACTCGGATAAGCGTTATGGTCCGTTCTCTATCTAGAGTGAAAGAGATCTCAAAATGCGTTGAATTTTCGGATTTAGAGTTCGTAGGGTGGGGCGATACAAGCCTCTTTGAAATGGCAGATTTAATTATCTCAACGGTTCCAGAAGGTGTCTCAGATTCACTAGTAAAAGAGTTTCCATCAAAGCCGACAGGTATCTTCTTTGACGTTCTTTACAATCCATGGCCGACGTTGGCGCTGAAAACATGGAGCAGCTTAGGAGGTCAAGTCGTAGATGGTTTAGATCTCTTAATCCATCAAGCAATCGATCAAGTGGCGATTTTTTCAGCCCAATCTGTCGAGCGTACGAGCATGGCGCAATTAATGCGAAAACATGGGTTAGAGGCGCTGAGGCCATCCACATAGCTCTTAATCAGTAAATTCTTACCGCCTATCATCTATTCATGTTTGTACTTGCAACTTTTGCGATTCCAATATGCATCTCAGACTGGCGTACCCGTCGAATCCCCAATATCTATCTCATTTTTATGCTCTATCTCATTCTTGCTATACGTCTCTTTCTCCCTATCAAATCAATTGCGGTGATCTCTGCTGCTGCCTTATGTGCCGCTCTGCTTTCTGTGGCGGGGATGGGGGCGGGAGATGCCAAACTCTTTGTAATTACAGCCTTAGCTCTAAATCTGCCGAATTTCGGAGCACTACTGTTATTGGCAACCTCTATCTATGTAGCAGCGATTCTGCAGATAATTCTCATGGGGCTATATTCGAGACGATTGCCTAAAAGCATCCCGCTGGCCTTTGCAATATTTTCTGGCTCGGCCCTCTATTTGGCTGCAGCTATGAGTACATCTCTGCGACAATACGCAGATGCGTTGGCTAACAGCTGGTGAATCTCATGGTCAGGCCCTCAGTGCAATCATTGAAGGAATACCTGCTTCGGTCGCGGTAACGACCGCCGACATTGATTACCACTTAAGCCGTAGGCGTTTAGGAGTCGGGCGCGGAGCCCGACAAAGTTTTGAGGCCGATAAGACCACAATTCTTGGCGGTATTCGACTGGGATTAACACAGGGCGGACCTATTTCGATTCAGATAGACAACTCCGAGTGGCCAAAGTGGGAAAAAATTATGTCGGCCGATCCCATTGCAACGCAGGAGATTGAGAATTTAGCGCGTAACGCACCTTTGACTCGTCCACGACCAGGCCATGCAGATTTAGCAGGAATGCAAAAATATAATTTAAATGATGCACGGCCAATTCTTGAACGTGCCAGTGCTAGAGAAACTGCATCTCGTGTAGCACTCGGTGCTGTGGCACGCATTTTCCTTGAACAAAGCGTAGGTATTACGATTTTAAGTCATGTTCTTTCAATCGGCGCTGTCCGTGTAGCTAGCACAGCGCAGCTTCCTACAGTCAATGATATGAAGCGAATTGATGAGGATCCAGTTCGATGCGCTGACCCGATTACGAGTGCGCTTATGGTCGCTGAAATTGAGAGCGCTCATTCGGATGGAGATACTCTAGGCGGAGTTGTAGAGGTTTTAGCATTTAATATGCCGCCTGGACTTGGCTCTTATGTACATTGGGACCGGCGTTTAGATGCACGATTGGCCGGCGCGCTTATGGGAATTCAAGCGATTAAAGGCGTCGAACTGGGAGATGGATTTGAAACCGCTTCGAGGCGGGGAAGTGTTGCCCACGATGAGATTGAAAAATCTAATGATGGGCGAATCATTCGTCGAAGCGATCGCGCTGGTGGCACCGAAGGTGGAATGTCAAATGGTGAAATCTTACGTGTGCGAGCAGCAATGAAGCCGATATCAACGGTGCCAAAGGCTTTAGACACTATTGATGTATCTACGGGGTTACCGGCGAAAGCAATAAATCAGCGTTCAGATGTCTGTGCAGTTCCTGCAGCGGGGGTAGTCGCCGAAGCAATGGTTGCATTGGTTTTAGCCGAGGCAGTTCTTGAAAAATTCGGTGGAGACAGTGTGAGTGAGACGAAACGAAACTTCGAAGGCTATATGCAGAACTTAAATTTTAAGTAGGTAGTGCAGGTGCCATATGCAATTCTCATTGGTCCGCCTGGGAGTGGGAAAAGTAGTGTAGGCAGAGCTCTGGCGAAAGCAGTTGGAGTTGGCTTTATTGACTCAGATAACATGGTGGAAAAAAAAGCGGGTAGAAAGATCTCGGATATTTTTGTCGATGATGGCGAAGAGGTGTTTAGAGATTTAGAGTTTGAAGCTCTCACTGGCGCTTTAAAAGATATGAACTCGGTTCTCTCACTTGGAGGGGGAGCGCCAATCTCTGAGCGTGCTCAAGCTGCACTTACCGAGAAGGAGTTCCCGA
>CAYGHJ010000031.1:0-11726 GCA_964349605.1 uncultured Candidatus Planktophila sp. | reverse complement strand
CTTCGCGCATGTCATCACGGGTCAATGCACGTCCAGTAAATCGATTGAAATCATGCCGATTAATACCGTAAAACATTACCGGTTGACCATTAAGCAAAAGCTCTTGACCTCTAATTTCTACCGATCGAAAGCCGATTTTCTGTTGGGAGACTTCTACAACATTTCCAGCGGGATCGATTAACTCAATATTTAGAGTGTAAAGATTAGGAACCTCAGCCGACCAAGGCTGTATTTTCGGAATTTTAGTATCGAATTCAATCTTTCCAACAGGCCACGGTTCATTCTCTACAATTGCGCGTCTGGCATCTTCGGGCATATTTCCATGCCAGAACTTGCCGTGGAAGTACTCATCACTTCTGAGTTTGAGCGCTTCATCGCGTTCTGTCCAAAGCGGTGCGGAAAAACGCTTGATAGTAGCCTCTAATTTAGCGGACTTAACTTTCGGAAGCTCTTCAATCGATGTTCGCAATGTATAGCCATCACTCGGCAAATTATCTATCGAAGCGATGTAAGCACGAATATTTAGCGTTCCAGTTGTGCAATCCTTTTCAAGTCCTGCTGTTGTGTAGAAACGTTCAATAAATACCTTATTGGTTGCAAATAACTTTACCGAACGAGTGATTCCACCATGCCACCACTGGTCTTGGTCTTCAATAAAAGTTGCATCTGACCATTTCGTCACATCGATACGAAGAACGTTACTGCCGCGTCGCATAAATTGAGTGACGTCGAACTCAGCGGCTAGTCGCGAGTCCTTTGTTAGCCCAACTTCAATGCCATTGACAGATACAAGAGCTACCGATTCATATCCTCCAAGATGCAAAACTATGCGTTTGTCTTTCCAACTCTCTGGTACTTCAAAATCTCGCTCGTAAACGCCATGTGGATTCTCAGCAGGGGTTTGTGGTGGTTGCTCATCAAAAGGCATCTGCACATTTGTATAGATTGGCTTGTCAAAAAAAACATTGCTCCCTGGTTGCATCGTCCACAATCCAGGAACGGGAATCGCCGACCATTTTTTGCCAATCCGATCCAGCGGAGAGCGAAGTAGCTGGAATCGCCATGTGCCATCGAGTGAAATCTTCTCGATGTGCTCAATATTGAGCATCGGCAATCGATTAACCGATGTTGTCTCAGGGCTCATCCAGTAATTCGTGATCACGGGCTTTAGTCTGCCATTTGCAACTCGTAAGTGCGATGTTCGCTCTCGTTTGCCAGCAATCCACCCTCGAGAGTGCTTTGGTTTTCCCAGAATCAAGGGATAGTTGAGTAAGTGCGTTAGCTACCGCTTCGGGCGGCTAGGTCATCTCCCACGATTTCAAGTTTTTGCAACTCACTGCCATAATTGCCGCTGGTCGCAAGATCGATACGTGTTCGCACGTAGGCCTCTCTAGCTCAGTGGTAGAGCAGCGCACTTGTAATGCGCAGGTCGTCAGTTCAATCCTGACGGGGGGCTCCAAGTTTTAGTTGAAGGAGGTTTCAATGGATTTCTTTCCGCATGATGAGTTCGCCGATGCATTGAAAGCAAATAATGAGTACACCAAGAATTTTCACGACGCCGAACTAACTGGTGTAGCCCAAAAAGGGTTAGCCATCCTCACATGTATGGACTCGCGCATTACTCCGTTAGCAGTTGTTGGAATGCACACTGGAGACGCAAAAATTCTTCGCAATGCAGGGGCTCGGGCGACCGAGGATGTTTTGCGTACCTTAGTTTTAGCTACATATTTACTCGGAGTTAAACGTATATTAATTATGCCCCACACCAACTGTCGTATGGCAATGGGCGAAGAGGCAGATATTCATGCTCTTATTCAAAAAGAGTATGGAGTTGATACCCGAAGTCTTGAATTTAGAACTGTTTCGAATCAGATTGAGGCGTTAAAAATCGATGTTAATCGAGTGCGCTCTTACCCATTTCTCAATAAAGGTGTTGTAGTTGGTGGTGCAATTTACGATGTGTCGACTGGGAAAATTACTCCGGTTGATTGTTAGTTCTTCTTATTGGCATCCGTGTAGTGGGATAGTCTAAATCCTCTAGGAATTGAACTATTACGGCGTTCATAAGATCGGGTTTTTCTTTCACAACAGTATGTGATGTGCCTGGAATAATTGCTAACTGTCCAAGCGGTAGAGCCTCGTATAGAGCAACAGTATGAGCGTGGTTAATGAGATCATCATCACCAACCAAGACAAGCACCGGGCACTCAATTGTTGTAATTTCATCGAGTGTAAGGTTGGGTTCACACTTCCAAATTTCATGCATTCGGAGCGTTTTTTCAAGCAAAGTGTGTGGAGCATCGGGTGAAATCAAGTTGTACTCGGCTTGATCTTCTTGCGAAATTTCAGGATTATCAAAGGCTTGCATTACACCAGAGGGGTGAAAATTTGCGCCTATAGCAACTATAGATTTAACGAGATCTGGGCGCGCTATTGCAACCATTAAGGCGATATTGGCACCATCGCTCCAACCAATTAAATGTGCGGGCTCTTTAACGACGTCTTCAAGATAGTTAATCGCTTCGTGCATCTGAAATTCAAAGTGCAGGCTTCCAATTTGATCTCCGCTGAAACCATGAGCCGTTCGGTCGTAGGCAAAGATATGAAACTGCTCTTCCAGCGGTGGGACCATGATGTAATCCCAGCTAGAGGTTTTGCTTAAACCACCATGGAGTAAAAGAACAGCCTCGCCATCGTTGTCCCACTCATAGGAGTAGATGTTATGACCTCGAAGGTTTAGATACTCTGGCACTTAGCAAGAGTAGCGCGCCTAAGTTAGGCTTTCAGTTATGCATGAGTTCACGACTGAAGTAGAAGCCCTCGCCCAAGAAGTTTTGGCGTACAGTCTCGATCGTTTAAAAAACGATCCGCCCCTTGACGGCCCACGCACTGCAGAAGATTTATTTTCAGAGGTTGGCAATACAATTACCGCACGAGGACTTGGTGGACATCGCGCTCTAGAAGTCTTCACCAGCGTTTTGGCAAAGGCCTGTATTTCTACCGATCATCCACGCAACTTGGCATTTATACCATCTGCGCCGAGTGAATATGCAAACCTTTTTGATTTAGTTGTAGGTGCGAGTGCACTCTATGGGGGTTCATGGCAAGAAGGCGCGGGCGCAGTATTTGCTGAAAACCAGGCTTTGCGGTGGTTATCGGATTTAGCGGGCCTTCCTCAATCGGCAGGTGGAGTTTTTGTGCAGGGTGGAACAATTGGGAATCTCTCCGCACTTGTAGTAGCCCGCACCGAAGCACGCAAGAAATATCCCGATGCGACACGCTGGGTTATTGCATGTAGTGAAGAGGCACATTCATCGATTGTTACCGCAGCAAATGTAATGGATGTTGATGTATTGAAAGTGAATGTAGCCGCAAATGGAAAATTAATGGGCGAGGCAGTGGCCAATGCAATTGACACCTTGCATGCAACAACAACTAAGCGTGTCTTTGCAGTCGTCGCAACAGCGGGTACAACTAATTTAGGAATTATCGATGATTTAAAAGGAATTGGCGGATACGCGCATGAGCGAGGAATATGGTTTCATGTTGATGGAGCATATGGATTAGCGGCGCTATGTGCACCTTCAGTGCGCGCAAAGTTCGATGGTGTTGAAGCGGCCGACTCTTTCATAGTGGATCCCCATAAATGGCTATTTGCTCCATTTGATGCCTGTGCACTCATTTATCGCGAACCCGAACTTGCGCGGGCGGTACATTCACAGCACGCATCATATTTAGATACATTAAAAGATGGCGCATGGTCGCCTTCTGATTACGCAATTCAACTAACACGTCGCACTCGCGGTCTACCTTTTTGGTTTTCATTAGCTGCACATGGCACCGATGCATATACCGATGCCATGGAACACACACTCACTGTGGCACATGCCGCGGCTGATTTAGTGCGAGCACATCCCAACCTCGAACTTGTTTGTGAACCTGAACTCTCTATTGTTGCCTTCAAACGAAGAGGTTGGGCAGCTAAGGAGTACGAAAACTGGTCAAATACATTACTCGCCGATCAAGTTGGGTTTATTCCACCATCATCACATGATGGCCAACCAATTCTGCGATTTGCAATTGTTAATCCTTGGACAAAAATCAGCGATATAGAGATTATTCTGAACCGGCTCTAAATCCCACACTTTTACGCTTGTCTCGATACGATTAACATCATGTCTGCACAGGAAGAACCATCCGTAACAAGCGGACACCTCGGCTTAAGCGATTTGGAGTCTCGAATACTCGATTTCGAGGGTAGTTGGTGGAGATACGCAGGGGCAAAGGAGTCGGCAATAAAGGAGCTCTTCGATGTTAGTGCCGCTCGCTACTACCAGCTTCTCAATGATCTGATCGATCGAGATGATGCCCTTCTGGCCGCACCGATGCTGGTAAAACGCCTTCGCCGCCTGCGCGAGGCCCGCATGTCCACCCGCATCACCCGCTAGCCGCGTATGGCTGTGGGCCAAAATTTTCCATTGTGCTTCACTAGAGGAATAATAAATAAGGTGAGGTACTGGCCAAGAGTTTTCGTTTTTCTCTTTCTAATAGTGGGACTTTTTTCCATACAACCCCAAGCCAGCTCACACGTAGCTCTTGTCTCTACTTCACCTCAAGAAAATTCAACAGTAGAACATTTGCCAGCGCGAGTGGTTATTGAATTCAACCAACCCCTCTTAATTATTGGGGCGGGAAAATCCAATTCCATAGCTGTCACTTCTAAAAGCGGAGCCACGGCGACCAAGGGCCAAGCACAGGTCCGTGGCTCAACAATCTCAATCGCCCTTAAGCAAACTTTGACTGAAGGCGGTGCCTTCACCGTGAGCTATCGAGTCGTATCAAAAGACGGCCACAGAGTCTCAGGGGGTTACAAGTTCACCCTGGTTAATAAGGCGGGGGAAAATGCCAACCCTGCCCCGACGGCAATGTCGAAGAATGGCCAAAATAATCGGAATTTACGGCCGATGTACGGGGTTTTAGGTGTTTTAGCCCTGCTCACCATTGGGGGTTGGATGCTCTATCGCGCTCGTTTTGCGCACCGGAAATAACTCCTCTAGATTTGGCGTTAGCACTCTCGGGGTGCGAGTGATAAAGCCCCCGACCGACAAAGGAAAGCCAACATAGGAAAGTGAGCACAACTCATGGCAAAGCAGATTGCCTTTAACGAAGAAGCACGCCGTGGTCTAGAGCGTGGAATGAATATCTTGGCCGATGCGGTCAAAGTAACCCTCGGACCCCGCGGACGTAACGTAGTTCTAGAAAAGAAGTGGGGCGCCCCAACTATTACTAACGATGGCGTTTCAATTGCAAAAGAGATTGATTTAGAAGATCCATGGGAAAAGATTGGCGCAGAGCTTGTTAAGGAAGTTGCGAAGAAGACTGATGATGTTGCTGGCGATGGAACAACCACAGCAACGGTATTAGCACAAGCCCTTGTACGCGAAGGTCTTCGCAACGTTGCCGCCGGATCAAATCCAATGGCACTTAAGCGCGGAATCGAAAAAGCAGTCGATGCAATCGTTGCAGAGCTACTGTCAATGGCAAAGAAAGTAGATTCAAAAGAGCAGATTGCTGCAACTGCATCAATTTCTGCAGCTGATGCAACTATCGGTGAAATGATCGCTGAGGCGATGGACAAAGTTGGTAAAGAAGGCGTCATTACTGTTGAAGAGTCAAATACTTTCGGTTTAGAGTTAGAGCTCACTGAGGGTATGCGCTTTGATAAGGGTTACATCTCTCCATACTTTGTAACCGACCAAGATCGTATGGAAGTTGTTTTGGAAGATGCATACGTATTGATCGCTAACTCTAAGATTACAAATATCAAGGATCTCGTACCTGTTCTTGAAAAAGTTATGCAATCAGGTAAGCCACTTGCAATTATCGCCGAAGATGTAGAAGGCGAAGCACTTGCAACGTTGGTTGTAAATAAGATTCGCGGAACTTTCCGCTCAGCGGCAGTTAAAGCCCCAGGCTTTGGAGATCGTCGCAAGGCGATGTTGCAAGATATTGCAATTCTGACCGGTGCGACGGTTATCTCTGAAGAGGTTGGTCTCAAACTTGATCAAGCTGGACTTGAACTATTAGGTCGCGCTCGCAAGGTTGTCATCAGCAAGGATGAGACAACAATTGTTGAGGGTGCTGGAGATGAGGCGCTTATTAAGGGTCGCGTCGCACAGATTCGCTCAGAGATCGAGAAGAGTGATTCTGATTATGATCGTGAGAAGCTTCAAGAGCGTCTCGCCAAGCTTGCTGGTGGCGTAGCCATTATCAAGGCCGGAGCTGCAACTGAGGTCGAACTCAAGGAGCGCAAGCACCGCATTGAAGATGCGGTAAGAAATGCAAAAGCTGCAATTGAAGAGGGAATCGTCGCCGGTGGCGGTGTAGCACTTCTACAGGCAAGTACTATCGCATTTAAGACATTGTCACTCGTTGGCGATGAAGCAACTGGTGCCAAGATTGTTGAGTTTGCAATCGAAGCCCCACTCAAACAGATCGCAATTAATGCAGGTCTTGAAGGCGGAGTTGTAGTTGAAAAAGTCCGTCACTTACCTTCGGGTCAGGGATTAAATGCGGCAACCGGCGAATATGTGGACATGATTAGTGCTGGCATCATTGATCCAGCTAAGGTCACTCGCTCCGCACTTCAAAATGCTGCATCGATTGCAGCGCTCTTCATTACAACTGAAGCAGTGATTGCAGATAAGCCAGAAAAGAATCCAGCACCAATGCCACAAGGTGGCGGAGACATGGACTTCTAAGAGGGTTTTTACCTAAATAGGCTAAACGCCGCTCTCGATTAACATGGGGGCGGCGTTCTGCTTTATCCTTAGCTCATGGCAAAGAAGTCACTCCTCAAGAGAGCATTTAAAGAAAAGCCATCAACTGGCAAAGTTCCATTTGATGCAACCGACCTTGCCCGCAATGCAATAATCGATGAGCTCCATGGCGCATCCGAGATCGGAAGTTTTGTATCGGTTGAGTTTGATGATGAGGATCGATTAGCAACATATTTATTTGAAGCCAAACTTGCAGGATATAAAGGCTGGCGCTGGTGCGTTACCGTTGCAAAAGTTGATTCAGATGCGCAGCCAACAATCTGTGACGTGGTTGTTCTTCCAGGCCCTAACGCGCTAATTGCGCCGGACTGGATTCCATATCGCGATCGAATTCAACCAGGCGATGTTGGAGTTGGTGACATTGTTCCTAGCTCACTCGATGACACACGTTTAGTATCAGGTTCAGAGGCACTTCTTGCCGACGAGGATTTAGATACAGCAATGGCTATTGAACTTGGATTTGGCCGTGCACGCGTTATGTCTATCGAAGGTCGCGACCAAGCCGCCAAACGTTGGTATGACGGAGATCGTGGACCTAAAACGCCCATGGCTGAATCTGCTCCTAAGCCATGTCATTCATGCGGATTTTTTATTCAAATCGCCGGTTCGCTACGCTCAACTTTTGGAGTCTGTGCCAATGCAATTTCTCCGGAAGATGCTCGCGTAGTTTCGGTAGATCACGGATGCGGAGCGCATTCGGAAGCGACCTTCACCGCTCCTCTGTTAAACTAATCACCTGCCCGCAGCCCGCGGCTACACACGTACGCTTAAACCTTAAGGAGTCACCCCATGCCTACAGGCCGCGTTAAATGGTTTTCATTAGAAAAAGGTTTTGGCTTTATTGCAAACGATGAGGGCGAAGATGTTTATTTAGCTGCCTCATCGCTTCCCGCTGGTATTTCAACAGTTAAACCCGGAACTAAACTTGAATTTAGTGTTGCTGATAGTCGTAAAGGACCACAAGCGATGTCAGTTCATATCGTTGATGCACCACCATCATTGGCCGAAAACTCACGCGTTAATCCAGATGATTTAGCTGCGATGATTGAAGATACAATTAAGATTCTAGATCGAGTTGGAAATGGTCTTCGTCATGGTCGCCATCCAGCAGGTCCTGAAGCGGAACGTTTAGGTCGGGTTCTGCGCGGAATTGCTTCTGCTTTGGAGGCTTAAATACCACTACGTCGTGCACGTCGAATCGAATATCGAATTCCAGTTACCCCTAATCCGGCACCAAAAACGCATGTCCAAATCACTTTCGCATCGGCGTTCATAGCAACTGCAATAACACCGGCGGCTATCCAACAGATAGTTCCGATTGCTACTAAGGTTACAACTGATCGGATATTTGATTCCATGAGGCAAGGATAATGCGGAACTCAGTAAAAGAAGATGGAAATTGGCGTTCATTTCGCCACCGCAACTTTCGCATCCTTTTCCCGGCAAATACTGTTTCTAATATCGGCAGTTGGGCTCAGCGTATCGCCCAGGACTGGCTAGTCTTAGAGCTCACCAACAACAATGGCACATATTTAGGTCTAGTGACGGCAGTTCAATTTGCACCGGTCTTACTGTTCTCACTTCATGGTGGAGCATGGGCCGATCGTTTAGATAAGCGTAAAGTTTTAATTGCGACAAATATTGTCGGCGGCGCAGCATCTATCGCACTTGGCCTACTAGTCATTACTGAGGTGGTTCAACTCTGGCATGTATTTGCATTAGCTGGGGTACTTGGAATCTCAACGGCTATTGATGGACCCGTACGTCAAGCCTTTACCAGTGAAATCGTTGGCCATGATGACCTACCGAATGCAGTGAGCCTGAACTCGGCAAACTTCAACGCTGGCCGTCTTATAGGGCCGGCCGTTTCAGGATTATTAATTGCCGCTTTTGGTACTGGTCCATCATTTCTAGTGAATGGCGCATCATACTTTTTTGTAATCACTGCGCTTTTAAAGCTCGAGACTAAGGGTTTTTTCCACCAAGATGAAGCTAAATCCCTCGGCAATATCCGTGAGGGTATTGCTTATTCGAGAGCCCGCCCGGATATCTATGTTGTAATGATTATGGTTTTTTTCCTTGCAACTTTTGGTCTTAATATGCAGATTTTTAACGCTCTGATGGCAACAAAAGAGTTTGGCTTAGGACCTGCCGACTTTGGTCTAATGGGTACTTTTATAGCCATAGGTTCATTAGCTGGGGCAATTGGCTCCGCCAGATTAGAGCGTTTTCGAACAACGCGTTTTGTCATTGTTGGCGGAATTCTATTTTCAATCTCTATTATGGTTTTAGCTTTTATCCCAAACTACACAATGTACATGCTCTGGTTACCAGTGTGTGGTTTCTCTGCGCTAACAACTTTAGTTTCAGCTAATTCGATTGTGCAAACAAGTACTGATCAAGCTATCCGAGGTCGCGTTATGGGTCTTTATCTTTTGATTTTTATGGGCGGTACACCTTTTGGCTCGCCTCTGATTGGCTTGGCTACAGATTACATAGGTATTAGGGCAACGATTGCATTATGTGGTGGAGTTTCACTGTGCGCTTCACTCTTTGTTTGGATTAAATACCGCAACAAAGTTGGAACCCCACAAGATATAAGCGTTGCAGCGGTGTTAAAGACCGCTAATGGCAACTAAAACAATTAAGCCAATGAGTACCACGAGGGTAACTATTCTGCGTGTTTTGTAGTTCATGAACTCATCTCCTTACTTGGTGCGATGGGACTAACTTTACAATCAAAAAAGCGATAGCAATTAATAATGGAACCATAATGTAGGCACGTGAAATTCCAAAACTATCTCCGAGGACCCCAAGTAAGAATGGCGCAACAGCAATTGCAATTCCAGCGGCAAGGGAAGTTTGGCCAATTGCAAGATCTGGGCGACCATCACTGAATCCAATAAGTCGAATTGAGGCCAAAGCGAATTGGATAGACACACCTAAGCCAATTGTGAAGAGCGAAACAAGACTGATAACCATTGAATGTGAAAACCAAAATACTGCAAAGCCAAAGAACTGAACTGCAATAACAATAAGAAGTTGCGTATCCAACACAAATCGCTTGAGCAGGAGCCCGCCATACCAGCGTCCAACCCCCATTCCGGTGCCGAGGGCAACAATGGCAACGGTCGAGATAGCCGCACTCGAACCAACGCGCTCTTTTAGCAGCGCTGCCGCCCAAAATGAGACGGCGAACTCGCTTGAGATACACGCAACAAAGCCAATCCAGGAGATCCAGAAAGTACGCGAAAGTTTTCCGCTTTGAGGACCCGACTCATCTGGAACATGTTCATCAGCTGCTTTATCACGGCCAACAACAAAAAGTGCGATTGTGATTGGAATTGCAAGAAGTAGGCCGATGCGCCATAAATCTGGAAATTTGATTGCAATTGAGCCAATAAGCGCAGTTCCGGTGACAAAGCCGATCGAGGCAATTCCATTTGCTTGCGGGATTGCAACTTCAGCTGCTTTGCCAAAGTGGTGCGACATTGATGTAAGCATTGTGTTAATCACTATTGATGTTCCAAAGCCCGTTATTAACGTGGCCGGCAGAGTCAGAAAGACTGGAGGCGATAAAACAAATATTGTTAAACCGACACTAAAGATTGCAAGCCCGATCCATCCAGCACGAATGCGTCCAAAACGATGTGCGATATGTGGATTTGCATAGCCGGCAACGATGGATGCGACTCCCATTGCTGTGCCATGCAGGCCGGCAACTGTGAGCGATGTACCTTGGTCGGCACGTAAAAGAGATTGTGCTGGTCCAAATCCACCGAGATAAAAATTAACAATTGCGGTTTGGGTAGCAACTACCCAGAAAAAACGATTGCGGTGAAAAGTTTTTGGCATCCTAGAGCGCAGCCACGACATACTCGATGCATTGAGTGAGTGCATGGACATCTGCTGGATCAACGGCAGGGAACATTCCAACGCGCAATTGATTTTTGCCTAACTTTCGATATGGCTCTGTATCAACAATTCCATTTGAGCGTAGAGTCGCCGCAATCGTGGTGGCATCAATTGCATCATCGAAATTAATTGTGCCGACGACTTTAGAACGCATCGCGGGATCGATTACAAAAGGTGTTGTATAGCTAGTTTTTTCTGCCCATGAATACAAAATCTCCGAAGATTGCGCACTTCGACCTGCGGCAAATGCAAGTCCACCACCGCCGTTCATCCACTCGATCTGTTCGGCAAGCAACATTAAAGTTGTAACTGCTGGGGTGTTGTATGTCTGATCTAGGCGTGAGTTTTCAACAGCAATGCTCAGATCAAAGAAAGCTGGAATCCATCGGCCACTGGCTTTTATGGTCTCTATTCGTGCAATGGCTGCGGGACTCATAATTGCAATCCATAGACCACCATCGGATGCAAAGGATTTCTGAGGTGCAAAGTAGTATGTATCGAACTCTTTTGGATCAACCAATAAACCACCAGCTGCACTGGTTGCATCTACAACTACGAGAGCGCCTTCAGTACCCGCGGGGCGAAGAATCGGCATTGAAACGCCGGTACTAGTTTCATTATGTGTCAGCGCATATACGTCGATTCCAGTCTCGGCCACGCAGAGTGGGTGGGTTCCAGGCTCAGATTTAATAACTGTCGGCTCACCTATAAATGGAGCCTCTTTGGCAGCGCTTGCAAACTTAGAGGAGAACTCTCCAAAAACTAAGTGCTGAGAACGCGCCTGAATTAACCCAAAGGTTGCAATATCCCAAAATGCAGTTGAACCACCATTTCCAAGGACTACCTCATACCCATCGGGCAGATTAAAGAGCGTGTGGAGACCTTCGCGTATACGTTTGACTACATTCTTTACCGGTTTTTGTCGGTGAGATGTCCCAAGAATTAAATTTCCACTGGATGCAAGAACATCAA
>CAYGHJ010000030.1:0-11846 GCA_964349605.1 uncultured Candidatus Planktophila sp. | reverse complement strand
ATGGTGTCACCGTTGGAATGGCACGTGTCGGTCGTGACATAACTAATGGTAGGCGCGGCCATCTTTTTTCCTTATACGTACACCCCGATAATGCGGGAAGAGGTTTAGGTAAAATTCTACTGAGAAAGGCGTTGGCTTCTTTGCGCGAGACTGGGTTTGAAGAAATCACGCTGTGGGTTTTCAAGAACAATGCCCCGACTCGAAATCTATATAGCTCCATAGGATTTCAAGAGACTGGACAAGAGCGCATCGATGATCGCTGGAAGAATCCAGAGATCGAAATGCTTGCCCCATCTAAATTATTCTGACTCGCACCGGTTTTACTGGATTTGCCGCCGGTACGTGAAAACCATTCACTCCAGGTGTAAGAGAACCTAAAATCCGTTCACCACGTGCACCAGTGCAGCTTGGTACTTGCCCGGCGTGACCATGCATAGAAAGATAGCCAATTAATGCAAATGTCAGACCCTCTTTGGCGCGTGGATCCACGCCCAAAGCCGCCATGGAAAGAACTTCGCAGTTCGGGAGTCGCTGCGTCAGTCTTGCCATAAGCACCGGATTAGCAGATCCACCACCTGCTACATAAAGTTTTACTAAATTGAATTTTTCTACCTCTCGCGCAACTGTCTCTACTGTTAGTTCAAGAAGAGTAGCCATTAGATTTGGAAGGTTCCATGTAGCTACGGCGCCGGCGAAATCAATAATGTACGGAAGGTGGAAGAGTTCTTTACCCGTTGATTTTGGTGCAGGAAGTCCGTAGTAAGGCTCTGTTAGAAATCTCTTAAGCAACTCTTGATCTATAACTCCGGCTGCGGCAACTGCTCCACTCTCATCAAATGATTTAGCACCTTTTGTGAAAGCAAAAATCGCAGCATCCATCAAACCATTTGCAGGGCCAATGTCATAAGCAATCGATTTTAAATCACTCCCAGCGACAGTTATATTTGAAATACCACCTAAATTCAACGCCCCTTGAGCTTGCTCGCTGGAATTAAATAACAAATGATCGAGAATACTTACTAACGGGGCACCATGCCCACCTGCTGCAACATCTCTTGAACGAATATTCGAAAGTACGGATACTCCAGTCTCTTCTGCAATCCAACTTGGCTCGCCTAATTGCAGCGTACCTTCAGCTTTATGCTCGGCATTAATCCAGTGAAAAAGTGTTTGACCATGCGAAACAATGAGATCTGGCTGAAATTCGAAACGCTTCATAGTCCTTTGAGCCGCTTGGGAAAACTCCTGTGCAATTCGTGTATCTAAAATACAGACACGTTCCATTGTAATTTCTCGAGGTGGCATCGAATCGGCAATGAGGTCATGTAGCTCGCTTGTATACTCGACGCTTTCGAAGCCAATTTGCTTGATTTCGATTGTGTCGCCAACTTGCTCGAACTCACAACAAGCAATGTCCATACCGTCATACGAAGTACCTGAAATCATGCCAATTACTTTCATACCGACACCTCCGTGCATGCGACTAAATGTTGTGGACTAATTTCAATTAGAGTCTGTGTAGAAAAAGCACAGGCGGGAGTGGCTTTAATGCAGCGAAGATGAAAAGCGCAGCCAGTGGGTAAGTTTACCGGATCTGGAACCTCGCCTTCGAGTGTCTTTGCTAGTGACTCCGGATTTCCTATAACCGTATGGTCAGGCATTGCATGTATGAGCGCTTGAGTATATGGATGCTTTGGATTATTGATGACCTGCTCCCAGCTACCAAACTCAACAATTTTACCTAAATACATAACGGCAACGACGTCACTTATATAACGAATCATCGCGAGATCGTGGCTGATAAAGATATACGTAAGATTCAATTTTTCACGCAAATCAATAAGTAAATTCATAACCTCAGCTCGAACGGATACATCTAGTGCAGAAACTGGCTCATCTAGAACTAGTAGGTTAGGTTCAGCTGCTATCGCTCTAGCAATGCTGACACGTTGGCGTTGGCCTCCAGAGAGTTGGTGGGGATAACGATTTTTTAAATCATCTGCAAGTCCAACTAAAGCCAGAAGTTCTGAAGTCCGTGATTCAATTAAATTCTTGGCAACTAACTTGTGGACTGTAATAATTTCGCTAATTGCATCGCCAATTCTCTGTCTTGGGTTGAGAGACGAGTAAGGATCTTGAAAAACCAGCTGAACTACAGATTTTTTAGTAGAAAAACTCCCCTTATTTACATTGTTGACAGGTAAACCATTCCATGTGATGACACCTTTGTTGGGGACCTCCAAGCCTGTGACTAAACGTGCCAGTGTCGATTTTCCGCAACCACTTTCGCCTACAATGCCTAGAGTCTTACCTGTCGGTAAAGTTATATTCACTCCATTAAGTGCATTTATCACCGTTTGTGTCGAAACAATTTTGTAGATTTTCTCAACATTCGTAATCTCAAGACTCATTATTTGCTCCCCAATGGGAAAAAACAGGCGACTGAATTCTCTTCTTTGCTCACTAACTGCGGAATTTCATTGTGACAACGGCTCTGAGCCCGTGAGCAACGAGCGGCAAAACCACAGGAATTGCCTACTAGCCAGGGCTTTTCAGGAACTCCAGAGATAGACGTTAAACGCTCGCGGTTTGTTCCGGTCGATGTAGGAAGAGAAGAGAGAAGCCCCGCCGTGTAAGGGTGTTTTGGCTTTCTAAAGATCTCTTCAACACTGCCTGACTCAACTATCCGACCGGCATACATAACATTGAGTCGGTTTACAAGGTTTGCTACAACTCCTAAATCATGTGTTATCCAAAGCATTGACATATTTCGTTTTTTTCTAGCATCAGAGACTAAAGCTAGAATTTGCTGCTGAATAGTTACATCTAAAGCTGTCGTTGGTTCATCTGCGATTAAAAGTTTTGGCGAGAGTAGTAAGGCCATCGCAATCATAATCCTTTGACGCATTCCACCTGAAAACTCATGCGCATAACTTTCCATTGCACGATTAACATCCGGAATACCAACTTCAGATAACAAATCACGTACTTGATTTTCGGAATTAGTATTAATTCCATCATGAGAGGCAATAACTTCGAGTAGTTGCTTACCTAATTTCATGACCGGATTTAGTGCGGTCATTGGATCCTGGTAAATCATCGCGATTTCATTACCCCGTATTTGACGCAACTCCTCTGAATTAAGATTCAGCAGATTTTTTCCCCCAAATACAATTTCACCACTTATTACTTCAACACCTCTGGGTAGCAAACCTAAAATGGTTAATGCCGAGAGAGTTTTCCCGGATCCACTTTCACCAACAACTCCTACTGCTTCACCTGAATTGATATGAAATGAAACATTATTGACCAAAGTACGCGGATCTTGAACCGTTGCAATTCCTAGGTCGACGACTGAAAGCAATGGTTCATTGTTCATGAGCTTCTCCTAGCAGGGTCGAGTGCGTCTCGAAGTCCATCTCCAACCAAGTTAAGTCCGACAACCACGATAGTGATAAAGAGCGAAGGAAAAACTAAGGTCCACCATGCGAAAGCCGCTAATGGTTGGGCTTCGGAGACCATTAAGCCAAGGGAGGGAGTAGGTGGCTGAGTGCCTAAACCAAGAAAACTCAACCCAGATTCAGTCAAAATTGCCCATGAAAGCGATAACGCAACTTGGACAACTATCGGCGCGAATACATTCGGGAAAATGTGTTTTCTCAGAATGCGTAGGGATGAAAAACCAAGCACTCTAGAGATTTTTATGTAATCCATCTCTTTGACAGTCAAAACCGGACCGCGCGCCACTCTTATAAATATCGGCGTGTACACCACACCGATTGCCAACGCGGTGTCGTACCAATCATTTCCAAGACTGGCCACAATTGCTAAGGCCAATAAAATTGCAGGAAAAGCGAAAAACACATCACTTATGCGCGTTACCAGTTGATCGAACCATTTACCGACATAACCGGCAAGGATTCCAAATGAAACTCCCAAAGTCGCTGCAAACGTGACTGCACTTATCGAAACCGTGAGCGATCTACGCATTCCCTCTAGGGTTCTAGAAAATACATCTCGTCCGAACTCATCTGTTCCAAACCAAAAATGGGTCGAAGGACCTTGCAAAATATTTTCGACATGTTGTTCGACTGGGTCGTATGGTGTGATACCAAAAATTGAACAGAAAGCAACTATGACCATTAGGAGTACCAAGACCGCACCTACTACTCCACTCGTGCTTTGCAAATAATAGTGGAGTGCGCCTTTTACTTTCTCCTCTTTATTTCTCATTTTGTAATCCGTGGATCAATTTTGCGATAAATGATATCTGTAGCAACATTAATCAAAACAAACATAATTGCAAAGATCATAATGCTGCTTTGGACAGTTGCATACTCTCTTTTCATAATCGCATCCAAAATTTGGCGTCCCATGCCAGGAAGTGCGAAAATCTTTTCAACAATAACTGCGCCACCTAATAAATATCCGAATTGAATACCTGTCATAGTCACAATTGGAATCAGAGAGTTACGTAAAACGTGACGGAACTGCACTTTATTATTGGGAACGCCTTTACCATGAGCTGTACGAACAAAATCTTTATCCACAGTTTCCAGTAGTGCCGATCGAGTCGTACGCATTACTGGTGCGGCTACAGCTATACCGAGGACCAAACCTGGGAACATCATCTGCTGAAAGTTCATCCATGGGTTCTCCCAAGGCGTCATATACTCATAACCGTTTGGGAAATAATGGAATTTATTCGCCATAATTGTGACAATTGCAGTACTCAAAACAAAGCCTGGAATCGCTAGAGCTAAGAGTCCAAAGAGTTGGCCTGCAAAATCTCTACTGCTGCCTGGCTTTTTGGCACTAAACATTCCAATGGCTATCCCCATAATAATTCCTAATACCGTCCCAATAATTGCAAGTTCGATAGTCACAGGCAGTGAGGCTTTTGTGAGCGTGGAGACGGATACTCCCGTTGAGTATGCAAAACCCAATTTGCCTGTGAGGAAACTTTGCATCCATGAGATGTACTGCATGAAAAGTGACTGGTCGATTCCATAATAAACGCGCAACTCCGCTATTTGCTGTGGTGTTAGCGCACCTGTTTCAATTCCGAATGCGCCAGTTATTGAGTCACCAGGAATTACGCGGAGTACCAAGAAAACGAAGATCGATATTCCAAAGAGAGTAGTCAGGACACTGAGCGTGCGGGCAACACCTGGAAATCTCAATATTTTTTTCAGATTCACTAAGACCAATCCCCTTCCATGTATTTGTCGCTTCAAATGTCAAGATAAAGGCGGTGCGTGAAATCGAATTCCACACACCGCCTCTATGTTCTTACTTGATATCTACCTTGCGCAGTTCAATCAATGAACCTGTTGCCAACGGAATAAATCCGACAACATTTTTAGCAGCCACGCGGTATTCGTATGGTGCGAACAACCAGATCCATACAGCGTTATCTTCTAATTCATTCGAAATCGCTGTATATGCAGTTTTTCGATCTGATCTGCTTTTGGATGACTTACCCTTTGTAAAGTTGGCATCCAGCGTTGCAGATGAATAGCCTGCAACTTTATTGAGATTTCCTGTTGACGTGAAATAACGGGTGTACATAGTGTCAGGATCGATACGTCCACCATTATTTGCAACTGTTGATCCGAAGTCCCCAGCTAACCATCGCGAAACGAAGGTTGAAGAATCCACAGAATCTATTTCGAGCGTGATTCCGGCTTTAGCAAGCTGAGATTTAAGGCTCTGTGCAGTGCCTGAAGCTGTAGCGAACTGAGCTGGGGCAACCATTGTCTTAATTGTTAACCCGTTTGGATATCCAGCCTCAGTCAAATACTTTTTAGCTTTCTCTAAATCAACATTTGGACATGGACGAGAATTTGGATCTGAAGCAAATGCAGGACTGGTGATTGGTCCAATGACTGCGCCTTCACCAGAAGAGGCGGTTTTTACTACCTCTGCGCGACTTACAGCACACTGAATTGCAAGACGCACTCCTAGTTTGTCAAATGGTGCGACTCTAGCGTTTAGCTGAAGTACGACATATGCCAGACCTGGTGTTTTATAAACCTTCAAGTTTGAACCTGCCTGCTTTACAACAAGTGGACTTGTAATAACTGAGAATTGAATTGTCCCAGCATTGAGTGCTGAAAGAATTGATGCCTCAGTTGGGATGACGCGGAATGTAATTGTATCTAGCTTTGGCTTTCCACCCCAATATGTTGCGTTAGCTTCGAGTTTTACACTTTGTCCTGGCTCCCAAGAAACATACTTAAAGGGACCAGTACCGTTTACTGTTTTTCCAACATTTCCAGCTTTAATATCATCACTAGATAGCATCGCCATATTGACGCCGTCCAACGCTGCCAAAATTGCAACGTTCGGAGTTGTCAGTTCAAGAACTACTTCAAGACCATTAGCCCGAATCGACTTGATAGCGAGAATATTTGCGCGGGCTGCGGCTTTATTGACTGGATCAAGAATCCGCTCAAGAGATGCTTTTACATCTAATGCATCGAAAGTTGACCCATCTTGAAACTTAACGCCTTTGCGAAGGTGCAGACGTAACTGTGTACCATCTGCATTAAAGCCCCATGAGCGGGCTAGTCCAGAGCGGATATCTAACTTAGGTCCTACTTCGACAAGGGAGCCGTAAACAAGTCCAAGTGCGCGAACTGTCGAGAAACTTGTGGCACCTTGTGGATCCAATTTATCAATATCAAGCGTGATTCCGATACTCAAATCTTTACTAGCTGCTTGTGCAGGTCCTGCTGCGATAAGTGATCCAGAAATTATGGATACTGATGCAGCAATCGCCACCAATCCGCGGATGCGGCGTTGTGAGATTTTCACTTATTTCCTCCTCTTTTGCGGGTTGATGGTTGTGAGCGCATACCCTCGTCTACGCTCACTTTAACTCCAGAGCGACTACCCACGGCAGCTCTAGATTCTTCAAGAGCTGACTTGGTGCCGCTCCAGTTTCTCTGTGCCAGTGCGACACAGAGACAATCAACCACCGTTAGTTGCGCGATGCGGCTCGCCGTCGCCCCGCTACGGAAGGTGGTTTCCCGTGCAGATGTATGCAAAACGATATCTGCCAAAGCTGTAGCAGGACTGCGTAATGCATTTGTAATGAGAATAATTGTAATGCCCCGTGATTTAAAAGTTTGCATCACATCGACCACATCAAGAGTTGTTCCACTGTGACTAATCGCAACAAGGCAGTCACCTGGCTTAAGAACCGAGATGGATGTCAATGCGCTATGTGCATCCCCCCAAGAGGTTGTAGATTTTCCTTGTCTGTTAAGTTTTAATTGTAAATCCATAGCTACATAACCACTTGAAGCCAAACCAAATATTCCAATTGTTTGTGCGCTGTTCCATGCATCAACAGTTTTTCTGAAAGAGTCAACATCTAACCGCGCGGCGGTGGTTTGTATCGCTCGAGAATCGGCAAGAGCAATTTTTCTAATAACTTCTTCAATTGAATCTTCAAGCTCGATACCGCTATCAAGCTCAGTGACACTTTGAGTATCTAAACCATGTCGACTTACTTCACTAATAAGAGCCCTTCGAAACTCCGGGAATCCCTTGTAACCAATTGCCTTGCTAAAGCGAACAACCGAGGCAACAGAAGTTTTACTGAAGTCAGCCAGTTGTGAAATATTGAGAAGTGATACTCCATACGGATCTTGAAGTACACAATTTGCGATAGATGCCTCGCTGGCATGAAATGATTTAAATGAGCTTTTGATTTCACCTAAAAGGTCACTGTATGAAGCATCAATTGTTGAGGGGTTCTTTAGTGACACTGCCATTGGCCCGCCCCCTCGTGAAAATAACCTTCAAGAAATTTTGTAATTGGTGAAAATTATCGCCGAAATCACGGCACGTCAAGCCCATTTTGATAACGATTCGCCGTTATCTATTGAGGGGTGAGCGCTTCCCGAATCCGATTCGAAGATGCCTGTAAACGCTCTCGCGCTACTTCAGGCTCAACATGCAAAAGAAGCATAAGTATCGCAACCTTTACCTCGTGACCCGAAGCCTTCAGCGCCTCACTCGCCTCGATTTTTGTCGAGCCTGTAGCGGTTTGGATTATTCGTACGGCCCGATCCGCAAGTTTTTCATTACTGACTTGCAGGTCAACCATCAGGTTCCCAAAGGTCTTACCAAGACGCACCATGGATACGGTCGAGATCATATTGAGAACAAGTTTTTGCGCAGTACCAGATTTTAGGCGAGTTGAACCTGCTAGAAATTCAGGACCAGAATCAACGTCCAGCGCGTGGTCACTAATTTTGCCGAGTATTGAATTTGGATTAGAAGTCAATGCAATTGTCAGCGCCCCGACAGTGCGCGCATATTCAATTGCTCCCATTACATATGGCGTTCGACCGCTTGCTGCAATTCCAACCACACAATCACGTTGCCCAACATTTACAGACTTTAAATCCGTCACACCAAGTTCTGGTCGATCCTCAGCGCCTTCTGCGGCATTTTTAATTGCGCTGTCGCCCCCAGCAATTAATGCTAAAACTTGATCTGAAGTTACAGAAAAAGTCGGCCAGCATTCAACTGCATCTAAAACACCTAACCGTCCGGATGTACCTGCGCCAATATAAATAAGCCGGCCCCCTTGAAGCATCCGATCCACGACACCATCAATCGCCTTTTCAATTTTAGGTAAAACTAAACTTACGGCTTTAGGAACTTCGGCATCGCTTTCGCTCATTGCCGCCAACAACTCTGAGACTGTCATGACATCGAGCATGTGAAATTTAGAATCAACCTGCTCGGTTCTGAGTAAACCCAACTCTTGTTCGTTGTTAGCATTTGTCATAGTTTCAGAAGAATAGAGGAGATTTTCAAAAGTATCTAGCAGCGGCACATTCCCCTACACTTATTGTGTGATTCGATATGCTCGTGTAGAAGATTGCCCGCGAATTCTTGCACTTATAAAAGATCTTGCAGTGTATGAAAAAGCACCATTAGAGGCCAAAGCGACGCGCGAGGCGATAGAGGAATCTCTATTTTCAGATAACCCGCAAGCTTTTTGCCATGTTGTTGAAATCGACGGAGTTGTTGTTGGAATATCAATCTGGTTTCTAAATTATTCAACCTGGCTCGGTAAGCCCGGAATTTACCTCGAAGATCTCTACATAGATCTCGCTTATCGCGGAAAGGGCTTTGGTCTCGCACTTTTAATAGAGCTTGCAAAGATATGTGTCGAGCGCAATTACGAGCGGTTGCAGTGGTGGGTCCTGGATTGGAACCAGCCCGCAATTGAGTTCTATAAATCCATTGGGGCTGTACCCATGGACGAGTGGACTATATTCCGAGTTAGTGGAGATGCGCTTAAAAAACTCGGCGCTTAAATCAGGCGGTTGGAGCCTCTTCGGTTAGATCACCAGGTGTGTCAGGGGTCTCAACCTTTGGGGCACCTTTAAAAGTAAAGATAGCCTCTGCGCCTTCGCCTTCGACATCTACAACGATTATTTCGCCAGCTTTGAGTTCGCCAAACAAGATGCGCTCGGAAAGTGCATCTTCAATTTCGCGTTGAATTGTGCGCCGCAGCGGACGGGCACCAAGAAGTGGATCGTAGCCACGAACAGCAAGCAGATCCTTAGCCGCCTGAGTTAATTCGATTCCCATATCCTTTGCTTGCAAGCGGATATCAAGGTTCTTAATCATTAGGTCAACGATTTGAATAATCTGATCTTTAGTCAACTGATGGAAGACGATTACATCATCGATGCGGTTAAGGAACTCTGGGCGGAAATGAGTTTTGAGTTCATCATTTACTTTGCCCTTCATTCGCTCGTAATTAGTCTGCTCGTCATCGCTGTTCGCAAAACCAAGACCGAGGCTCTTTGAAATATCGCGAGTACCGAGGTTTGTGGTCATGATGATGACAGTGTTCTTAAAGTCAACGGTACGTCCCTGCGAGTCTGTAAGGCGTCCATCTTCTAGAACTTGAAGGAGTGAGTTAAAGATATCTGGGTGTGCCTTTTCGATCTCATCAAAGAGAACTACTGAGAATGGACGGCGGCGAACTTTTTCAGTGAGCTGTCCCCCCTCGTCATAACCAACATATCCTGGAGGTGCACCGAATAAGCGGGATGCCGTATGGCGCTCTGAGTATTCAGACATATCAAGTTGAATCAACGCATCTTGATCTCCAAATAAGAACGATGCCAAGGTGCGAGAGAGTTCGGTCTTACCAACACCCGATGGACCAGCGAAGATAAATGAGCCACCTGGACGGCGTGGATCTTTAAGACCTGCGCGTGTACGGCGAATCGCTTGTGAGAGCGCTTTGATTGCCTGATCTTGACCAATCACGCGATTATGAAGTTCGTCCTCCATGTGCAATAAACGTGCAGTCTCTTCTTCAGTCAACTTAAATACTGGAATACCGGTCGAAATCGAAAGGACCTGCGCGATGAGTTCCTCATCAACTTCAGTGACCTTATCTAGATCAGTTGCTTTCCAATTCTTTTCTGCCTCATGCTTTTCAGTAATTAGCTCTTTTTCTTTATCGCGAAGTGCTGCCGCTTTTTCAAAGTCTTGACCATCAATTGCCGACTCTTTTTCTTTGCGAGCATCAGCGATCTTGTCATCGAATGCACGTAGTTCGGCCGGGGCGGTCATGCGCTTAATGCGAAGACGTGAACCAGCCTCATCGATTAGATCGATTGCCTTATCTGGCAAGAAGCGATCGGAAACATATCGGTCGGCAAGATTTGCCGCAGCTGCAAGGGCACCATCCGTAATAGATACGCGGTGGTGCGTTTCGTAGCGATCACGAAGGCCTTTCAAAATCTCAATGGTGTGAGCAACGGTCGGCTCTTTAACTTGAATCGGTTGGAAACGGCGCTCAAGGGCAGCATCCTTTTCAACATGCTTACGATACTCATCAAGTGTGGTGGCGCCGATTGTCTGTAGCTCACCTCGGGCAAGCATTGGCTTGAGAATGCTGGCCGCATCGATTGCACCTTCTGCCGCACCGGCGCCAACGAGTGTGTGAATCTCATCGATAAAGAGGATGATGTCGCCACGAGTTTTAATCTCTTTGAGAACTTTCTTTAGACGCTCTTCGAAATCTCCACGGTATCGACTACCGGCAACGAGTGCACCTAAATCAAGTGAGTACAACTGCTTATCTTTCAAAGTCTCTGGAACATCATTCTTGTAAATAGCTTGTGCGAGACCTTCAACGACTGCAGTCTTACCAACACCTGGCTCGCCGATTAACACTGGATTGTTTTTAGTACGGCGAGATAAAACCTGCATCACTCGCTCAATCTCATTTTCACG
This sequence comes from uncultured Candidatus Planktophila sp., assembly GCA_964349605.1. GTDB lineage: Bacteria > Actinomycetota > Actinomycetes > Nanopelagicales > Nanopelagicaceae > Planktophila. The sequence continues at coordinate 560 of CAYGHJ010000030.1, read as the reverse complement.
CCCGATTACTGGATCTAACTTTCCCTCACGGGCAGCCTGTGTGAGATTTCGACCAAACTGGTCTAGAACCAATGAAGTCGATGGGACGCCTTCTGCAGGTCCCCCCTGAGTCACGGCCTCTTTTCCTTGGTATCCAGAAAGGAGTTGAATTACCTGTTGACGCACACGATTTAAATCAGCGCCAAGTTTTACAAGAACTTGTGCAGCGACGCCTTCACCTTCGCGGATGAGGCCAAGTAAAATATGCTCTGTACCAATGTAATTATGACCTAGCTGAAGTGCTTCGCGTAGCGAGAGTTCAAGGACTTTCTTGGCACGTGGAGTAAAGGGGATATGGCCACTTGGTGCTTGCTGACCTTGTCCGATGATTTCTTCAACCTGTGCGCGAACACCTTCAAGGGAGATACCTAGGGATTCAAGTGCCTTAGCTGCAACGCCTTCGCCTTCATGGATGAGGCCAAGCAGAATGTGCTCGGTGCCGATGTAGTTATGGTTGAGCATGCGGGCCTCTTCTTGGGCCAGCACAACAACTCGGCGAGCTCTATCTGTAAAGCGCTCAA
>CAYGHJ010000029.1:0-11899 GCA_964349605.1 uncultured Candidatus Planktophila sp. | reverse complement strand
TCACTTATTCAAGATGCATTTAGCTGCGTGGGCGAAGATATGAAGGATTGGTTAGAACTTATGCCGGTCACTCCGCTTTATCGCGCTTTTTATACTGACGGTTCTCAAATCGATGTTCATGCAGATACCAAAGCGATGGAGGAAGAGATTGCTACCAAAATCAGCTGCTCCGAGGCTGATGGATATCGTAAATATGTAGAATTTGTTACTAAGTTATACAAGTATGAAATGAATGATTTCATTGATCGTAATATTGATTCGCCGATTAACTTACTTACACCTAATCTTGCACGTTTAATCGCTCTTGGGGGTTTCAGGCGTTTAGCATCAAAGGTCAATCAATTCATGAAGGACCCTCGCCTGCAGCGGGTCTACTCTTTTCAAGCAATGTATGCCGGAGTAAGTCCTCAACAGGCGCTGGCAATTTATGCGGTAATTGCATATATGGACTCAGTGAATGGAGTCTTTTTCCCCAAGGGTGGAATGCATGCCGTACCTCGAGCCCTTGCTGCCGCCGCCGAAAAACATGGAGTAATTTTCAGTTACAGCACTACTGTCTCAAAAATTGAAATAACAAATGGCCGAGCTAAAGCAGTTTTGACGCAGGATGGCCAACGTATTGAATGTGATGCTGTGATTTTGAATCCAGACCTACCTGTTGCATGGCGCGATCTTTTGGGTAAAACTCCGCCATCTGTAAAACGATTGAAATACTCACCATCGTGCGTAACAATGTTAGTTGGATCATCTAGAAAGTATGAGTTCGCTGCACATCACAATATCCATTTTGGGCAGTCATGGGATGGAGTATTTGAAGAACTCATTAAAGATAAAAAACTGATGAGTGATCCAAGTTTGCTCGTAACTATTCCAACTCATGATGATCCAACCCTGGCACCCCTTGGCAAGCAGTCGTATTACGTCCTCTTTCCAACCCCAAATTTGGATGCTGATATTGATTGGACTACGCAGGCAGAGCCCTATCGAGATCATATGATTGAAGTTTTAGAGCAACGTGGGTACACAGGTTTTAGAGAAGCGATTGAAACACAGGTATTAACCACTCCCCTTGATTGGCAGGCACAGGGAATGGAACGCGGCGCACCATTTGCTAGTGCGCACACTTTTTTTCAGACTGGTCCATTTAGGCCACGAAATATGGCTGCGGGAATAGAAAACGTTGTCTTTGCAGGCTCAGGCACCCAACCTGGAGTTGGCGTTCCCATGGTTCTCATTTCCGGACGGCTTGCCGCCGAGCGAATTGTTGGTCCGGTTGCATAAGTGAATGAATTAACGGCTGCAGGTATTGAGGATCCAATTTTGCGCGCATCCTATGCTGAGTGCAAGCGACTCAATGCCCTGCATGGCAAAACATATTATCTAGCCACCTTACTGCTCCCAAAGTCGAAACGCCCCTTTGTGCATGCCTTATATGGCTTTGCCCGATTTGCCGATGAAATCGTTGATGATTTGACCTCCCAACTTAACAGCGAGGATAAAGCCCAAGCACTTTCAAACTGGGGAGATAGGGTACTTAGAGATCTTCAGCGTGGATCTAGCGACGATTTAGTCGCAAGCGCATTGATAGATACTGTTAATCGCTTTGCAATCCCTCACGAATATTTTGAAGCTTTTTTGCACTCAATGACAATGGATTTAACAATCCAGGAGTATGAAACTTTTGATGACTTGATGGAATATATCTATGGCTCGGCAGCCGTCATTGGTCTTGAAATGGCACCTATCCTAGGCTTTACCGATGTCTCAGCTTTAGAATCTGCGAAAAAACTAGGTACGGCATTTCAACTTGCAAATTTTATTCGCGATGTCGATGAAGATTTAGATCGTGGAAGAATTTATCTGCCCATTAAAGAACTTGCACTTCATGGTGTTACTCGCGAAATGTTAGAGGCACGAGTTTTAACACCCCAGATTATTGATGCGCTCAAATTCCAAATTGCTCGGGTGAGAGAGCTTCAAGCACAGGCCACCCCGGGAATCGCCCTTCTGGACGCATCGAGCCGTCCCTGTATTGAAGCTGCAAGCCAGTTGTACTGCGGAATCGTGGATGAAGTTGAGAAAATTGGATATGACATTTTTAATAGACGCGCAAAGACCTCAACTGCTCGTCGCCTTCGAGTTGCTAGCGCCGCATATTTGAAGCGTCAATTCGTATCCAATTAGATAGAACTCCAAGCACGAGAGCGAAACCAAATAGTAGATCTTCAACAGGTGCAGAAGCGACTCGAATTCCAGTGATGACATCTGGGTCGTACATAACGATGTTTCGAGATGTTAGCCACCAATTGGTCAGCAATTGGAAAGCGATGATAATTGCATAAGAGGTCCAAAAAACTCGGCGTCTAATTAAACGAACCTCTGTAATATATAGGTCAAAGATAACGGTGCCGAGAACGGCAAAAATTGCTAATTGCGTGTAACTCATCCCCACACCGGCCAATCTTTTTTAACACGTCTAACCGCTTCGATTGTCATTACCGCCGCGATAGGAACAAAGATGAAGAACAGGTATTCCTCAAGTGGAATGCCGAGCGGACCGTATATACCGAGTATCTGTTCCCTATCAAATCGCCAGTGGCCGTTTCGAATCGCATAGGCATCCCAAGCAATAAATAGGAAGGCAATCGGAGCAACTGCCAAAATCGCACGCTTAATACGCTTGAGCACCCCAACTTTCAAAAAGATTTCTAACCAAAAAGAGCCCACAATTGTGAAGACAATCATGGCGATATAACCAAATTTAAGCACGGGTTAACGCTACTCTACGAACTACGGGAGCCGATAAAGGCTGAGAGGGTCTGAAATTCAGACCGACCGTTTGACCAATCCGGTAATGCGGATATGGAAAGGAATTACTGATGTCAACAATTCTCTTTACTGCTTGGGGCTATGACGTATCAATTTTGGAAGCAGTTGCAGCGTTAGTCTCCTTCATTGGAGTCTGGCTCGGAACAACAGGCAGGCGAATCACATGGCCGTGGTGGGCCGCGAGCAGTGCCCTTTATATGATCTTCTTTTATCAAGCTGGACTATTGGCAAGTGCAGCCGCTCAGATAGTTTTCATTATTGCTGCGATTTTAGGGTGGCGTGATTGGGCACCAACAGGTGCTAAACCAGGTCCATTATCTAATCGCAACCGAGCGCTCTGGGCAGTCCTGACCTTAGTTAGCGTTGCTCTACTAACACCACTGCTCACATACTTAGGAGCGGCGGCAACGTGGCAAGATGCAATTTTATTTGTTGGAAGTTTGATCGCCCAAATATTGATGGTGTACGAAAAAATTGAATCGTGGGTTTTATGGTTAGTTGTAGATGCCGCGGCGACCTATCTTTATGCCAGCCTGGGATATTGGTTTACTGCGCTTTTGTACTTTGCTTTTACTCTCATCGCACTTATTGGATGGAAGCGCTGGAATGACACTTATAGCCATTGACGGTCCGGCTGGGGCGGGAAAAACAACATTAGCTGCCAAATTTGAACGAGATTTGTCACTCAATAATTCAGTCTCTGTCATTCACATGGATGATTTATATGCTGGCTGGGAAAATGCACTCGACGAGCAATTGACGCAAAAACTCAAAGAGATCGTCGAAGCATTCACATCACACAGCACCTTCACGATTTCAATTTTCAACTGGAGTTCAAACTCCTTTGATTCATTTCGAACAGTAGAGCCCACCGATATCTTAATTATTGAAGGCGTTGGAGCGGGTCAAAAAGTAGTTCGTGATGGCGGTGCAACGGTGTATTGGATCGATGTTGATCCCTCCCTTGGCTTGGAACGTGTACTCGCCCGTGACGGTCTCGAAATTGAACTCCACATGCGTAAATGGCAAATCGACCAGGCACATTTCTTCGAGAGTGATTTAACTCGCAACCATGCAGACCACATCATTACTACATAGCTATTATTGGCGCGCCCCGAGCACTTCTTTAAGGTTGAATCCTTAAAATTACCCGTATGTCGGATCTATCGGGTGAGCTCATTGATAGCCGCTATCAATTACTTCGACAGGTGGCCACTGGTGGGATGGCATCGATTTATGAAGCGATAGACACTCGCCTAGATCGTAAGGTTGCTGTAAAAATCATGCACCCGCATCTTGCCCAAGACGATGTTTATGTCACGCGTTTCATCCGTGAAGCCAAAGCTGCGGCAGCACTTTCGCATCCCAATATAGTGGCAGTGCAAGATCAAGGTTGGAATCAAAATGGAATTCCAGCGGTCTTCTTAGTCATGGAGTTAATTGAAGGCAGCACATTACGTGAATACCTCAATGAGCGTGGACGCTTCGAAGTAAAGGATGCACTTAATTATTTAACTCCTATTTTGAGTGCATTGAGTGCGGCGCATTCGATTGGAATTGTTCATAGAGATATTAAGCCAGAAAATATCTTGGTCTCAAATGAAGGTCGTGTCAAAATCGCTGACTTTGGTTTAGCACGTGGTGAAGTCATCGGTTCGACCATGACAGCAGAGTCAAGTGTCGTTCTTGGTTCGGTCTCATACCTTTCCCCCGAACAAGTCCAACGCGGAGTTGCCGATGCACGAAGTGACGTCTATGCAGTAGGGATAGTCGCCTTTGAAATGCTCACGGGCGAGAAACCATTCTTAGGTGATACACCAATTCAAATTGCATACATGCATGTCAATGAAGATGTTCCATCGCTACGATCAAAGCGCAGAGAAATTCCCCAAGCATTGGATGAGTTGATTACTCGCGCGACTAACCGTGATCCAGACTTGCGACCTCGAAACGCCAGTGAATTTCTCAAGGATTTAGAGGCAATTGCGCTGCGGTTAGATCCTAAGAAGAACCAGATGAGACTTGACCTTGATTTACCAGTTGAACCTATTCGCGAACCATCACGCACAAAAGTAAAACCCACGGCTATTCCTGAACCGAGCGTTGAAATGAAAGAGACGACTAAACAAATTCGACGGAGCGAGGAAGCCAAGCATCGAACGAGCAAACGCGTGCGGCGAAATAGAAAAATTGCACTCCTGCTTGCAATCGCGCTAGGCGTGGGTGGGTGGTACACACTCGTCGGACCGGGCTCGCGCATAGTTGTACCCTCAGTAGTTGGGGGTACTTACTCGGATGCACTATCTGCCTTCACTCCTTTAGGAATAACAAATATTGCCGTCGTCAAACGCTTCGACGAAGAAAACGCATCGGGAACGATTATCGAATCCATACCTCCAGGTGGAGGCCGCATCGAAACCGGCAAGAAAGTTACATTAGTAATTTCCAAGGGAGCAGAGCGCTATACCATCACATCGCTTGTCGGCTTAACCCCTGAAGCTGCCGCTGCATCGATTAGTAAAAACCCTTTGAAGTTAGGTGAAAATATCCAAGTCTTTAGCAATACGATTCCAAAGGGCTTCGTAATCGGCTCGAATCCCAAAGTAGGCACCAAGGTTAAACGTAATACGGTGGTAAAAATTATCGTGAGTAAAGGTGTCGAAACCTTCCTGATTCCATCCTACGTTGGTCTCAGTGGTGAGCAGGCACTCAATGAATTGACTGATTCGGGTTTCAATGTGGAGAGCAGCTATTCATTTAGTGAAAACATTTTAGCGGGTACCGTTATTTCTCAAAACCCTTTGGGAAATTCACAAGCACCTAAGGGCAGTTCAATTACCCTCATCGTCTCAAAGGGAACTGAATTTGTTTTTGTTCCAAATCTATTCTCTATAGACGAGGCAACTGCCGTGAGAATGCTTAAGGATTTGGAACTTAAAGTTATAGTGAAAAAATTAGGTGTGAAGACAACGAAAAAAACAACAAGTATCTCCCCTAAAGTGGGCAGTAAAGTTAAACGTGGCAGCACCGTCACAATTACCGTAGGGTAGGCCGATGCCTAAGGAACTCTCCAGAATCGGTGCACATGCTCCTACGACCGGAGGCATGGCTAAGCGCTCGATTGAATACGCTAAGACAACTGGCGCTGAAGTCATTCAAGTTTTCGCATCAAGTCCGCGTATGTGGGCCATGCCTGCATCAAAGCCAGATCTAGATGATGCCTTTAAAGAAAAAGCTCTCGAGTTAGATATCTACACATATGTCCATGCGCCATATCTGATTAATTTGGGCTCTCCCACAGAGGCTACTTATGTAAATTCCTTAGCGTCGACTTCATACTCGCTTCAACGTGGATCAGATATTGGCGCTCTGGGAGTTGTTATCCATACAGGCTCTGCCGTCGATATAAGCCACGTTGACAAGGCTTGGAAACAGATTCATGAAGGAGTGATGCCCATTCTTAATGCGCTTAGTGATGATGCCCCCTTTCTTCTTCTAGAGCCAACGGCTGGGCAAGGTCAGTCACTGGTAAAAAAATTAGATGACCTCGAACACTATTTGAAAGCTTTGGAATACCATCCAAAAGTTGGAATTTGTTTAGATACATGTCATGTATTTGCAGCTGGCCATGATATTGCAGCAGAAGGAGGGATGAATAAAACGCTCGACCTTCTCGTTGAGATCGCAGGGATTGAACGATTTAAATTAATTCACGCTAATGACTCAATGGATGTCTGCGGTGCGCTTAAAGATCGTCATCAAAATATCGGTGATGGACACATTGGAATCAAACCTTTTGCTGAACTTCTCGCTCACCCTGCAACTGCCGGGGTCCCATTAGTTCTAGAAACACCTGGCATGGAGGAAAAACACACGATCGAAGTTGCACTTCTTAAAGCGCTTCGTGATAAAAAGTGAGCAACAGTAAACATCTTTTCAAAATAAGGTTTGCACCTTGGGCCTTGTTGGCCGTTGCAATGGCATGGGGCTGGTCTTTCGTCATTATGAAGGATGCAATTGCTCGACAGAGCGTTAATAACTTTCTCTTCACTCGGTTCGGAGTTGCCGTGGTTGTCATGGTAATGATCCGCCCAAAGGTTTTACAACTAATGAACCGCGATCTGGTCTTGCGTGCTGGCGCTGCAGGTATTTTCCTTGGAAGCGGTTATATTTTCCAAACCCTGGGACTTGAACGTACTGGCGCAGCAATAACGGGCTTTGTAACAGGCCTATATATTGTCCTCACGCCGATTTTTGCCTCAATTATTCTGCGACAGCGCGTCGATCGATTTACATGGAGTTGTATTGCCATCGCCACTATCGGACTTGCCTTCTTATCTATTCGTGGGTGGTCGGTTGGCTTTGGCGAACTCCTAACTTTCATCAGCGCCATCCTTTTTGCCATTCACATAATTGCATTGAGTAAATGGAGTTCAGGTAGAGATGCCTATGCAATGACTGTCGTGCAGTTAGCGATGTGTGCAATTTTATCTGGAATCGCTTCAATTCCTGGTGGGTACTCTCCTCCTCCTGACTTAGGCGTTTGGGCAGTTGTAGCTTTCACTGCCGTCTTTGCCACCGCCATCGCTTTCATTATTCAAACATGGTCGCAAGCACATATGAGTGCAACAAAGGTTGCAGTCATATTAACTATGGAGGTCGTCTTCGCAGCCCTGTTTGCAATTCTTTTCGGCGGCGAAAGCCTGACTTTTCAAAGCGCAATAGGTGGTTTACTAGTCATTACGGCAATGTATTTGATAGTCATTAGGCAAGAGAAGTAGGGTAAAGATATGGCAATTGATCTACGTTCAGATACGGTCACTCAACCCTGTCTTGGTATGCGAGATGCAATCGCACATGCCCCTGTTGGTGATGATGTTTATGGTGATGATCCAACGGTTAACTCTCTCGAATCGCGCGTTGCCCAAATGTTTGGCAAGGAGGCGGGAGTATTTACTCCAACAGGTTCACTCGCCAATCAACTAGCTATTCGAATGCTTGTTGCACCAGGTGAAGAACTACTTGCAGAATCCAACTCGCATATTGTTCGCGCCGAACTTGGCGCCGCCGCAGTTTTTAGTGGAATTACAACGAGGACATGGCAAGCAGTCAATGGACGATTGAAAGCATCTGATGTCATAGAGATTGCCCGTCCCGACTCTGGACCATATCTCGTCTCAACAACTGCCGTTGCCGTGGAAAATACTCATAACTTCGGCGGCGGAACAATTCAGTCAATCAAAGAAATCGCTGACTTACGGGAAAAAGCTGATGAGTTGGGGTTAACTCTGCATTTAGATGGTGCTCGCATTTGGAACGCTCATATCGCAAGTGGGGTTTCACTCCTCGAGTATGGAAAGTACTTTGACACTATAAGTGTCTGCTTATCTAAAGGGTTGGGTGCACCTGTAGGGTCAATAATGCTTTCAACTAAGGACCGCGTAAGTAAAGCCCGAGTCTGGCGCAAACGATATGGCGCGGGGATGCGACAAGTCGGCATTTTAGCGGCGGCAGGACACTATGCACTCGATAATAATCTTGAACGATTAGCCGATGATCATCGACGCGCTAAGAAACTAGCTGTTGCTATCGCAGCTATTAATTCAACGTTAATAGATCCAACACTCGTTGAGACCAATATTGTTGGCTTGGACCTGTCAGCAATGGTTATCTCTGCCGCTGATTTAGCTAAACGTACACGCGAAGCAGGGCTCTGGATTAGCCCACTTGGCCCACATTATGCTCGCTTAGTAACGCATATGGATTTTGATGATGCACAATGCGAAGAGGCGATTGAGATTTTAAAAATAGCCCTCGTGGCGAAGTAGCCACTCTTTCTTATCTACACCACCAGCGTAATTTCCTAAAGCTCCACCGGTTTTTACGATTCGATGGCATGGCACAACTAGCATGATTGCATTATTGGCACATGCACTTCCCGCTGCGCGCACCGCGGCAGGTGAGCCCGCTTTTTCAGCAAGATCGGCATAAGAAATAGTTTTGCCAGCCGCAACTTTACGCATCGCCTTCCATGCACCCTGTGAAAATGCGGCACCGTTCTGGCGGACTTTTATCGCATTAATTGCAGAAAAATCGCCATCGAAGTAATCGTTGATTAGTTCGCAAATAACTGGAATCGACTTAACAATTTTTACTTCACCACCTGTATTAAAAGCCGAGATTGTGGTGAGATTTGTACCGATGAGAATTTGGTCATCGGCCAATAGATTAAGGGTGCCGATAGGAGTTTTTATTGAGGTAGCAAGAAGTGGCACGTGGACTAAATTAGCGCTCGCGCAACATTTCGGCAACCAAGAAAGCTAACTCAAGAGATTGTGCGTGATTTAAACGCGGATCACAAGCACTTTCATACTTTGTCGCTAAATCCTCGTGTGAGATCTTTTCGCCTCCACCAACGCACTCAGTCACGTCATCTCCTGTGAGCTCTATATGGATTCCACCAGGGTGCGTACCGAGCGCTTTGTGAACTTCGAAAAAGCCTTTAACTTCCTCCAAGACATCGTCAAAGCTACGTGTTTTATAGCCAGTCGGCGCTTCATAGGTATTTCCATGCATTGGATCGCAGACCCACAACACCTTAGCTCCGGACTTAGTTACTCCATCAACTAAGCCAGGTAATATCTCACGTATTTTTCCAGCACCCATGCGTGTTATAAATGTAAGTCGACCCGGTTCGCGCTCTGGGTCTAATTTTTCAATTAATGGTAGTACTTCCTCAACCGTCGCCTTAGGTCCAAGCTTGACTCCAATTGGGTTACGAATCTTAGAAGCAAAATCAATATGGGCACCATCTATTTGACGCGTGCGCTCGCCTATCCAGATGAAGTGAGCTGAGACATCGTATGGCTCACTGGTGCGAGAATCGATGCGTGTCAGCGCCTTCTCATACTCCAAAATAAGACCTTCGTGGCTGGAGAAGAAGTCGACGGACTTAAATGACTCAGGATCAACTCCAGCTGATCTCATAAAGGCTAAGGCGCGTCCGATTTCATTGGCCATCTGCTCGTAACGAACACCCACTGAAGAGCCACGGATAAAACCTTTATTCCATTCATGAACTTGGCGAAGATCGGCAAATCCGCCTTGCGTAAAGGCTCGCACTAAATTTAGGGTCGCGGCAGATGTGTTATAAACGCGCACTAATCGTTGTGGATCCGGTGTGCGCGAAGCCTCATTGAACTCTAAATCATTGACCGCGTCGCCGCGATAGGCCGGTAACGTTATCTCGCCACGTGTTTCCATATCGTTAGAGCGAGGTTTAGCAAACTGCCCAGCCATGCGTCCGACTTTTACTACTGGAAGACTGGAGTGGTATTGCAAAACCGCTGCCATTTGCAGAATCGTTTTAATCCTATTTCGAATTGAATCTGCAGTCGCCGCTGCAAAAGTTTCAGCGCAATCTCCACCCTGTAGCCAGAAGGCCTTACCGTCTGCAGCCATCGCGATTCGAGCCTTCAAATCATCGCACTCTCCAGCAAAGACTAATGGCGGAAAAGATTTCAGCTCGGCGACGGCTGACTGTATTGCCACTCCCTCTGGGCCACCTGGCCAGTTCGGTTGCTGTGCCGTGGAGAGGCCAGGTGTAAAGAGAGAATCGAGAGAAGAGTTCATGAGGATAAGAGTAGAGAGTTCAAGGGTAAACGCGAGATGCGATTAACCAAAGAAAATCTCGGCCTCTTTGTAGCGCTCTAATGGGACAAGCTTCAATTTTTCTGTGGCGGATTGAAGCGGGACCCGGACAATATCGGTGCCATGTAGTGCGACCATCTTTCCCCAGTCGCCTTCATGGGCGGCAGTTATTGCATGTAAGCCAAAACGCGTCGCAAGAACTCGATCAAAGGCAGTTGGCGTTCCACCACGTTGAATGTGTCCAAGTACTGACGTGCGTGCCTCTTTGCCCGTCTTAGACTCAATTTGTTGTGCGAGCCAATCGCCAATTCCCGATAGCTTTACGTGACCGAATGAATCCAACGATTGATCTTTAACGGCCATGTCCCCATCTTGGGGAATTGCACCCTCTGCAATAACGATAATTGGTGCGTAATGTGATTTAAAGCGAGATTCGACCCATTCGCAGACTTTATCGACAGAGAATTTTTGCTCTGGAATTAAGATGCAGGCGGCTCCTCCAGCAAGACCGGCGTGCAGTGCAATCCAACCAGCATGACGACCCATTACTTCGACGATTAATGCACGATGGTGGGATTCAGCGGTTGTATGCAGGCGATCAATGGCTTCTACAGCGATATTAACTGCGGTGTCAAAACCAAATGTGTAGTCAGTATTGTCTAAGTCATTATCGATTGTCTTTGGTACGCCAATTACCTTGACGCCTAGTGAATCTAACTTTGTTGCAACACCAAGTGTGTCTTCTCCGCCAATTGCAATGAGGGCATCGATTCCGGCTTTAGCTAAGTTCTCTTTAATTTTTTCCACGCCACCCTCGATTTTAAAGGGGTTTGTGCGAGATGAACCTAAAATCGTTCCGCCGCGTGGCAAAATTCCACGAGTTGTTTCAATCGTAAGCGGCATTGTTAAGCCCTCTAGTGGGCCTTTCCAACCATCGCGAAAGCCGACAAACTCATGCCCATACTCTTTAACGCCCTTGCGGACAGCGGCACGGATAACTGCATTTAGTCCAGGGCAATCTCCGCCACCTGTAAGCACACCAATACGCATATTTAACTCCACTACCAAAGAGACATTGATGAAGGGCTGCGTCAATCATTATCGCCCTACCTGTGGTCAACGCTGACTAGGACAGTCTAGCCTTGCGCCATGGCTAATCGACAACTCATCGCCGGCGTGGATTCTTCGACCCAGTCGGTAAAGGTGGTAATTCGTGATGCCAATACTGGAGAGTTGCTACGAGAGGGTCGCGCCCCTCATCCAGATGGAACGCAGATAGCTCCAGCCCTCAGGGACCACTAATTAAGCAATAACTCGAATACCTTTACCCACAACGATTATTCCACTTGGACTAATAGTAAAACGTTGGCGATCGCGTTCTAAATCAACGCCGATTTGGGCACCTGGTTCGACAAATACA
>CAYGHJ010000028.1:0-12015 GCA_964349605.1 uncultured Candidatus Planktophila sp. | reverse complement strand
GCAAGAAGGCAGCAGCTAAGAAAGTAGCTGCTCCAAAGAAGCGCAAGAAGGCAGCAGCTAAGAAAGTAGCTGCTCCAAAGAAGCGCAAGAAGGCAGCCGTTAAAGTAGCTGCTCCAAAGAAGCGCCGCAAGAAGGCAGCAGCTAAGTAATTAGCAATTAAAAAAACCCGCCACTGTATGTGGCGGGTTTTTTTATAAAATTTTTCTACCCTTCAATCACCTCACAACGAAATGACTCTTCAATTCTAGAAAATATACCTGCTAAAACTACTTGTTCTTGATTTGATAAGTGATCAACAAAGTGAGAGCGCACACTTGCTACGTGATCAGGTGCCGCGGCGACGATCGCCTTCCATCCCTTAGGTGTCATCACCGCAAAGAAGCCACGTTTATCTGAAGGACATGCTTCGCGTTTTACCCAGCCAGCCTTTTCCATAACCTTCATTCGATGAGAAAGGCGAGAGCGAGACAAGAGTGTGATTTCAGCTAGTTCACTCATTCGCAAACGCCGCTCAGGGGCATCACTTAACTGTGCCAAAATCTCATAATCTGGCATAGATAAATCGTGGCCTTCTAAATCATTATCTAAGGCCTCAAGTAAATGGCGACTAGCAATTATGTAGCTACGCCAAGCCTTCATCTCGACTGGGCTAAGCCACTGCGGTGCGGTAGCGTTTTGCTCTGGCATAAATAGATTCTACGCTAACAGTTGAACTTTCAACTATATTTTCATAAGGAGTTGCGCGCGTGAGCACAAGTACCAGCGGTTTAGATTTTACTAATATCGACTCAACCCTACGTATTCAAGATGATCTCTACCGCTACTTCAATGGGGGTTGGCTTAAAAGCGCTATCATCCCCGCAGATCGCGCGAGCGATGGCGCTTTCATGAACCTTCGTGACCTATCTGAAAAACAGGTCCGCGCCATCATTGAAAGTGCAACTGGATCGGCTGAGGCCGCAAAGATCAGCGATCTCTACGCATCATTTATGGCAGCGGAGGCGATTGAGCAAAAGGGTTATACGCCAATTTTAAAAGATTTAGCCATGTGTGATTCGATTCAAAACGTGTCAGATTTTATTTCAACGATGTCTTGGCTTGAGGCTAGGGGTCTCGGAGGTATCTTCGGCTCTTACATCTATGCCGATCAAATGGATGCCTCAACGAATATTTTATATCTTTCCCAAGGCGGTATATCCCTGCCAGATGAGTCGTATTATCGAGAAGCCCAACATGCTCACATTCGTACCGCTTTCTTAGCCCATGTTGAAGCTATGTTTTTATTGGTTGGCATTAAAGAGGCTGCTGATATAGCAGCGAAAATTCTTGCTCTTGAAACCTCCATTGCAAGCCATCACTTTGATGCCGTAAAAGATCGAGATGCGACGCTGACATATAACAAGATGAGCCGGGCAGAGGTTACCGCTTTGATGCCAGCCTTTGATTTTAATCTGTACTTATCAGCCGGAGAAATCCCATCAATTGTTTTAAATTCAGTGATTGTTCAACAGCCGCCATTCTTTGCCGGTCTTTCCACAATTCTTTCAAATTTTGATCGCGATTCGTGGGTCGCCTGGCTCAAATGGAAGATTATTAGCGGATCAGCGCCATACCTATCTAGCGATTTAGTTAATCAAAACTTTGATTTCTATGGCAAGACTCTGTCGGGTACGCCTGAACTTCGCGAGCGCTGGAAGCGTGCTGTCTCAATTGTGGAAGGCTCCCTCGGTGAGGCAGTTGGTAAGGTCTATGTCGAGAAGCATTTCCCGATAGAGGCAAAGCTCCGAATGGAGGCACTTGTTTCTAATCTGATTGAGGCTTACCGCATCAGCATCAACGCCATCGACTGGATGAGTGATGAGACAAAGCAGAAGGCTTTAGAAAAACTGGGTAAGTTCACTCCAAAAATTGGCTACCCAAATAAGTGGCGTGACTATTCGGCGCTACACACCGACTCCAGTGATCTCTTTGCAAATATTGGCCATGTAACTAAGTTCCAACGCGATTTTGAGCTAGCCAAGATTGGTAAGCCCGTAGATCGCGAGGAATGGCATATGACACCGCAAACGGTAAATGCCTATTACAACCCGGTCATGAATGAGATCGTTTTTCCTGCGGCGATTTTACAGCCCCCATTTTTCGGACTTAACGCCGATGATGCCGTCAACTATGGTGGAATCGGCGCAGTTATTGGACATGAAATTGGACATGGCTTTGATGATCAAGGTTCAAAGTACGACGGAGATGGCGCACTCAATAATTGGTGGAGTGATGCCGATCGCGCCGCCTTCGAACTTCGATCTAATGCGCTGATCGCTCAGTACAACGAGCTACGACCTGAAGAAACCCCTGACATAACTGTCAATGGCGCTCTCACTGTAGGTGAAAATATTGGTGACTTAGGTGGTTTAGCAATTGCCTATAAGGCTTACCAAATTTCTTTGGCCGGTCAGGCCTCACCCGTAATCGATGGGTTAACTGGAGAGCAGCGACTATTTCTTGGGTGGGCACAAGTATGGCGCGGCAAGTTACGAGCTGAAGAGCAGCGTCGCCGTATCGCAACCGATCCCCACTCCCCTAGTGAGTTTCGTTGCAACACCATCGTCAGTAACTTCACTCCATTTTATGAGGCTTTTGGCCTCACGCAAAGTGATGCGCTCTGGTTGGATGAAGAATCCCGCGTTCAGATCTGGTAACTAGTGAATTTCTCATTTGAAATTAAACATGCCGAAAGTAACTCTCTAGCGCGCGTTGGAGTAATTACAACGCCGCATGGGCAGATTCAAACTCCAGCATTTATTCCGGTAGGCACCAAAGCAACCGTTAAATCTGTTCTTCCTGAGGCGATGGCTGATCTTGGAGCACAAGCTCTGCTTGCAAATGCTTATCATCTCTATCTACAACCTGGTGCCGACATCCTGGATGAGGCCGGCGGGCTAAGCGAATTCATGAACTGGCCCGGTCCAACGATGAGCGATTCAGGTGGCTTTCAAGTTCTATCTCTGGGGGTTGGCTTCAAGAAAGTCCTAGCGATGGATGCTAAAACATTTCGCCGAGACGATGTGATTGCAGATAATAAAGAGCGCTTGGCTCATGTCGATGATGAGGGTGTAACTTTTAAATCTCACCTCGATGGTTCGATGCATCGCTTCACTCCGGAGATTTCAATGCAGGTTCAACATCAGATCGGTGCCGACATCATCTTTGCCTTTGATGAGTGCACTACGCTGCACAACACTCGCCCCTATCAAAAGTTAGCAATGGAGCGCACATTCGCCTGGGCAATGCGTTGTTTGGATGAACACAAACGTCTAACCGACGAGCGAACCGGTAAGCCCTACCAAGCCCTTTTCGGCGTTATTCAAGGTGCTCAATATGAGGATTTACGTAAAAAAGCGGCCGGTGATTTGGGGTCGATGCAATCATCTGGCCAGTCTTTCGATGGCTTTGGAATTGGCGGGGCTCTGGATAAAGCCGTCCTCGGCACAATTGTTTCCTGGGTCAACCGTGTCTTGCCAGAGAATAAACCTAAACATCTTTTGGGCATCGGCGCCCCCGAAGATTTATTTGTCGGTGTTGAAAATGGAATTGACACCTTTGATTGCGTATTAGCATCTCGAATTGCCCGAACTAGCGCCGTATACACGATGGAGGGGCGTTTTAACCTGTCTAACAGCCGTTTTAAGCGTGATTTTACGGCGATAGATGATGAATGTGACTGCTACACCTGTACGCACTACACACGGGCCTATATGCACCATGTATTTCGCAGTAAAGAGATTATCGCCGCAACGCTTGCGACAATCCATAACCAAAGATTTATTGTACGTTTAGTCGATCAGATGCGGCAGGCATTATTGGATGGGAACTTCGTCGATATGAAGACCGACTTTCTTGGCCGCTATACACATCGAAGTGGTCAGGCTAGCGATTAGTAAATAACTATCGCTTATTTGCCAATCTGGCTTCTCTGCGGATGCGCTGCTCGGCAGGATCAGGCACCGGAACGGCTGAAATTAATCGGCGAGTGTAGTCATTTTGTGGACGTAGCAAAATATCATCACGATCGCCCTCTTCCACAAGTAGACCGTTCTGCATGACGGCAATTCGGTGAGCCAAAATATCTACGACCGCTAAATCATGACTGATGAAGAGGCAGGCAAACTTTAACTTCTCCTGAAGTTCAGTGAGTAGATCTAAGAAGCGTGCCTGGACCGAAACATCTAGAGCCGAGGTAGGTTCATCAGCGATTAAGAGATCTGGTGTCAAGGCGAGTGCACGAGCAATACCCACGCGCTGGCGCTGGCCGCCAGAGAGTTCATGCGGATAACGGTTTCGGTAGCTACGAGGAAGCTCTACTTGATCGAGTAAATCCTCAACCATTCGAGCAAGATCAGCACCTTTTGCTATTTTTGCTAAATATATTGGCTCGCCAATCGACTCACCAATGGGCAGACGAGGGTTCAATGATGAGGCTGGATCTTGAAAAACGATTCCTGTGTGGCGGCGAATAGCAGAGAGCTGAGCTTGGTTAGCGCCAGCGATCTCATTTCCAACAATATCTATGCTTCCATTTTTTACAGGTAACAAACCAATCGCTGCGCGGCCAACAGTTGTCTTTCCAGAGCCCGACTCCCCAACAAGGCCAACGATTTCACCGGGATAAATCTCTAGATTGAAGTTTTTTACGGCAGTAAACGCTGGAACGCGTCCGCGTTTTGGATACTCAATTGTGACATCTGTAAGTTTTAAAACAGGAGCTGGCTTTGCATCCTCTCTAAAGGCAAGAACACGTTTAACGTTGGAGCCAAGCTTTGGCACTGCACCCAATAGCTGCCGAGTATATGGGTGTCGTGGCTTATTAAAGATTTGATCAGCGGTTCCATGTTCGACTGTGATTCCATCTTTCATAACAAGAATCTCATCGGCCATATCTGCCACAACGCCCATGTCGTGAGTGATAAGCAAGATGGCAGAGTTGAGTTTGTCTTTGAGTCCCCGCATTAAATCAAGGATCTCGGCCTGAACCGTTACATCAAGGGCGGTGGTTGGCTCATCTGCAACAAGTAATGCAGGATCACATGCGAGTGCTTGAGCAATCATTGCCCGCTGTCGTTGTCCACCAGATAACTGATGGGGATATTTATTAATTGACTTCTCTGGCTCTGGAAGATCAACCATTGTTATCAGCTCTAGAGCCCGTTTTTGAGCTTCCTTTGGTCCCATATCAAAGTGATTTCTCAACGTCTCAATTATTTGAAAACCTATGGTGTAAAGAGGATTGAGCGCGGTCATTGGCTCTTGAAAAATGTATGCAACTTCTCGCCCACGAAACCTATGCAAAATCGATGTCTTTGCGTTGATCATCTCTTCGCCTTTTACTTTTACGCTTCCGTTAATCCGTGCATTAGAGGCTAGTAAGGACATTAATCCAAGTGCCGTTGTAGATTTTCCAGAGCCTGATTCACCGACAATCGCAGTGACTTTGCCAGCGGCTAATCCAAGATTCATATCGATTACCGCTGGATACCAAACACCATCTACCCAAAAATCAACATTAAAATCAGATATCTCAAGAACTTTTTCAGTACTCATATTTATGCACCTGCCTTTACTTCGAGCTT
The DNA here is from genome assembly GCA_964349605.1 of uncultured Candidatus Planktophila sp. GTDB lineage: Bacteria > Actinomycetota > Actinomycetes > Nanopelagicales > Nanopelagicaceae > Planktophila. The sequence continues at coordinate 6,391 of CAYGHJ010000028.1, read as the reverse complement.
TGCCTTAAGGCGATCTTTTTTAGTAATTCGGCGGCGTTGACGTGGATCAAATGCATCACGCAGGCCATCACCGATGAAGTTAACACATAAGGCGATTGTAATAATGAAGAATCCTGGCCACCAGAAAAGCCAAGGTCGCGTTGTAAATGAAGCCTGATATTCGCTAATTAGTAATCCTAATGACACATCTGGAGCAACAACTCCGAAGCCAAGATACGAGAGCGCTGTCTCTGTCAAAATAGCACCAGCCATGATTAGAGTTACGGTAACGATTATCTGACCAACTGCATTAGGCAGGATATGTTTAAATGTGATTCGAGCATTTGAAGCACCAGCAACACGGGCGGCATCGACAAACTCCATTTCGCGCAGAGAGAGGAACTGGGCACGGACTAAACGAGCCAAACCAGTCCAACCAAGGATGCCAAGGAACAGGGCTAAAAAAGCGGGTCCAACTCGGCCAGCTGCCTTTCCGATAACTGCAGCTATGACGATGATAGGTACAGTCTGGATGAAGTCAACTATGCGCATCAAAATTGCATCGACTATTCCGCCATAAAAACCGGATATAGATCCAACAACGACCCCAATGAAGCCCGCAACAGCTCCAATAATAAACATAATCATCAAAGAGCGTCGTGCTCCGTTCATTATTAGTGCAAAATAGTCACGGCCAATATCATCTTGACCAAATGGGTGTGTTCCCATTCCAAAACCTGAGAATGGATTTACCGACAAGGTTGGACATCCAATTGTTCCCCCAGGGCAGTCTTCGTATCGTAGCTCGGGAATATCCTCGACGGTCCATCTCCACCAGCCCGGAATTCTTAGGGAACCGATTTTGGTTTCAAGGGCAGTGAAAACAAAAATAATGAGGCTCGAAAGAACAAATAGAGCGATAACTGCAGCTCGATGTCGAAAGAAGCGACGTCGAACAATCTGACCCAGACTTAATCCCTCTACCTCTTTGTTTGCAATGGCACTCTCGCCACCACTGAGAATCTCTCCGCTTGGCTTCTCTCTGCTACCAAATAGCTTCATTATTCTTTAACCAATCTAATTCGAGGATCTAGCGCTGAATAGACTAAATCTGCCAACAAATTCCCTAATACAGCTAAAGTGGACAAAAGTAAGATAACGCCCATCAAGAGATTTAAATCTTGACTATTAACCGCCCTAATAAATAGAGTTCCCATGCCCTGCCATCCGAATACCCTTTCGGTAATAACCGCCCCGCCTATGAGTCCGACAAACTCCCCAACGAATAGACTAGACAGCGGAAGCATCATATTTCTAAAGGCGTGGCGAGTGATAACTATACGTTCATTGAGACCTTTAGCTCTTGCCGTACGAATGTAATCTTGGTTGAGAACCTCTAAAAGCGCTCCGCGTGAGTATCTAATCCATGTAGCAACAGAGATGAGGATTAGGGCTAAGGTGGGCAAGATTAAGTGCATAATTATGTCGAGATTATTAAGCCAAAAGTCATCGGTTACTAATTGATCCTTGCGTTGGCCATATGTTGGCACTGGACGCCCATTGACGGCATCGGTTGCTCGATATGGAGCCCAACTTTGCATAATGCGGTCGATGAAGATGAGAGAGCCTGAGATAACTCCAGTAATTATCGCCGTCCGGGCTATTGGACCACGGTCAATTTTGCTAAAGATCGATGCACAGATAAATCCTGTCCCGACAATTAATGCGAACATGAGGAGAGTGACAAGGTAAGTACCGTGATTATTAAATAACCACTGTGCTGGGTAGTACCAGAGCACAGCTAACCCTGCCATGGTGAGTGCCGCGTTTCGAGCTGGAATATTTGTAAGGCCAGTTGAAATCGACGCAACACCCATGGCGATTCCAATGGATAGAAATCCGATAAGTATCGGGCCAAACCCTGGATGTAGATACCAATCCATTAAATCAATTGCCCATAAAATCACAAAACTCGTTGCGAAGGCGCCCACAAAAACACCCCAAAACCGCTTACGTTCACCGCCAAATAGGGAGCTCCAAAAAACTCCAACAAAGCAGGAGAAAATAATCATCCACTTGAGAGGGATATTCGGTTCGCTTAAAAAATTATTAAATTGAATCGCCATAAACTCTTTTAGTAGCACTGCTACCCAGAATATTGGAAGGGAGAACAAAACAAATGCAATAAAAGTCATTGCATAATCAAAGCGGCTGTACTGACGCAGGGCTGAGATTATTCCCAAGGCAAGTCCAAACAAAAGCGCAGTAATTGAAGCCACCACGACTAAACGAAGGGTGACCGGGATAGCAAATGCCAACTCTTCTTGAACTGATGAGGCCTCACGTGTCATGCCCATATTCAATTTTCCGACAAAGAGTCCGAGAATGCCCTTTAGCCATAAAAAGTAACGAAGAGGCGGTGGAACATCTAGTTGCAGGTCACGAGTTAAAGCAATGATCGCCTGCCGAGCGCCATCATCTGCGCTCAGACGAAGATCTGCAAGTGGATCGCTGGCATAAGCGGCTAAATTGTAAACCATAAAGCTAGAGCCAAATAAAATCAAAATGGATATACCAATTCGGCGCATGATGAAGCCCAGCATCACTTCTCCTTAAATCCTTATGACGATTTTCTCGCACATATATTTGTGAAACTTTGTAGTGCTCAAATACTAGCGTGAGTGGCCCTCGATATCTTCATACCGAAGGCCACTCAAACTACAACAATCTAAGTCCTTGCATATTTCTATGCTCGACTAATAACTAATTGCTAGTTATTAGTATGCCCAGTCCCAATAGTTCCACACGAGAGTTGGGCTTAGAGGTGCTGGCTTAACTCCCTTGAGGTCTTTGTTGTAGGCAGTAACTGCAGGGAATTGGAATACTCCAACTGTTAGACCCTCAGCGTGAATGATGCGCTCTGCTTGGATCATCAGAGAGACCATTGATCGGTTATCAAGAGGGAATTGCAATTTCGTTAGAATTGTATCGAGTGCTGGCAAAGCCACACCAGTACGGTTGTTTCCTCCACCAATGATGAAGTTTGCATTTGTACCTGCCTGTGAAACAGCTGTCTGGCAGTATGCAAAGAACATCGCATCGTACTCAGATAGCTGAATTCTTGGGCTCCACGCAGCTTGAACATCTCCTTGCAGATCAATTCCTGCCTTTATCGCATTTGCCTTAGCAAGAGCAAACTCGGCAGCACGGCGCGAGTTGTTACCAGGGACAAGTACTTTCACCTTTATAGGATTACTTGGACTTGCAGTTGGGAAGTGCTTCTTAATTAAACGAAGAGCCTTCGCATTTTTAGCATCCTGATCTCCAGCATAGAAAGATGAACCATTTGTAGCGACAAGACGATCGTAACCCTCTTGACCTGGTGCGAGGAAGGTTGATCCAAGGACAACTGCATCTGAGTTGATTGGTCGGATTAACTTCTCAGTGATTTCTTCACGAGGAATTGAAAGTAAGAATGCTTTACGTAAATCTGCACCCTTTCCGCCATGTCCTTTGAAGATTCCGACGTAATCAGGCTGTCCTGGAGCTGCATTTACGCGAGTATCCCAGTGCTCATAGCATGACTGAATTCCACCTTTAATGGTGACGTTAGTGAGCTTTTTCAGCGCGGCAACGGCATCGGCTGTTGCTTGGCCTTGGTAGATATCAAGCTCACCGTTGGCTAGCGCCTGTGCGGCCGCAGTTCCATCTGAGATGAACTTAAAGATAACAGTATCAACCCCTCCGCTTAGCGCAGGGCCAGAGTTGTACTTAGGGTTTACCTTCAAAGTTACAGATGACTTTGTCACTGCGCTTTCAACTAAGAATCCACCGTTACCAACAAAAAGAAGTGGGTTAGTGGATGCATCAACCTGAGTGATGTTGTATGCCTCTGACCAGACCTTGCCAATTGCCTTCAATGTGGCAGTGTTCTTTGTGTTATAGGCTGTGAAGAAGCGATCGCGCGCGGCATTATTTTCTGCAACTGATCCAAGAGCCTTCTTTCCTTCAGAGATCAAGACCATTGTGTGAACCGGATTTGGTCCAGGACCAAATAGATCCCAGTTTGCAATTCGCTTCTTGTATTGAAGCGTTACTGACATTTTGTCGGCAGAAAGGACTGGCTCTCCAACGATGTTGTCGGAATATGTGCCACCGTAACCATTTGAGTTAAACGCCGGAACGTTGTCGCTATCAGGATCGCCTAAACCGGCGGCCTTTGAGTAAGCGTTGCTACTCAAAATGTGTGAAAGAAGAAGATCCACCCCTGTAATTGGCGTGCCATCTGACCAGAGGCGACCTGGATTAACCGTATACTGGACACGGAAATCATCGGACTTATTCTTAACAATCTTATATGAACCGAAAACTTTATTCTGGATGACGTTCTTCTTATCATCATAGTAATTGAAACCTATGCCTGAGAGATATCCGACCGCACCATTGATCGTGAGGTTGGTATCAGGAGTATTAGAGTTAAATCCTGTTAATGAGTTTGTATCATGAACGACTACGGTTGAACGAGTTGCCGCCTGTGCAGGAGTTAGCAGTGATACTGCTAACGCACTTGATGCCACAACTGCCAGTGCAAATTTTGCACCGCGTGATAGTTTCATTTGATCTCCTCGAGGGTAATTGAGGCTTAATGTGGAGAGTCGACCTACCCCACACCTACGCCTTTGGTGAATGGAGTCTGCCCTAAATTAAGCGTATTCCGCAATACATCCGAGCCTGTTCTGAGCGTAATGTTCTATAACGATTTCGCATCAAGATATACAAACTCTCTAAATTTAATCCTCCGACTTGACCCTAGATGCATCGATTTTCGCCGTGGTAAGACGGGGGGCGGCTAGCGCAAATAAAACCAAACCCAATACGGCTGAGGCAAAAAAGGGCGCTCGTAAGGCGCTCTCTCGAGAAAAGTAGTGAGCCAATACCGTGACCAGTCCGCCGCCAAGGAGCATTCCAATTGGTATCGATCCCCACGCAAAGAATCGATAAACCGAGTTCACCCGTCCTAGTAAGTGGGTTGGAATAATGCTTTGACGCAGGGAAACGGTAATCGTGTTCCAGAGAACTGCTAGGAAAGTTTCAAAGGCGGTGACTATCCAAACTACTTGCCAAGAAGTAGTCATGCCGATTATGAGATTACCAATTGGACCGGATGCCAGAGCAAGCGATAAGGCAGGACCACTTCCTAATGCAGCAGAGACTTTGGGAGCGAAAATTCCACCAAGGACTCCGCCAATAGCAGCGCCTGTTCCAAGAATTGCGAAAATGAATACAGTCGTATGTAAAACCTCTTGAGCATAAAGAATAAAGACTGCACCGACCATAGTTCCTAAACCATTTAAGCAGCCCAGAATAATTGCCATAGGACGCAAAAGTGGATGTGCCCATAGCCACGCAAAGCCCTCTTTAATTTCAGCCCTGAAGTTAATTTTCTCCCGTGGCTCATCGCTTTCAATTGGCCTAAAGCTTCCAGCAAGAGATGCGACTAAGGCAACTGCAATAAAAAATGAGATTGCATCAAAGAAGAAGGGCAGGAATATCGCTACACCAATTAAGAGTGAACCCAATGGTGGACCAATAAAACTATTGGTCAGAGCTTCGGCCGACCACATTCGACTATTAGCTTTTTCTAAATTCTCTTTATCAACCACTGATGGCATCAAAGTCTGTGCACTGTTATCTCTCAAAACCTCAGCAAGGCCGAATAGAAATGCAGTAAACACAAGAGTCAAATAAAGGGGCCAGTTAGTTTCTAAATCTGTAATCTTTGTTAAATCATTGAGTGAGGGAAGTGAACCCTTATTGCTCCACACAATTACACCAACAAAAACTGTGAGAATCCCTCGCATGAAATCCATGCCGACAATTAACTTGCGCCGATCAAAGCGATCGGTGAGTACACCTGCATGCAAAGTAAATATCAGCCATGGTAAACGTGAGGCAAAACCAGCGGCCGCAATTAATAACGGTGAGCGCGTAACGGCAGATGCCAGCCATGGATAGGCCACCATAGAAACGCCATCACCCAGGTTTGACACTGCGGTGGCAATCCACAACTTCCAGTAGGAACGTCCGAGGGGTTTAGACATCCTCGGATTTTAGGGGTACGAGAGCAAGAAAATAAGTACAAAGAGTGAAAAACTTTCGAGCTAACAAAATCAATGTAATGAGTAACAGCCCTCTATTTGCTTTTTGAGGCCTCATAGGTACAAATTACTTCCCTGATGAAGGGATAGGCTTAAAATCATGAGTGAGGTAACAATCACATTCTTGGGAGCAACAGAGACCGTTACAGGTAGTCGCTTCTTGGTAACTACCCCTTTGAGCAAAATACTTGTGGACTGTGGAATGTTTCAGGGAACTAAAGAGATTCGAAGGAAAAACTGGGAGGCATTTCCGG
>CAYGHJ010000027.1:0-12185 GCA_964349605.1 uncultured Candidatus Planktophila sp. | reverse complement strand
TTATGGCTACTGCAGAAGTTGATTCCAGCGCAATCATTGATGGAGCTTCATGTATCGGCGCAGCTTCGCATATTGGAGCACAAACACACATAACTGGTTCGATTATTGATCGTGGAGTGATCATTAGCGCCGGCGCTCGAGTGATTAATTCATTCATCGCAAGCGGTGCAGTAGTGGGTGAAAATTCGCATATCGAGGCCTCTTTTGTGACAAAAGATGAGATTCTGCCTATTCCAGAGTAGTTTTATTGATTTTGCCGTATCTGCCCTCTCTTTTCGCTTGACATATTCGACTTACACGCGTGTAATTCACTCTTAAGTAAGTCTTTTCCACGAGGGATGAGACACAAAGCTATTAAGGATAATCGGTATGCCGATCCGACCTGAAGCCACAAACTCCCCTGTCCCTACAACTGGACCAAAAATCACCTTGGTGAGCGGAGAGAACATTGAGCTCTCCTGGCAAGAGCGCTCGCTATGCGCCCAAACTGATCCCGAAGCCTTCTTCCCTGAAAAGGGTGGCTCAACTCGCGAAGCCAAGCGCGTCTGTCTCTCCTGCGATGTTCGATCAGAGTGCTTAGAGTACGCACTTGCTCATGACGAACGTTTTGGAATTTGGGGCGGATTATCAGAGCGCGAACGTCGACGCTTAAAGCGTCGTTCTGCGTAATTTCGCAGCTCTCCGAGGGGTAATGTCATGGCTGAAAAGGCCGCATTAGGCCAGCATCGCGTTAGCGCGATAATCGTTTCACACGATGGACAAGCGTGGTTGCCTGAAAGCGTTGCAGCTCTTACATCGCAGACTCGACCACTCGATTATATTGTTGCCGTTGATACTGCTTCTAGAGATTCAACGCAACAACTCCTTAGGTCAGCACGAATTCCAATAATTGATGCGGACCGCAATACCGGTTTTGGCGAAGCAGTATCTATGGGCGTCAAATCATTGAGGCCAGTTATTGCTGGAACAATCGAATGGATTTGGTTACTTCATGATGACTGTGCGCCTTCTCCAACAGCACTTGAATTCTTACTACAAGCCGTACAGAGCCGCCCTCAAGTAGCGATGGTGGGACCAAAACTTCTTGGTTGGCATGATCGCACTCACTTGCTCGAAGCTGGAGTTAGCATTGCGGGTAATGGAGCTCGCTGGACAGGGCTAGAAGCACTTGAATACGATCAAGGACAACACGATGGAATCCACGATGTTCTTTCAGTTAGTACAGCCGGTGCATTAATCCGGCGAAACATATTTGAAGAGCTCGGTGGCTTTGATAAAAATTTAGCGCTCTTTCGTGACGATGTTGATTTTGGTTGGCGTGCGCGGGTGGCTGGACACACCGTGATTGCAGCTACATCTGCTGTTGTTTTCCATGCTCAGGCAGCTGCGAGCGAGCGGCGAGTCGTTGATGTAGAGGGCGCATTTTTACATCGCCCACTCTTGCTTGACCGTCGAAATGCTGCATATGTCCTTCTTGCAAACTCTTCTTGGTGGATGATTCCATGGCTAATCATTCGGCTTCTCAGTTCGGCTTTGGCGCGCTCAATTGGTTATTTATTAGCAAAGCTTCCAGGGTATGCAAGTGATGAATTACTTGCAGTTGCATCATTAATTGTTAAACCAACACTAATTATTAAAGCCCGCAAAAATCGTAAAGCAATGCGATTCGTATCTTCACGAATAGTTGCCGCATACATTCCGCCAAGGTGGTCACAATTACGTCTTTCGACTTCACGCTTGTTTGAGGCTATTCGTTCCCGATTACTTCCAGATAGCGGTGTAGCATCGACATCGACATCGATACTAGATTCAGTTGAAGACGAAGATTTACTCGTACCAATTAATGGCGTGAGATGGATTAATCTCTTTAAAAAACCGGAGGTAGCAGGTTTTATTTTTCTGTCCTTGATAACCTTAATTGCATCTAGAATGCGCCTAGGTTCCCTCATTGGTGGAGCGCTACCCATGTCACCAGATGGGGCGCGAGATTTATGGAAAAGTTACTTTGAATCCTGGCATCAAGTCGGAATGGGTACATCTAAAGCCGCACCGCCATGGATAGCCATTCTTGCATTGTGTGCGAGCATATTCTTTGGTAAAGCAGCGTTTTTCCTAACGTTTTTCTTTCTTATAGCACCGGTATTGATGATGTGGTCGTCGCTTAGATTATTTAAAAAGAGTACACAAAACACTTGGATTAGTGTCTCAGCCAGTTTTATCTATGCTATCTCTCCCGTCGCAATTGCGGCAGTTAATTCTGGACGCCTTGCCACAGTGGTAGCCCTCATAATCGCGCCGCAAATTCCAATTCTTTTAATACACTGGAAAGAAATTGAGTTACACGCTTGGCGTCGAATTTTCTTAATATCTTTAGTTCTTGCTGTACTAAATGCCTTTGCACTCTCAGTTTTTGTGGCTCTCCTAGGCTTAATTTTAATTGCACTCCTTGGGGACTATAAGAGCTTTGTTGCCGATACAAATAAGTCCCTCTTCCTGGAGCGAGTTAAAAAGCGCTTAACACTGCTGTTGGTGCCACTATTGCTTACCGCACCATATTCGTTTGAAGCATTATTTGAACCATCAAAATTCCTGAGCGAGCCCGGACTATCCGTCGCCGGTGGTGAGGCTCATCTCGTGATTCTCGGGAATCCAGGTGGGATCGGTTCACTTCCATGGTGGCTCATCAGCCCTTTGCCACTAATTCTTTGTGTCGGACTTTTTTCTTCGAGCAAAGCCAGGGTTATTGCCTTATTCGGAACTGGCTTCTTGTCGGCGGCTGTTTTCTTCTCTTCTTTTTCAATAGCAACACACGGGAATTCATCGCCATCTAGAACTTGGGTTGGTATTTTCTTAGTTGGAGCAACAGGAGCAGCCTGCATGGCAGGCGTTGTAATTCTTGATCGTTTGAGAGCTATTCTGATTGTAAGTAATTTTCATTTTCGTCATATTTTGGCAGCACTATTACTTTTTTTCGCGCTGGCGTATTCAGTCCTAACTTTAGGTTGGTCCGTCTCTGTTGGAGCAAACTCGCCAGTTCAAAATAGTGTTTCAACAGTAATGCCAGCATTCTTAAGTGCTGAGAAAGACACGAAGACACTTGTTCTTCGAGAGATAGAGAGTGAAGGTCCAAAGAGTATTCAATACTATATATCGCGCGGGAAAGATATTTCGCTTGGAGAGCCGGATGTAGCTCAGCCGCAAGTTAGTGCAATTGCTACGGCAACACGAGCACTGATAGATGGCTCTGGAATTTCAAGCAGCAAAGTTTTTGCAGATTTCGGAATCAAATATATATTTGTAAAAAATCCATTTGATAGAAATATTATTCGCACAATCGACGGACTCGGTGGATTTACCCGTGCCTCTGCAACTTCGGTAGGAGTGGTCTGGCATGTAGAGGGCGTGACTGGTCGACTTGTGTTGATAGGAAAAGACGGAGATCGAGAACTGCTTGAAGCTGGTGAGATCGGGGCGCGAGCACTAGTTACCCACCCAGGAAAAATATTGCTCACAGAAAGTTATGACCGTTCATGGCTTGTTCTGCAAAATGGGTTTCGCTTGGAGCGCACCGTAAGCGAACTAGGTTTACCACTGTTTATTGCAACGCAGTCAGGAGAAATCTCGCTCTTGCATGATGGCACGATAAGACGCGCTTGGCTCTCCTTTCAATTAATTGTTTGGATCGTTGTAATTATTGCGGCTGCACCAGCCGGACGAAGAAAGCGCGAAATTTCAGAGAAGGAGCTGGCATGAAACGATCGATTGTCGCGCTCTTGGCTCTGGCGCTCTCATTCACTCTAGCGACATTATTAACCGTAACAACTAGGTCTTCTGATTTTTCAGAGACTTATCCTGATGTTGTGTGCCCACCAACGTTAAATGGTTTATCCTCACAAATCTCACTTGCTTCACGTAAGACTAATTTCCAACGTCTTGCAACTGAAAGCGCTAAGACGATTCCATTCAACGTACTTCGCTATCCGGTGAATAAAGATTCATTAGTAGTTTCTGCCCTTGGAACGACGCCAGTTGTATGGCAAAGTCGCATTGGCAGTTGGGCGGGAGGCACACTGTGTACAGGGCCAATATCCTCACAGTGGTTCGTTGGAGGAAGTTCCGATGTGAGAACTCGAGGACGATTAATTATCATCAATAGCGGGTTGAGCGCAGCGATTATTGATTTACACACGTACTCTGAAAATGGTAAGCAGCCGTTAGTTTCAATTAATGTTGTGGCTAAAAGTTTTAAAGTCATCTCATTAGACTCGCTTGCAACTGGTGATAAATCTTTGACTATCCAGGTAGTTCCTCGTTCGGGGCGAATCAATGCATTTATGATTGACGAACTGGGAGCTGGTCTTAAGGCCCTCGGCGGCGACTTTGTTAATCCAGTTAATTCGACAGCTAAAACTCTCGTGATTCCTGCTGTCCCAAATCAAATCCTAAAAAAAGGGCAAAAACCCTCTGCCCACATTCTGCGAATTCTTGCACCTTCGAATGTTGACGCGAACTTCTCACTTGAACTCCTCTCTGAAAACGGAAACTTTGTTCCAGTAGGTTTTGCTTCGCGTAGCATTACAGCTGGAGTTGTGACCGAGCTTGTCTTGTCACCAAAGATAGTTGCAAGCTATTTCGCGGTTCGAATTACTTCAGATAGTCCGGTAGTTGCGTCGATCTCCTCGAAGTTCATCACCAATGGGCGAAGAGATTTTGTTTGGAGTACCCCTACGACCGCTCTCACACCCATGAAAATGGCGGTTACTGGCCTCTCACCTCTAATTGCTTTTGTAGCCGATTCAATCGCCGTCAAGATGGAAGTGGCTCTGATAAATGGAAAGAAAAGCATTGTTACAATTAAAGGTAGCGATATAGCAACGTGGCGAGCCCCTAATTCTGCGCGTTCAATCACAATAATTGAAGCGAGCCGAGAAACCCATGCCGCCGCGCTAGTCGCATCTATACATGGTTATGGGTATATACCAATCACTCCGGGAAGTCTATTAACCAAGGTCGAAATTCCTCATTCAAACATTCGCGTTTTAAATCCATGACAATCCCAAAAAACCCATACATTCCCACTAATCTTGTGTTTATGAGCCCTAAAGCTAAGTTAGGAAGAGGTTGTTCGCGCGTGGGATGTCGCGCTCTAGCTACTATGACCTTGACCTATATCTATGCTGAATCTATGGCCGTAGTTGGACCACTTGCGACTTTTAGCGAGCCACATGCATATGACTTATGCCTGCTTCATGGGGAGCGACTTAAAGTTCCACATGGCTGGAGTGTTTTAAAACAAGAGCTAGCCGGTGAGGAGCGTGGGCCTTCTGAAGATGACCTTATGGCTATTGCCGATGCGGTTCGTGAAGTTGCAATGACGCCCATCAACTCACCGGACAATTCGAATGGCGGGGGCAAGCAGACTCAGATTGGCCGTAGAGGTCATCTGCGCGCCGTTCCATCATAATAAATTTGAAATGAGTCAGATTCCAAATATTTTTAAAGCCTATGATATTCGCGGGCTTGTAGATACAGAGATGACGCCTGATTTTTCTTTCGCAACAGGATTAGCTTTTGCTCGCTTCCTACAACAGGAGCGCGAACCAGCTACAGTAATTGTTGCCGAAGACATGCGCCCATCATCCCCAGAATTAGCTCAAGCATTCTCGGCTGGTGTTAATTCAACGGGGTTGGATGTAATGAGAATTGGTCTTGCTTCAACAGACATGTTGTATTTCGCCTCGGGGAAACTTGGTCTGCCGGGAGCTATGTTTACTGCAAGCCATAATCCAGCGGCATACAACGGGATTAAGTTGTGTTTTAGTAGCGCCCGCCCAATAGGCAAAGAATCAGGTTTACAAACAATTGAAAATTTTGTTCGTAAAGGCTCTCCCATCGAAATACGTTCAGTCGGCGTTGAATTAAAGCGAGAAATGCTTAACGAATATGTAGATCACTTACTTTCGTTAGTTAACTTGAACTCTATTCGGCCGTTAACTATTGTGATTGATGCAGGAAATGGAATGGCCGGGTATACGGCCCCCGCAATTTTTGCGCGATTGAATTGCACTGTTATTCCATTATTTTTCGAGCTTGATGGGAGTTTTCCAAATCACGAAGCTAATCCAATTGATCCGAAAAATCTACGTGACTTGCAAAAAGCTGTGAAAAAACACAAAGCGGACCTGGGCTTAGCATTTGATGGCGATGCCGATAGGTGTTTCTTAGTTGATGAAAATGGAATTGCAATAAACCCATCAGATTTAACTTCCTTGATAGCCCACCGTGAGCTCATAAAATATCCCGGCTCAACCATCATTTACAACCTGATTTCATCACGTGCTGTGCCAGAAGTGATCAGTGAAAACGGAGGAATCGGCCTTCGCAGTCGCGTAGGCCACTCGTATATCAAGGCGATGATGGCCGAAAGTGGAGCAATATTTGGAGGAGAGCACTCAGGCCACTTTTACTTTAAAGAGTTTTGGCGTGCCGACTCCGGCGCACTTGCCGCTCTCCATGCAATTGCCGCCCTTGGGGAGTCTAAAAAATCTATGTCAAAAATTATGGCGCCCTATCAGAGGTATGTTTCTAGTGGGGAGATTAACTCCACCGTAAGAGATGCAGAATTTGCTTTGTTGCGCGTCGAACAAACTTTCTCAGAGAGATTTGGAGTTGAGATCGACCGCTTGGATGGCCTCAGTGTCATTGGTGATACGTGGTGGTTCAACCTTCGACCATCCAATACTGAGCCTTTGTTGCGCTTGAATGTCGAGGCTAAGTCGGCTGGGGCTATGGGCAAGCTACGTGATGAAGTTCTCTCGATGATTCGCGGCTAGCCCAAGGCTCATTACTCACTTTAGGGAGCAAGGCAGTAACCTAAGCACCTACAGTTTCGTCTATAAGGAGCATTTCGTGAACTCACCTATTACAGCAACTCTTCCACGCCATGACATCGCCGATGCATCTCTTGCATCTCAAGGTCGAAAGCGCATCGAGTGGGCAGAACGCAATATGCCGGTTCTAGCTCAGATTCGTGAGCGTTTTGAAAAGTCACAACCTTTTGCTGGAGTGCGAATCGCTGCTTGTATGCATGTCACAACTGAAACTGCAAACCTCATGCGCGTTCTAAAAGCAGGAGGCGCCGATATTGCACTCTGTGCTTCAAATCCATTATCAACTCAAGATGACACTGCAGCAGCACTTGTCCATGAATATGGAATTAGCGTCTTCGCTCGAAATGCAGTTGATCGAGATGGTTATTACGTGCACATCAACGCCGCTCTCGATATCGCTCCTCACCAAGTTTTTGACGATGGCTGCGATCTTGTAAATACGCTCCACACAACTCGGAAAGAATTAATTCCTAATATCGCAGGTGGCTGCGAAGAGACTACAACTGGTGTTATCCGTCTTAACCAGATGGCAAAAGATGGGGCGCTTGAATTCCCAATGATTGCTGTTAACGACACCGACACCAAACACATGTTCGACAACCGCTACGGAACTGGTCAATCGACACTTGATGCTGTTTTCCGTTCAACCAACTTTTTACTTGCTGGACGCATTTTGGTTGTCGCAGGTTTTGGTTATTGCGGTAAAGGCGTTGCAGAGCGTGCGAAGGGAATGGGCGCCGATGTTATTGTCACAGAAATCGATCCAACTAAGGCCCTTGATGCCATGATGCAGGGTTTCCGTGTGATGCCGATGATTGATGCTGCAAAAGTTGGAGACGTCTTTATTACTGTGACTGGAAATCGCGATGTCTTGCGTGAAGAGCATTTTCAAATTATGAAAGATGGCGCAATTATGGCCAACTCTGGTCATTTTGATATTGAAATTGACGTTGCATGGCTAGAGCAAAATTCAAAAACAAAGAACTCGAAAATGCGTCACCAGACCGATGAGTACGTCTTGGCTGATGGTCGCCGTTTGTTGTTGCTAGCAGAGGGCCGTTTAGTAAACCTAGGTGCGGCAGAGGGGCACCCAGCATCAGTTATGGATATGTCATTCTCAGATCAAGCGCTCACGGCAGAGTACTTGGTAAGAGAGGCTAAGAATCTAAAGCCTGGAGTGCACGAAGTTCCAACATATATCGATAAGGAAGTTGCAAGTTTGAAGCTCATAAGTATGGGTGGTCGTATCGATGTACTTACACCAGCCCAGGATATGTACTTGAACTCTTGGGAGCACGGTAGCTAATGGTTTTGGTTATGGTCGTCGATGACGATCAAGACCTATCAGAAATGCTCGGAATAGTTTTAACCGGAGCAGGAATTGACGTTGACTTAGTAAGTCGCGGCGATGAAGTTCTCGATGTTTTCAGAAACAATCCACCGGATTTGGTGTTGCTCGACGTTATGTTGCCAGGTCTTGACGGTATAGAAGTCTGTAAATTAATTCGGGCTGAATCAATGGTGCCGATAATCATGCTTAGCGCTAAAGGTGATTCCTATGATGTTGTGCGGGGCCTTGAGGCTGGTGCCGACGATTATATGGTTAAACCTTTCAAGCATCCCTCAGAACTAGTCGCACGAATTCGTACTCGTTTACGACGCACAAATACCGATATTTTAGGTCTTTTGACTATCGGAGATCTAGCTATCAACGTTGCAGCCCACCAAGTTTTACGCGCCGGCAAACAAATTGCACTCACTCGACTTGAGTTTGATTTGCTTGTGGCGCTGGCAAGAGAACCAGGTCGAGTATTTTCTCGCGATGCATTGCTCGGCGAAGTGTGGGGATATCGACACTCATCCGATACCCGTTTGGTAAATGTGCATGTGCAAAGATTGCGAGCAAAAATCGAACATGATGTAGAGCGACCAGAAATAGTAGTAACCATACGTGGCGTTGGATACAAAGCTGGAGTTTTGGGCGGTTCCTAATAGTGAATCGCTTTATCTCTACATTTCGCAACTCTCTTGCACTTAAAGTCATAATCTCAACAGTAGTGCTCTCTCTTAGCGTTATATATGTGGCTGGCTCAGCGCTTAATTCACAGTTATCAAAGGGAATAAAGCAAGTGAACCTGGACTCAGCGATGGTTGAGGCGAGATCAACCATTTTCAGTGCCAAATATCGACTTGTTTTAGCTCAAGGCGAAAAAGATGCCACCGCTCTTTTAGCTCAAGGCGAAAAGGATGCCACCGTTCGAAAAGTAATTGATGATGTAATTGCAGCTGCAACCTCGCTCACTACTAGTGAGAATGCACGTTATGTGGTGTTCTTGAGAAGTTATGTAAATACCAGGAAACTAAATTTTGAGATGAGCTCGAACTTAATCGATCCCAAAACTATTACTGCATCTCTAAGCAAGAAGGTTCGCGCTAGTAACGATGTCGCTTGGAGCTATATTCCCATTCGCTTTGTGGGGGGCGATAGTATTTCAGGTCTTGCTTTCGGCGAAAAGGTTTTGATTCCAAACGCTGGACAGTACGAGATGTACGTGCTTTTCTCCTTGGTAAACCAAAATGCAACTTTATATCTCATTCAACGCTACCTTCTTTTAACTGGGCTGTTCTTGGTTCTTCTAATAGCTCTAATAACCTGGCTAGTGGTCAGACAAGTCGTACGTCCCGTTCGAGAAGCTGCCCATATTGCAACGAGATTTACAGCCGGTGATTTCTTACAGCGCATGAGCGTTCACTCACAAGATGAGATTTCTACGCTTGGTCATGCCTTTAATGAGATGGCTGAATCTCTGGAAAAACAATTCGCTAGACTAGAAAACCTGTCGCGGGTGCAACAGCGTTTCGTATCAGATGTTTCACATGAGCTGCGCACTCCACTTACAACTTTGCGTATGGCATCAGAGGTAATTAGTACGGCAAGAGATAATTTCACCCCCGTAGTAGCTCGAAGCGCAGAACTCATGATTGCTCAACTTGATCGCTTCGAAAGGTTGCTGGAAGACTTACTGGAGATCAGTCGCTTTGATGCTGAGGTGGCAGTTCTTGAGTCCGTAGATTTTGATATCGTGCTGCTCGCCCAACGATGTGCAGATGACTTGGCGTTAGTAGCTAAAGAACGATCGACAGAATTACGCATTTACTCAATTTTAGAATCAGTGGTAATAAAAGCCGATATTAGGCGCGTTGAGCGTATTTTACGTAATTTGTTTTCTAATGCAATTGATCATGCCGAAGAGAAACCAATTACTATTACTATCATTGCTAGTGAAGAAGATGTGGCTATTGGAGTTCGTGATTTTGGAATTGGTTTGGATGAATCTAGTCTTACAAGAGTCTTTGATCGATTCTGGCGTGCTGATCCTTCTAGAGCTCGAACTCGAGGTGGCACTGGGCTCGGCCTTTCAATAGCCCTTGAAGATGCGCGTTTGCATAATGGTGAACTTGAAGCATGGGGTCGTCCTGGAAAAGGTGCACACTTTGTCCTGACTCTTCCTCGACAGGCGTGGTCAAATATCAGTTCTCGTTTAATCAAACTTCAGCCAGATGATTTTCACCGTTAGTTTCCACAAACAAATTTTCGATTGGTTGGCAACTCTTACTCTTAGTCAATGCAACGTTTTGAAGAGTTTGGCCAATTACTTTTTCCTACTCGATGTTTCGGGTGCAATGTAATTGGATTACCCATTTGTGAGAAGTGTCGCCGAGAATGGCATCCTCATCATTACTCTACCCAAATTGCAAAACTTCAGGTCCATTCTGGGGTGATGTATTCACCAGTAGCAAGCAAGATTATTCTGGCAGCTAAGGAAAATGGGCTCGTTGGAGCGGACACGCTAGTAATTGATTCAATAATTCATGTGTTGTCAGTGGCGCGATTTGATGATCACAATATTCGATTAGTGCCTATTCCCTCATCGCCATCTGCCCGACGAAGAAGAGGCCGAAGTTTCATCGTAGATATCACATCCAAAATCGGTAGGCAGCTGGGCATTCCTGTATCGGATTCACTTGAACTGTGCCGAAAAGTTGTTGATCAGAGTGGTTTGGATGCAACTGCTCGAGCCGAGAATATGCAGGGAGCCTTTGCTCTCAAACGAGGTGTATTTCCTCGCGGTGATCTAATTCTGATAGATGACGTAATGACGAGCGGGGCCACCCTTACTGAGGCGGCAAGGGTCTTAAAGCTCCACGGCCTAAATGTTCTTGCCTCAGTTACCGCTTGTGTGGCTCAACCTCTAAGATAGGAGAGTTGATTCAAGCTATGTTGTGCGAAAGGGCCAGTGATGCCAGCGTTTTTTGACAGAATTATGCGTGCCGGTGAAGGACGCTTACTTCGTGAACTCGGCAAAGTTGTCGATCTCGTCAACGGACATGAAGTGAGAATCAGCGCGCTCTCAGATGCGCAACTTCGGGCCCAGACTCCTGAGCTCCAGAGGCGCTTTACAGATGGTGAAACTCTTGAGGAGTTACTACCTGAAGCCTTCGCCGTTGTTCGCGAGGCGGCCAAGAGGACTTTAGGCCAACGCCATTATGACGTTCAGATAATGGGTGGTGCCGCTCTTCATAGAGGCAATATCGCTGAGATGCGTACAGGTGAAGGAAAGACACTCGTGGCGACGCTACCGTCGTATTTAAATGCCCTAGCCGGTCGTGGTGTTCATGTTGTTACCACAAACGATTATTTAGCCGAGCGCGATAGTGAGTGGATGGGCCGTATCCACCGTTTCTTAGGTTTAAAAGTTGGAGTAATTCTTGCCAATATGACACCTGCCGAGCGGCGCGAAGCTTACTTAGCCGATATTACATATGGAACTAATAATGAGTTTGGTTTCGATTATCTACGCGACAATATGGCGTGGTCGCTCGAAGAGTGTGTTCAGAGAGATCACTTCTTTGCCGTAGTCGATGAGGTCGACTCAATTTTAATTGATGAGGCACGGACACCTTTGATTATCAGTGGCCCTGCCGATAAAGCGACCAAGTGGTATGTCGAATTTGCAAATCATGTTGGAAAATTGCAACGTGACGTGCACTATGAGGTGGATGAAAAGAAGAAGACTGTTGGAATTTTAGAAGAGGGCGTCGCGAAAGTTGAAGAATTGCTGCGAATTGGTAATCTTTACGAAGCAGCCAATACGCCTATGATTGGTTACTTAAATAATGCTGTACGTGCTAAAGAGTTATTTAAGCGCGATAAAGACTATGTTGTGATGAATGGTGAGCTCTTAATTGTTGATGAGCACACTGGACGCATGTTGGCGGGGCGTCGCTATAGTG
>CAYGHJ010000026.1:0-12560 GCA_964349605.1 uncultured Candidatus Planktophila sp. | reverse complement strand
ATTGATTCAGCACATGCGATTCAAAAGCATGGCGTAGGCATAAAGTGCGCAACTATTACACCGGACGAGGCACGAGTTGAGGAATTCGGTCTAAAGAAGATGTGGAAATCCCCTAACGGCACCGTTCGTAACATCTTGGGTGGCGTGATTTTCCGCGAACCAATCATCATCAGCAATGTTCCACGCCTGGTACCTCACTGGACTAAGCCAATCGTCATTGGTCGCCATGCATTTGGAGATCAATACAAAGCTACTGATTTCTTGGTACCAAGTGCAGGTAAATTAACAATGACCTTTGTTCCTGAAGATGGCTCAAAGCCAGTTGAATACAGCGTCTTTGATTTCCCGTCATCGGGAATTGCAATGGGCATGTACAACATGGATGAATCAATCCGCGACTTTGCTCGAGCATCACTTAACTACGGACTCAACCGTAACTTCCCGGTCTATCTCTCAACTAAGAATACGATTCTAAAAGCCTACGATGGCCGCTTTAAGGATATCTTTGAGGAGATTTTCCAAGCTGAATTCAAAACCGCTTTTGATGCCGCTGGAATTTGGTACGAGCACCGCCTAATCGATGACATGGTCGCGATGTCACTTCGAATGGAGGGTGGATATGTCTGGGCATGTAAGAACTATGACGGAGATGTTCAGTCCGACACTGTTGCTCAGGGTTATGGTTCACTTGGGTTAATGACATCGGTGCTAATGACTCCAGATGGAAAGATTGTTGAATCCGAAGCCGCCCATGGCACGGTCACGCGTCACTATCGTGATCATCAAAAAGGTAAAGCTACCTCTACAAATCCAATCGCATCGATCTTTGCATGGACACGTGGACTAGCTCACCGCGCAAAATTAGATAACAATGCCGAGCTTGCAGCTTTCTGTGCAACATTGGAGCGCGTCTGCGTCGAAACCGTAGAGCAGGGCAAGATGACAAAGGATTTAGCACTTCTTATTTCAAAGACTGCCCCTTGGCAGACCACCCAAGAGTTCTTAGGCTCAATCGATGAAAATCTGAAGAAAGCGATGGCGTAATAATGGAAATAATTGAAATCACGCAAGCACCCGAAAATGCTGGATCACATTCATGTCGATGTGGTGAAGAAAGTTCATCTAAGTTCCCCGAGCTCGATGCGACGTTAATTCCGCATGAGATTAGGCACCCAGCAATTTTTGGCGCACTTGAATCCCTCAAATCTGGAGAGGGCATGGTTTTAGTTGCACCTCACAAGCCAATTCCGCTCCTTGCCCAAATTGAAAAGAAACATCCCGGAAGTTATTCCGTAAATTTTCTAGATGAAGGTCCCGATAAGTGGCATATTGAGTTCATTCGGAGTTAAGTCGAGGAGTGGATGAATACTAAAGTTTTTGTCGTCGATGATCATGAGTTAGTCCGTAAAGGGCTCATTGATCTCATCGATGCGGAGAGTGATTTAACTGTCATTGGTAGCGCTGGAACCGTCGCCGAGGCGATTGAACATTTTAAAACCGTTGATGCCGATGTAGCCGTTCTAGATGTTCGTCTTCCCGATGGCAATGGCATCGAACTCTGTCGGGAGTTAATTTCACTTAAACCCGAGCTGAAGGTCTTGATGCTCACCTCTTTTCAGGATGACGAGGCTCTACTTGGCGCGATTCTTGGTGGCGCAGCCGGCTACCTTATAAAAGACATTAAGAACTTAGAGTTGTTGGCTTCAATTCGCAAAGTTGCATCGGGAGAGAGTTTTCTTGATACTAAGTTAATTTCTTCAGTGACCAATCGACTACGCGAGAATAAGAATCCAGCAAGTGAAATTTATGAGTTAACCGATCAAGAGCAGCGAGTTCTTGAGTTTATCGGCGAAGGCATGACTAATAAAGAGATTGCCAAAAATATGTTTTTAGCAGAAAAAACTGTTAAGAATTATGTCTCTTCGCTTCTTAGAAAATTAGGCCTTGAACGTCGCACGCAAGCGGCAGCTATGGCGGTTCGGTTAAGGGTTGGTAGAAGCTAAAGCCCAGCGCGCCACATAGTTCGAGTTCCAGCAACAGAGTCTTTAATAATCTCAAACTCTCCACCTCTGGCAACTGCGCGTCGCTCAAGATTAAGCAGTCCGCTTTTTCGCTCGCCAGGGATGTAGCCTTTTCCATTATCCACGACCCGTATTTCGCAGTACGTCTGGTTAGCAAGAACAACAAGATCAATCTTCGTAGCATCTGCATGTCGAATGGCATTGGTAATAAGCTCGCGAATGACTGGGATTACTTGGTTTGCAAGCTCCTCACCAATCAAAGTGTCAATGGGACCTTGAAAAGAATAGGAAATTTGAAATCCAGCAACCATGCTTAGGGACGCAATTTCGCTCAAAATTGTAGACCGTACATCTTCAAAGGGGTGATTATCTTGTAGCGCAAAGATTGTTGTCCTAATTTGCTGGATCGTAGAATCTAGATTTTCTAACGTACTTTTTATCTTTTCCAATGATGAATTTGAGAGTGAAGGATCCGATTCAACCGACTGCAGTGATATTCCTGAGGCGAATAACCTTTGTATAACTAAGTCATGTAAATCTCGAGCAATTCGCTCACGCTCGGCTAAGACACTGACTTGGTTTTGGGCAATATGCCCACGATAGCTATCGATGGCTACACCCGCAGCCGAAGCTAATACTTCAATAAGTTTTTCATCTTCTTCGGTGAAATCTTTTCCATTGCGCTTTTGTGTCAAATATATACTTCCATAAAGCTCGTTACGAATCCGAATCGGAACACCTAAGAATCCTGACATCGATGGATGGCCCTTTGGAAAGCCAACCGATGATGGATGATCTTTAATAACTGATACCCGCAACGGCTGCGGAACTGCAAGTAAGTGGCCAAGTAGACCTTTACCTTCCGGGAAAGTTTCGATCTCATCGGCAGTTTCATCGCTCATACCAACATATGTAAAATCCT
Organism: uncultured Candidatus Planktophila sp.; assembly: GCA_964349605.1. GTDB lineage: Bacteria > Actinomycetota > Actinomycetes > Nanopelagicales > Nanopelagicaceae > Planktophila. Next base: position 9,617 of record CAYGHJ010000026.1, on the reverse strand, counting down.
CAAGGCTTCCATCTGTTGTGATGGACCCGAGAGCGCCATAGGTACAGTCGGTAATGAGAACCGCATTTTGTATGAGTCGCTTCAGTGAAGTCTTTAAGTCCTCGCCTTTAGCAACATCCATGACCGCTTGAGAGAGCGCGCTAAGCCGGGTGACATCCATGGCAAGAGTCTGCCGAATATCACCCGGAATAACGAGTCAGCCTTTAACTTCTTGCTTCTGCGCCTTTGCGTGCGTAAAACCACCATGTAATGAGCGTTCCAGCGAGGGCAAAGATGGCTACTCCTTGGAAGAAGCTGGCAGGCGCAATAAGTGAGAGAAGAACGCCAAAGACAAAGGGACCAAAAGCAGCGATTGCCGCTGTCCATCCAAGTACGCCACCAGCCTGTCGAGGTTCAAAGATCATCGGCATCTGCTTAAAGGTACTGGCATTGCCAACGCCGGCGAAGAAGAAGATTGCCATCATTCCCCAGAAAAAGCTCATAAAGTCATCACTACTTGCAGGGGAGAGCTGACCAGCCGTGAAAAATGCTGAAGCAGTAATACCTACACCCGACACGAAGGTAAGAATTCCTCCACCTAATCGATCAGCGATTGGTCCGCTAATAACTCGTGCAGCAGAGCCAACTAGCGGGCCAAAGAATGCGAATTTAACTGGATCAGGAGCATTTACGAACTCACCAAAGAGATTTTTAATGAGAAGCCCAAACTGCGCCGAAAACCCAGCGAAAGTTCCAAAAGTCATAAAGTAAAGAACCGTCATCAACCAGGTGTGTTTATTGTTGAAAATATCAAGCTGATCTTTTACTCCTCGTGAAGTAACGGGTACGGATTTCAAAAACTTCCAAGAGATCAGTACCGAGAGAATTACAAATGGAACCCAGACGAGACCGGCATTTTGATACCAGACTGATTTATCGACTCCCTTCACACTGTCTACGAAATGTTGTGGTGCACCAAGAGTTGCACCGAACATTGCCGAACCAACGATTAGTGGAGTTAAAAATTGAATAATACTGACGCCGAAGTTTCCAACACCGGCTTGAATACCGAGTGCTAAACCCTGTTTAGATTTAGGGAAGAAGTACGAGGTACTCGGCATAAAGCCAGAAAATACTCCGCCGCCGATTCCAGATAGAAAGGCGAGAATTAATAATGCAACGTAAGGAGTCGACGGTGAGCGCACTGCAAACGACCAACCGACGAGTGGAAATATAAGCAGAGCTGTTGAGTAGGTTACTAATTTGCGCGTTCCTAAAATCGGAGGTAGGAACATCCAGATTAAGCGGAGTCCGCCACCTGCAAGCCCAGGCATTGCAGCCAACCAGTAGAGCTCCTTTTTAGATAAATCAAAACCTAAGTTATTGAGCTTTGGTGCTAAGGCTGAGACTAAGAACCAGCTCATGAAGCCAAGCGTTAAGGCATAGGTTGTTATCCAAAGTGTTTTCCAAGCAATCTTGGACTCCCATTTACCCTCGGCATTTGGATCCCAGGATTCGAGCCACTCAGAGGATTTATTTTTTTGGGCAGACATTTCAAGCTCCATTCATTTGAGAGTTGTCGTAATCAATCTGGTTTTTAAGTGTCGGGCTTGCCTTGTGCAGCATCTTTACTATTACTACATGCATCCAAACTGTCGCGATGAGAGTTAATAAGAAGAGAACGACGAAGGTCGATTGAGGCAGGCCAGTCCAACCTCGGACATAAACGAATAGTGGTGGTAGTAAGAAACCACCAAGTGCTCCCAGCGTTCCAACAAGTCCTCCAACGGCACCGACATCGTTAGGGAAGTACTCTGGAATATGCTTAAAGACTGCGGCTTTACCTATACCCATAGAACAGCCGACAACAAAGAGCAGCGCGGTAAATGGCACTACTCCCAAACTATATGGCAGAACTTCTCTTGGTCCGTCAGGTGTATTTAGAACGATGTAACCAAATGGTGCGGCTAAGAAAAGCAAAGCCACTAACAGGGAAATAAAAGTTCCATACATGAGTCGACGCGCGCCAATTTTGTCAGATATATAGCCGCCAAGCGGGCGAAGTAGAGAGGCCGGAAAGATGAAGAGTGCGGTTAAAAGTGCCGCGTTCTGCAGTTCTAGTTCATAAACCGAGACGTAGTATTTTGGCATCCAAGAGGCAAGGGCGACATAAGCACCAAAAACGATTACATAATAGAAAGAAAATCTCCAGACTTGCATATATTTTAGAGGGGCAAACATTTGACGCAGAGGTCGAGATGCCTGCAGGTTTTCATTGTCTGCTGGTGAAAAAATTTGAATTGCTATTGCAGTCAGGACAAGAAGCACCGCATAAAAAGCAGGTACGAAACGCCAACCACCAGGAATGATTCCGCCAAGGTAAGAACCACCAACTGTGCCTGCAATAACTACCGGACCAATAAATTTTGTTGCCGATGCGCCGACATTTCCTGCACCAAAGACACCAAGTGCAAAACCCTGTCGGTTGCGATCAAACCAGTGCGAGTTCCAAGCTATTCCAACGCTGAATAAGTTTCCAGCAAAACCCACGAAGAAGGCTAAGACAAGCAACCATGTGTAGGTCAGTTCAATGTGTGCCAAGAGATACGCTGGCACTGAAGTAACCAGCAGCATCGCAACGGTTACCTTTTTGCCACCGATACGATCGGTGAGAACGCCTAAAAATAATCGCCAAATTGATCCATTGAGAATGGCAACTGATGAGAGCCATGCTAACTGGGCATCTGAGATTCCAAACTCTTTCTGAATAGGGATTCCGAGCACTCCAAACATTAACCAGACTGCAAACATCAAAGTAAATGCAAATGTAGAGAGAGATAAGACTCTCCCAGCTCCGACTCTCTTAACCATGGCTCCTCCGATGCTCTATGTCCATATACTAAAGAAAGCCTGCCCGACAACAGCTCCTAGAAATAGGGTCTTTGTACCTATATTGAGGAAGGGCTACGCGAGAGAGAATTAGGACATGAAAAGCGATAAAACTCTAGGCCTAGATGTTGAAGATTCTTTAGTCAAGCTCGGACGGTATTTTTCAAAGGGAGTTGTCTCTGATGATCTACGCTCAATAACAAAAGTTGGTGGGCGAGAGGGAGATGATTTCTATCGTGATCGTTGGAGCCATGACAAAGTAGTTCGTTCAACACATGGAGTTAATTGCACGGGATCATGTTCATGGAAAGTTTATGTTAAAGATGGAATCATTACTTGGGAAACTCAGCAGACGGACTATCCATCGGCCGGACCAGACTCTCCAGAGTATGAACCCCGTGGTTGCCCCCGTGGCGCAGCTTTTTCTTGGTACACATATTCACCAACTCGAATTCGTTTTCCATATATCCGAGGTCTGCTTCTGGAAATGTATCGCGAAGCTAAATCTCGCTTAGGTGATCCAGTCTTGGCTTGGGCCGACATAATGGATGATCCAATTCGTCGTACAAAGTATCAAAAGGCGCGAGGTAAAGGTGGATTAGTGCGTGCGCAATGGGGAGAGATCTCTGAAATTATTGCAGCTGCGCACGTACACACAATTAAAAAGTATGGCCCTGATCGTGTCTTTGGTTTCTCTCCAATCCCGGCCATGTCAATGGCATCCCACGCGGCAGGTGCGCGCTTTATCTCATTAATGGGTGGCTCGATGCTCTCCTTTTATGATTGGTATGCCGATCTACCTGTTGCATCTCCGCAAGTATTTGGCGATCAAACCGATGTACCAGAATCAGCCGATTGGTTTAACGCCTCTTATTTAATTATGTGGGGCTCAAATGTTCCAGTAACTCGTACCCCCGATGCACATTTTATGACTGAGGCAAGATACCGTGGTCAAAAAGTAATTGCTATTAGCCCCGATTATGCCGACAATACAAAGTTTGCCGATGAATGGGTCGCACCGCATCCAGGTACCGATGGCGCACTTGGCATGGCAATGGGACATGTAATTTTGAAGGAGTTTTTTGTTGATAAGCAAACTCCACGATTTACTGAGTATGTAAAGAAATTCACCGACCTTCCATATCTAGTTTCACTCCGTGAAAAGGATGGCGCATGGGTACCTGATAAATTTCTTGTTGCCTCCGATTTAGGTGACACATCGCAGGGTGCAAAGTTTAAGACTGTCGTGCTTGATTCAGCTAACGGACAAACTTATATTCCCAATGGTTCACTGGGTCATCGCTACAACGATGATTCGATGGGTAAGTGGAACTTAGATTTAGAGGGTGTAGATCCACTTCTTAGTATTTATGGTCGAGATAATGCAACTTCTGCGCCAATTCTTCTGCCTCGTTTTGATATGGGCCAGAAAGAATCAGAGAGCGGTGGAGTGCTTCATCGAGGAGTTCCGACAATTCAAATTGGCGATAAGAAAGTCACAACGGTCTTTGATTTAATGCTCGCGCAATATGGTGTTAGTCGCGAAGGTCTAGCCGGTGATTGGCCAACTGATTACACCGATACAACTCCTTACACGCCGGCATGGCAAGAGGAGATTACAAATGTTCCAGCAGCTCAAGCGATTCGTATAGCTCGCGAGTTCGCACAGAATGCAGATGAGTCCGAGGGTCGCTCAATGATTCTTCTCGGTGCCGGTACGAATCACTGGTTCCACTCTGACACTATGTATCGAACATTCTTAGCCCTTGTTACATTAACTGGCTGCCAAGGTGTCAATGGCGGGGGATGGGCGCACTATGTTGGTCAAGAAAAATGCCGCCCGGTAACAGGATGGGCTCAGTTAGCCTTTGGCGCCGACTGGGCACGGCCACCACGCCAAATGATTGGCACTGCATTTTGGTACGTTTCAACAGATCAATGGCGCTACGACGGATTAAAGTCTGAACTCCTTGCAACACCTCTTGGCGAAAACCGCTTCGAGAATATGAGTGCCATTGATGTTATGGCCAAGTCAGCGAGAATGGGTTGGATGCCTTCTTATCCTTCTCTTAATCGCAACTCATTAGATTTAGTTGATGAAGCTCGCGCATTAGGGGTGGAGCCTTCGGCTCACGTTGTCAACGAGTTAAAAAACGGAAATCTAAAATTTGCAATAGAGGATCCCGATGCGCCAGAGAACTGGCCGCGTGTATTAACTGTATGGCGTGCAAATATTCTCGGCTCTTCAAGCAAAGGAAATGAATATTTCCTTAAGCATCTACTTGGAACCGATAACTCGGTACGTGCCGAAGAAAACGGGCCTGATGCCAGACCACGTGATGTGAAGTGGCAAGAGGATGCACCAGAAGGAAAATTAGATCTTCTTGTCTCAATCGATTTTAGAATGACAAGCACCGGCCTATTCGGAGATATTCTGTTGCCAGCAGCTACGTGGTATGAAAAGCATGATCTATCGAGTACTGACATGCACCCATTTATCCATGCTTTTACCCCAGCGATTAATCCACCGTGGGAAACCAAGACCGACTATGACATCTTTCAGATGCTAGGGCGCCAAGTTGCCGAAGCTTCAAAGGGACATTTAGCCGAACGCGAAGATATCGTCGTTGTTCCACTTCTGCATGACACTCCAGATGCGATGGCAAATCCAAGTGGAATCGTTGAAGATTGGAAAGATGGAAAAGTAGAACCGATTCCAGGTCTCACAATGCCAAAGTTAGTCGTCGTAAAACGTAACTATGCCCAGCTCGGTGAAAAAATGGGAGCTCTTGGCCCATTACTTGATCAACTGGGTACCAATACAAAAGGTGTTCCAGTCAGCGTTCTGCCTGAAATAGAACAATTGCGCCATAAAAATGGAGTTATTTCTCATGGAGTCGCTGAAGGTCGACCATCACTTGCTCGAGATGTAGATGCCTGCGAAACGATTTTGGCGCTATCAGGTACAACTAATGGGCGAATCGCAGTTGCAGGTTTTAGAGCCTTAGAAAAGCGGACAGGTCAACAGCTCACCGATTTAGCTCTCGATAATGAGGGAAAGCGAATCACTTTTGCTGACACGCAGGCTAGACCAGTTCCGGTCATCACAAGTCCTGAATGGTCGGGCTCTGAACATGGCGGTCGTCGCTATACCGCCTTTGCAATCAACGTTGAACGGTTAAAGCCTTGGCACACATTGACCGGCCGACAGCACTTCTTTATAGATCACGATTGGATTACTGAACTCGGTGAACAGATGCCGATATTTAGGCCGCCATTAAATATGCATCGTATTTTTGGAAATCAGGGCGAGCAAAAAGAAAAAGAGGTCACGGTTCGATACTTAACACCGCACTCAAAATGGTCGATTCACTCTGAATATCAGGACAACCTTTTCATGCTCTCGCTCTCACGTGGTGGACAAGAGATTTGGATGAGTGTTGAAGATGCCGAAACTATCGGTGTGAAAGATAACGAGTGGATTGAGGCTTATAACCGTAACGGTGTAGTGGTTGCACGCGCCTGTGTTTCGCACCGAATGCCAACTGGTACCGTTTTTATGTATCACGCTAAGGATCGTGTTGTAGATGTTCCACTGGCAGAAACCTCGGGCAAGCGTGGAGGAATTCATAACTCGCTTACACGTTTAATGATTAAACCTTCGCACCTCATTGGTGGCTATGCACAACTCACATTCGCATTTAATTACCTTGGACCAACTGGTAATCAACGCGATGAAATAACCGTTATCCGACGACGTTCACAAGATGTGGAGTACTAATGAAGGTCATGGCCCAAATGGGCATGGTGATGAATCTCGATAAATGCATCGGGTGTCACACCTGTTCAGTAACGTGCAAGCAGGCGTGGACTAATCGCACCGGACTTGAGTACGCATGGTTTAATAACGTTGAAACCCGACCAGGCCAAGGTTATCCACGCGGATATGAGGATCAAGCTAAAGCTAAAGGCGGATGGGTTCGCACTTCTCGGGGTCGTCTTCGCTTGAAAGCCGGAAGTCGTGCACGTCGATTGCTCTCTATATTTTCAAATCCCCGTATGCTCAATATCAAGGATTACTACGAGCCTTGGACATATGAGTATGACAATTTAATTACCGCTCCACTCGGGCAACAGACCCCTGTTGCCCGCCCAAAATCACTCATTACCGGCAAACCAATGAAGATCGAATGGTCTGCAAACTGGGATGATGATTTAGGTGGAGGACCTGAAAATATTGAAAAAGATCCAATTCTTAAAAAACTCGCTGAAGATGTAACAACTAAAGTGAAGCTAGCTTTTGAACAGACATTTATGTTTTATCTCCCACGAATCTGCGAACACTGTTTAAATCCTGCATGCGTTGCCGCATGCCCATCGGGTGCGATGTATAAGCGCGCTGAAGATGGAATCGTTTTAGTAGATCAACAGCAGTGCCGAGGTTGGAGAATGTGTGTCTCGGCCTGTCCATATAAGAAGGTCTATTTCAATCACAAAACTGGCAAAGCTGAAAAGTGCACCATGTGCTACCCACGGCTTGAGATCGGTTTGCCGACAGTCTGTTCTGAAACCTGCGTCGGCCGCCTGCGCTATTTAGGTCTATTTCTCTACGATGCTGATCGAGTGGCGGAGGCGGCAGCTACTGAAAATGAAAAAGATCTCTATCAAGCACAGCTCGATCTTATGTTAGATCCACATGATCCTGTGGTGCTTGCCGCAGCTCGTGCCGAGGGTATTCCAGAGGATTGGTTAGTAGCGGCACAAAACTCTCCTGTCTATAAGTTGGCAAAGGTGTACAAGATTGCGTTGCCTCTTCACCCTGAATATCGCACAATGCCCATGGTTTGGTATGTACCACCACTTTCACCAATCGTCGACGTGTTAACCGAGACTGGTCATGATGGTGAGGATGCAGGCAATCTCTTCGGTGCAATTAACGCGCTCCGTATTCCACTTGCCTATCTTGCTGAACTATTTACTGCAGGAGATACCGAGCTAGTTGAATCCACGCTCCGCAAATTATCGGCGATGCGCTCGTATATGCGCGACATTAATTTAGGGCGCGAACCACGTCCTGAAATTCCTGAAGCTGTTGGAATGGACCAAGAGTCGATTTATGAAATGTATCGGTTACTTGCGATTGCAAAGTATGAAGATCGGTATGTCATCCCTGCAGCCCACGCCGAACAAGCTAAAGATCTTGAGAATATGGGGGCTAATTCAGGATGTTCTTTAGATGGCGTAGATCTCGGTTCAAACTCAGGACCTTTTGGTCAGGCTTCAGGAAATCCTGTTCCTGTAACTATCGAGAACTTTCATATTATGAGAGATAGGCAGACAAAATGAGCAAAGAGGTTGCACGCGCAATTGCGTCCCAGTGCCTTATCTATCCCGATCAAAGTTTTATCGATCGATACGACGAGCTAGCCAAACTGGCATCTGGATTAGAGCCCAAACTTCGCGATCCATTTCTAGTTTTTTTAAAGAGCGCCGCTGAAATGCCACTTAATAAACTGCAGGAGCACTACGTTGAAATTTTTGATATGCGACGTAAGTGTTCACTATTTCTAACTTCATGGACACATGGAGATACACGTAACCGTGGAATGGCTCTGGTTTATTTCATTGAAATCTATAAGCGTTGTGGGTTAGTCATGAGTCCAGAAGAGTTACCTGATCACTTGGCGGTTGTCCTTGAGTTTGCTGCACTAGAGAATCCACAAGAGGGGGATTTACTCCTTGGCGAACATCAAGCACCAATTCTTCTCATTAGAGATGCTTTGCATAAAAGCGGTTCTATTTATGCCGGTGTTTTGGATGCCGTTGTGGCATCACTGCCTGCAATGACGCCAGAGATAGAGGCACGAGCTAAGGCGTTAGCAATCACTGGACCACCGAAAGAGTTTGTCGGCCTAAGTGGCGCAGTGGCTGTTGCTTTAGAGCCGTTTTCACCCCACAAAGACTTTTCATTAGAGGGAGTATCACGATGAGTTCTACCAATATTCTTTTATGGTCAGTTCTTCCTTACATTGCAATCTCATCTTTCATTATTGGCTTGATTTGGCGTTTTAAATACGACAAATTCAACTGGACGACTCGATCTTCGCAAATCTATGAGGGCAAGCTTTTGAGTATTGCTGGCCCACTTTTCCACTTAGGTCTCTTTGCAGTCATTGGTGGACATATTGTTGGCTTACTTGTTCCACAGGATTTCACCGACTCCCTTGGATTAAGCCATGAGGCCTACCACCTAGGGGCAGTCACTATGGGTGGTGCTGCCGGCATCGCAACCCTTGTTGGTATAACTCTCCTAATTTATCGGCGCAGAACGACTGCCATGGTCTTTGCGCAAACTACAAAGAACGATAAGACGATGTACGTATTTCTTGTTGCGACCTTGTTGGCGGGTAGTGCGGCGACGTTATCGAGTGCCGGAGTGATAGGTGAGGAGCATAATTATCGTGAAACCGTCGCTCCTTGGGTGAGGTCAATTTTGACGTTCAGCCCTAATGGCGAACTCATTATGGCCAGCCCAATGGCATTTAGAGTCCACGCAGTTATCGGAATGTCTCTCTTTATTATCTGGCCGTTTACGCGACTAGTGCACTCATTGAGTGCGCCAGTTGGGTATTTGTTCCGTCCATCAATTGTCTATCGCACCCGAGATGGTCGTGGTGTTGCAGGTAATCGTAAAGCCCGTCCAGGGTGGGAGCGCACTAAGTATTAATCGAGATTAAAAAACCCGCGGA